>JANXZQ010000242.1 GCA_025355445.1 Gammaproteobacteria bacterium
GCGCGCCCACGCCTCGACCACGGCTTCGGTGTCGGTGAGATGGTCATTGAAAATAACGACGTTGGCGCGTGCGCTAACCGCTGACCAATCGGCGAGCGTCAGCGCGACGCCCTGGTAGTCATCGAGCACCGCGATGTTCACGGCATGAGCGTCGGTGGGCGTGTTTGAATTCATGGTCAGCCTCCAAAACCCGATTCTACTCGACCTACCCCAAGAGATAGTCGGCGTGAGCCGGTGCGCAGTGATTCGTAGCGCGCTTCTGCGCAACGCTAAGGACTTTTGCCAGCAATTCGTTCGATCTTGCACATTGGCAGGCTGGCTCGCACGACGAAGCCCATGGATTCGTATAGTCGGCGCGCCGCCATATTGCCTTCGCTGACGTGTAGAAAGGAGCGAATACCGCGCCGCCGCTGCCGGCTCAAGAGGGCGCGAGTGAGGCGACGGGCATGACCTCGCCCGGCAAAATCGGGGTGGGTGCATACACCGCTGATTTCCTGCCATCCGGTCAGCGCGAGGCGCTCGCCGGCCATGCCACCAGTCGGGGTCCCTCGTAGATTCCCAGGTACAGGCCCAATTCGCCGGTCCGTGCACGGAAGAAATCGGGAAAAGCGATTTGTGTCAGTTGCTGCATGGCGTCTCTGTCGTTCTCGCCGAGCACGACGCCGGCATCCTCGCCCGTCTCGGCGATTTCGCCGCTGGGAAATAGCTGCAGAATGTTCGAGCGCGATGCGACCTGCCAATTCTCCGGCACAGATTTCGGGCAGGTGCCGACGAAGTATGCTGGTGCTGCGAGTCCGTGACCATACGCGGATTCCAGGTCCGGCAGGATGTCCGCATGAGGGACAGCGACGAAGGGTGCAATCGACGGCGGGTACCAAATCAAATCTTCCAGCCGCACTGCCAACTCCCGATGGGGTCCGTTGAGTGCGGACCACATCGGGTTGTCGAGTTCCGAGGCATCAACCGGCCAAAGTTTATTAGTCGCCAAACTTCTGCTGTCCTCGTATGGGTTCGCCATCCTCGCATTAGGCGACGCATGGGTTTATGCCGCCGCGAAAGCCGGGATTTTATACCGGGGCGCCGAATGGTTGCGAGAGAGATTCGGTCGCAAGTCCGCGCGAGCCTTCACCAGACGCTGCCAATCGCCGGTGTCCGGCAGTGACGGAACGGTCACCTGCTCGCCCTGATCGAATCCCGCCAGCGCGCCATCCACCATCTCATCAACCTCCATTAGAATATCGGCAGGTAAATTCTTGATTCCAACGCCGGCGAGATCCCAGAGGGCCGTGCGGGTCGCTCCCGGCAGCACCGCCTGCACGCGCACGGCGGAATCACCCACTTCGAGCGCCGAGACTTCGCTGAAATGCAGCAGGCAAGCTTTGGTTGCGCCATACACGGAATTGCCGGGCTGCACCATCTGCGACATCACCGAGCCGATGTTGATGATCCCGCCGCGATTGCGCTGGAAAAACCCCGGCAGCACCGCGCAGGATAGCCGGGTCGGAGCCACGACATTCAGTTGAATATCGTGATCGAGGCGATCGCTGTCGGCCGTTGCAAAAGGAGCGAGTGTCGCAGTACCTGTTCGACGTGTTCGAGGTCGGCTTTTTTGGTCAGGTCGGCCGGCAGTGCTTGAACCCGCACGCCGGTTTGCGCCCCCAGAGATGCCGCGACTTTCTCCAATGTCGGTTTGTTGCGAGCGACGAGGATCAAGTCATAGCCGCGGCGTGCCAGACGATCCGCATACGTGGCACGGATGCCGGTGGAGGCGCCGGTGATCAGCGCGGTGCCTAATTTGCTCGTGTGCTATACAGACGGGCATGGGTTATTCGAAAGCCAGCAAAGCCAATACTCACGCCCGGCTCGTGGAGGCCGCCGCCAGCCGCTTCAAGGAGCGCGGCGTGGACGGCATCAGCCTTGCAGACTTGATGAAGGAGTTAAAGCTCACGCACGGCGGCTTCTACAAGCACTTTGGCTCTCGCGACGAACTGGTGACCGAAGCGCTGGAGTTGGCGATGAAGCAGAGCGGCGAGGCGATGCGCAAGCACGGGCTCGGCCCGGACCAGCCCGATCTGCCAGGATTCATCGATTTCTATCTCGATGAGAACCACCGCGACGGCCGCGCGGACGGATGCGCGGTGGCAGCACTGGCGGGCGATGCGCCGCGCAAGAGTGCCGCCGTGCAATCACAGTTTCGCGAGCACATCGACGGCAACCTAAGGGCCTTGGCCGAGTTACTGAAGCCGGCATCGCCGCAGGAGTCGCGCGAGATCTTGCGGACCGTGCGCAAGCGGGTGCTGACTCTCACCCCTCCCGGGAAGCGGGGACTTGTTCGAGCCCTTGCTCGCACCAAGAGTAAAAACGTAGATACTGCCCATTGATCGGCGATGACGCATTGATGGACGTTGACTGGATCGTGTGTTGGGCGCCGGTTTGGATTGTCACCACGTGTTTGGCGGTGTGTTGTTGGGTGCCGCCGGCGCGGGGCGAAGCCGTCGCCGAGGTGCGCGGCGCGACTGATTCTCGCGAATTGCGCGATTCCATCTCTTGGCTCTTCCCCCTCAATCCGGCGGGCGCGATCACCGCAAAGCCTGATGACAGCAGCGAGCCGATACATATCGCCAACAGCCGGCTCCAGTTCACCGAGGCCCAGCTTCATGATTTGTTCTTCGCGCCCGATTGGCATCCAGAGCAGCATTCGCCGATGCCGGAAATCGTGTTGCGTGGCCGCGCGCCGGCCACGTTCGCCTGCGGCTACTGCCATCTTCCGAGCGGACAGGGACGTCCCGAAAACGCCGCGTTAGCAGGGCTCCCGGCCGCTTACATCGTTCAGCAGGTGGCCGATATTAAATCGGGTGCGCGGCGCAGCGTCTGGCACGGCGAGCCGTACGTCCCGGTCGATCTGATGCGCGGTGTGGCAGCAAATTCCAACGAGGCCGAGGTGGCCATTGCCGCCGGGTATTTCGCCGCGCAAACATTGCGGCCGCGGGTCGCGGTACTGGAGCGCACGCGCATTCCGCGCATGCGCGCGGCGGCCTGGATCTATGTCATCGATCCGCGGGGCGGTGAGGAGATTCTCGGGCAACGCCTGATCGAGTGGGCGCCCGATCTAGGCCGCCACGAGCATCGCGACGATGAGATGCGCTACAACGCCTTTGTTCCCCTGGGCAGCGTGCAGCGAGGCCGCAAGATTGCGAGAATGGGAGTGCCGGGACAATTGGCGCCGTGCACCAGCTGTCACGGTGAGCATTTACAAGGCGCGGGTTTAATTCCACCGTTGGCGGGGCGATCACCGACTTATTTGCTGCGGCAGCTGTTGGCGTTCAAGACCAAGGACAGGGCGGGCGGCAGCGCCGCACCCATGCAGGCAGTGGCAGGGGCTTTGGGGATGTCGGACATGATCGCGGCGGCGGCGTATGCCGCGACAATGAAGGATTGATCAGGGATTGGGGCACCGACGCTCCATGCCAAACTAGGACACGCTCTCCGCGCTGTAGCGCGCCAGCAATCCGGTCCGCACCGCGTGATGATATACGTGTGCGTAAAAATACGCCGATAGCAGCAATTCAAGTACAGCGACCAGCGACCCACGGAGCAGCAGGTCTCCCGGAAAGGGCCGGCCGGCCAACAACGCGCGCATGCCTTCGAATACGTACGACGGCGGCAGGGTGTAAGACACCCACTGCATCCATCGCGGCAGCACCGCTAAAGGATAGAACACCGCAGCGAAAGGCGACAGCAGCGCCGGCAGCGGCCATAGCAGCCATTCGGAGGCTGGGCCGAAGCGCAGCACAATGGCGCTCCCGAATATGCCAAGGGAGATACCAAATACGAATAGCACCAGAAGGTAGGCGCCCAATGGCGGCCCCATGCTAAAGAATTGCAGATGAAAGACGCCGGTGGCCAGGGCAACCATCACGATCACGCCGATGATACTGGTGAGTACGCTGGTGATCACCAATCCCGAGAGGTATTCGGCAATCGAGAGCGGCGAGGCGAACAGATTCAGGAAATTGTGCGACCAGATATCTTCAAGAAACGCCGTGGAGACCCCCTGCATGATGCGGGTGCAGAAATCCCAGAGGAGAACGCCGCCCAACAGCGTGGGCACAAAGTCGATGCCGTCGCCGCTCACAGAGTTCAAGTAGCGGGTGATGAAACCCCATAGCACCACGTCGATGGCGACCCAGGTGACTATGGGAATGACGCGCACCGGGCTGCCGCGCAACAGATAGAGCTGGCGCAATACGATGGCGGCAATGGGGCGCAGTTTCATGCGTGAACTTCGGCCGCCGCCGCGAGCGGCCCGCGTGCGAAGCGAATGAAAAGATCC
>JANXZQ010000314.1 GCA_025355445.1 Gammaproteobacteria bacterium
GGTTACCATTCAGTTCACCAGCGCCACGACCTACTCGGTCAATGGCGGAGCCAACGTCGCTTACACCGACGGCGGCAATATCGACGTCAATGGCTGGCAGGCGCAGATCAGCGGCGCTCCGGCCAGCGGCGATGTATTCACGATCAAGAGCAACGCGGGGGGCACGGGAGACAATCGCAACGCTCTCGCGGCGGCCAATCAGCAGACGGTGGGCGTCCTCGGAAACGGCACCACCAGCATCACCGGCGCGGTGAGCGCCCTCATCACCGGCCTTGGCAGCCAGGCGCAGCAAATCAACACCGCGCAAACCGCACAGACCGCCATCAACACTCAGGCGGCCGCCAATGTGCAATCGGTCAGCGGAATCGATCTCAACGAAGAGGCCGCGAACCTGCTGAAGTGGCAGCAAGCTTTCCAGGCGGCCGCGCAGGCACTGACCATTGGCAACAGCCTGTTCACGACGTTGATCAACTCCGTGAACGGCACCTACCGCTAGGACATCATATGCGCGTAACCCAGGCCCTCAGTCAAAGCCAATTTCTGGCGGAAATCCAGACGCTGGAATCGAATCTATCGCAGACGCAGAACCAGATTACGAGCAATCAGTCGTTCACGACCGCCTCACAAAACCCGACGGCGGCGGGCAGCGTCAACAATTACAACCAGGCCCTGGCGCAAAGCCAGCAGTACGTGACCAACTCCAACAGCGCCCAGACCCGTCTGTCCACCGAGGACAGCACTCTGTCGCAAGTACAGACGCAGTTGCAAAGCCTGAGGGATCTGGCGCTCGAGGCGAACAATTCCAGCCTGTCGGCGCAGGATCGCAGCGCTATCGCGACTCAGGCCACGCAGATTCAGGCCAGCCTCGTGGGGCTTGCCAATACCCAGGACGGTAATGGCGAATACCTGTTCGGCGGCTTCGCGAGCCAGACCCAGCCATTCACGCAGACCGCGGGCGGCGCCACGTACAACGGCGATCAGGGGCAGCGCCAGGTGCAAATCGCGGCCGGTCAAACCATTGCGGACGGCGACAGCGGGGATGCCGTGTTCAATCAAATTCCGACCGGGAACGGTACCTTCGCGGCGGCTCCCGCGGCGGCCAACACGGGAACCGGTGTGCTGGGGGCGACAACCTTGTCACCCGCCGCCGGTACCTATGACGGCGGCACGTACGCCATCAATTTCACGGCGCCCGGTACTTATGAGGTTCGCGATTCAGCCAATGCACTGGTGACGTCCGGCACCTACGCCGACGGGGGTTCGATCAGCTTTCGCGGCGTGCAGGTCACGCTCAACGGCCAACCGGCCGCCGGCGATTCGTTCAGCGTCGCGCCCAGTACCAATCAAAGCGTGTTTACGACGGTGCAGAACATCGTCAGCGCGTTGCAGGTGGGCGGCAGCACTTCTCGGGCCAATGCCCAGCTCAACAATGCCTTGGCGGGCGCCATCAACAATATCGATCAGGCGCTCTCCAGCCTATCGAGTGTGCGCTCCAGCGTCGGCGCACGGCTCAACTCGATCACCACGCAGCAGTCGGTGGCGGGCACTCAGCAAATTCAGCTGCAGACCTCCATATCGTCGCTGCAAAGCCTCGACTATGCCAGCGCCATCACCACTCTCGACCAGCAGAACACCACGCTCAGCGCTGCGTTCCAGGCCTACACCATCACGCAGGGACTGTCGCTGTTCAAATATCTCTAGTGGTGGTGTCCGCCGGCGCCGTGCACATGGCCGTGCTCGAGTTCTTCCGCGGTCGCGTCGCGCACGCTCACCACTTCCACGTCGAAGTTTAAGGTCTTGTCGGCAAGGGGGTGATTGCCGTCGAGAGTCACCATGTCGCCGACTACTGCGGTGACCGTGAACAGCCGCATTCCATCGTCGGTTTGCGCTTGGAATTGCATGCCCTTCTTGATCTCGCCTGAGCCCTGCATGGAGCGCTTCGGCACCCGCTGGATCAGGGCGGCATTGTGTACGCCATAGCCATCGATAGGAGCCACCGAGACGGTGATTTTGTCGCCGTCCTGCTTGCCCTCCAAAGCCTTCTCCAAGCCCAAGACCAGATTGCCGTGCCCTTGAATGTAGGCCAGCGGCTCCGCGCCGGCGGAACTGTCGATGACGGCGCCGTCGTCGCCTTTCAGGGTGTAATGAATGAGTACTACTCGGTCTGCAGCAATTTCCACATTGTCTCCGCGTGCATTTAAGGTAACTGAACCAATTCCGCCTCGAGATCGTAAGCCCCGGACGCGGTGATGCGGACCTGGGCGAGTGAGCCGACGGCGAGATTCCCGGCACCGCTGATTCTGACGGTGCCATCGATTTCCGGTGCGTCGGCGCTGGAGCGGGCCACCGCGACGGCGCCGTCCACCCGGTCGACGAGTACCTGCATCTCGCGGCCGACTTTTCGCGCGAGCCGCGCGGCGCTGATTTCCGCCGACAGTTCCATGAAGCGGGCCCGGCGTTCTGCCTTGATTTCCGGGGGCACCGGCTCCAGGCGCAGATCGTTGGCCGCCGCGCCTTCCACGGGCGAATACTCGAAGCAGCCCACTCGATCGAGTTGCGCCACGCGCAGCCAATCCAGCAATTCTTCGAAGTCCTGCTCGGTTTCTCCGGGAAAGCCGACGATGAAAGTGCTGCGAATGGTGAGGTCGGGCACGACCCGCCGCCAGGCGGCAATGCGCTCCAAGGTGTTGGTGGCGGCTGCCGGGCGCTTCATCAGTCTCAAAATGCGGGCGCTGGCGTGCTGAAACGGGATGTCGAGATACGGCAGTACGCCGCCTTCGGCCATCAGATCGACGACCTTATCGACATGGGGATACGGATAGACGTAGTGCAGACGAATCCACAGACCGAGCTCGCCGAGCGCAGCCGTGAGGTCATAGAAGCGGGCTTGGCGCTCGCGCCCACGCCAGGGCTCGGCGGCATACTTGAGATCCACGCCGTAAGCGCTGGTGTCTTGAGAGATGACCAGGATCTCCTTGACCCCGGCGCGCGCGAGATTTTCCGCCTCCCGCAGCACCTCGCCGACCGGCCTGCTGACCAGGTCACCGCGCAGGGAGGGGATGATGCAAAAGCTGCAGCGATGGTTGCAGCCCTCGGAGATCTTGAGATAGGCATAGTGGCGGGGAGTGAGCCTCACCCCCTCAGCCGGCACCAGGTCGAGGAACGGCTCATGCTTGGGCGGCAAGTATTCGTGCACCGAGGCCACGACTTCCTCATAGCGCTGCGGCCCCGTTATTTTCAAAACCTGCGGATGCCGGTCGAGAATGCGCTGCGGCTGCGCCCCGAGGCACCCCGTGACGATGACCCTGCCGTTCTCGGCCAAAGCTTCGCCGATCGCATCCAGGGACTCGTCCACCGCGGCGTCGATGAAACCGCAGGTGTTGACCACGACAAGGTCGGCCGAGCCATAACTGGCGGCGACTTCATAGCCCTCGGCACGCAGGCGCGTGAGAATGCGTTCCGAGTCGACCAGTGCTTTGGGGCAGCCCAAACTGACAAAGCCCACTTTCGGGCTTTTGCGATTGACGATTTTCAAGATGGCCAGGAATGGTGGCGGGTTATCGTAGTCATTCTACTCCAAAACGGCCCATTTCGGCCGCTAAGGGCGGCATCGGGGCCGCCGGGCGCCTGCTGGCCGAGCTTGCGCAACTGTCAAATTCCTCTAAGGGATTTTGCGACATAGCGCAAAAAAACCGCCCGGGAAGCAGCCAGACTCCCTCAAGAACGGCGCCAACCGTCCGATAAGGACTTTGGATGTGGTCACCGGTCCGCCCGAGGTGGGTGAAGTGAACACAAACGGTAGGGCCTAAAGGGCCGGTGGTTTAACTTTCAGGAGTTCATAAATGTCACTTACACTGAATACGAATATCGATTCGCTCAATGCGCAGCGAAACTTGACGACTTCGCGGTCGTCACTTGGGCAATCTTTGCAGCGCCTGTCCTCGGGCCTGCGCATCAACAGCGCGGCCGACGACGCCGCGGGCCTCGCGATCAGCAACCAGTTCACGACCCAGATCAACGGCACCAACCAGGCCGTTCACAACGCGAACGATGCCATCTCCGAGACCCAGACTGCCGGCGGCGCGCTCTCGACGCTGACCGACAACCTGCAGAGCATCCGCACCCTGGCGGTCCAATCCGCCAACGGTTCGAACAGCGCCTCGGATCGCGCCGCTCTGGATCTGCAGGTGCAGCAGCAGATCGCGGAAATCACGCGTATCGCGTCGCAGACTTCGTTCAACGGCTTGAACGTGCTCGACGGCAGCAGCGGTGTGACCACGTATCAAGTCGGCGCCAACGTCGGCAATACCATTTCCATCAACCTGGCGCAGGGCGTGCGCGCCGATCAGATCGGGCAGGTTGCCTCAGCGACCAGCGGTGCCGTCACGGCGGTTGCGTTGACCGGCGCCAACCTCACTGTTCAGGTGGGGACCGGATCGGCGGTTTCCATCGGCGCCAGCGTGGCGGGTTCTGCCAACGCGTCGAACGCACTGGCCGGTGAATCGGCGAGTTCAGCGTATGCGAAGGCTGCGGCCATCAATGGCGCAGGCGTTGCCGGCTTGACGGCCAGCGCCTCGACCACGGTCACCGCGGCGGGCGCGTTCTCCACCATCACGGGCGGCAGCGCGGGTACCACCTACGGCCTGACCATCAACGGCGTAGCCATCTACGCTGCCGGCACTGCCATTGCGGCCGGCCAGCAGTTGACCGGCTCGGGCGTTGCCACGCAGATCAACCTGTACTCCTCGCAGACCGGCGTGTCGGCGAGCCTGTCCGGAACCGGCGCGCTGGTGCTAACGGCCGCCGACGGCCGTGACATCACCCAGACCGAAACTGTGACGGCCGGCACCGGCGGCACGGGCACGGGCGCGGGCATCGGCGCTTCGGGCACGCAGACAGTGGGCAAGGGCACACTCACTCTGTCAGCTTCGAACAACATCGTGATCGGCGGCGCAGGTTCGGCGGATGTCGGCTTCGGAGCCGGCGGCCAAACCATCGCCTTGGGCAACGCCACTCTCGCCAACGCCAATGTGTTGACGGTAGCCGGTGCCAACTCCACGATCGCCGCGATCGACTCTGCGCTGGCCACGGTCAGCACCTTCCAGAGCCAATTGGGCGCCATCCAGAACCGCTTCACGTCGACGGTCAGCAACTTGCAGGCAACTGCTCAGAACCTGACGGCTTCGCGCAGCACCATTCAGGATGCGGACTTCGCGGCAGAGACGGCCAATCTGACCAAGAACCAAGTGTTGCAGCAGGCGGGTATCTCGGTGTTGGCGCAGGCCAACCAAGAGCCGCAATTGATTCTGAAGCTTTTGCAGTAAGCAGCGTAATGTTTTGATGTGAATGTGCTGCCCGGGCGTGCAAACGCCCGGGCAGTTCGCACGGAGCGAGGTTTCAGCGACTAGGAGTATCGCGCAACTTTTTGTCAACTATGCAGGTGGCAATATGGCTAGCGATGGCAGTCCGGTAAAGATACCGGCGGCGAGCCTAGTGCACGGAAGTCAGGCGCAGAATCCGGTCTCCACTCAGGAGCGCAGCGGCAAGACATTGCCGCCCGGCGGCAAGCGAACAGCCGAGCCGGCCGCTCACGCGCCCGTCAAGGCGAGCGACTCCGCCTCCCTCGAGGCGCTCGTGGCGCAACTCAATAAACATCTCAATGACTCAGGCAGACCGGATCAGTTTCGGGTGGATCCGAGTTCCGGCAACAAGGTGATCCAGCAGATCAACCCGGCCAGCGGCGCTGTCGTCGGCGAGTTTCTCATATCAGAGTTTCCCGCGCTGGCGCGCAGCGTGGGGATATCCGGCGGGTTGGTCGACGGCCACGCGTAACGGATGCGGCCGACCGCCGAGCGGTGCATGCCCAAGATGGTACGTCTCTTGCTTAAGTACTGATCTGGGTTGCCGACATATGGGCTAATCAGAATCAAGGCGAAAGACATGGCCTCTTCGATTTCATCGACACCATCAACCATTCCATCGACGGCAACGTCGACGGCCAGCACCGTCATCTCCTCGACCGGTATTGGATCGGGCCTGGACATCAACGGCATCGTTTCCTCACTGACCACGGCAG
>JANXZQ010000245.1 GCA_025355445.1 Gammaproteobacteria bacterium
CCAGCGAACGCTTTACCAAGGCGCCCTTGATCTTCTCGACCGTGCGATTGTTCTGCAGCAGCTCGCGCGACACGTTCAAGGGCAGATCGGCGGTATCGACCAGACCGCGCATGAAGCGCAGGTACGGCGGCAGCAACTCCGCCGCCCTGTCCATGATGAACACACGCTTGACGTAGAGCTGAATGCCGCCTTTCTGGTCGCGTTCGTATAGATCGAATGGCGCGCGTTTCGGCAGATACAGCAGCGAGGTGTACTCGATGTTGCCCTCGACCTTGTTGTGCGCCCAAGCGCGCGCGTCCTCGGAGTCGTGCGTGAGGTGCTTGTAGAACGCCTGGTAATCCTCGTCCTTGAGTTCGGATTTCGGACGCGTCCAGAACGCCTTGGCCTGGTTGACGGTCTCCTCGGTCTCGCCCGCTGTCAAAACGATCGGAATGCTCAAGTGATCCGAATACTTGCGCACCAATTGGCGCAGGCGCCCAGGCTCGAGAAATTCCTTGTCCTCATCGCGCAAGTGCAGGATCACTTCTGTGCCGCGGTCCGCTTTGTCGCCGGCCTGAATTTGATACTGGCCCTCGCCGTCCGATTCCCAGCGCACCGCCTCGGAGTCCAGGCGCTTGGTCAGCACCGTGACCTTGTCGGCGACAATGAACGCCGAATAAAAGCCGACGCCGAATTGACCGATCAACTGGGCATCTTTGGCGGAATCGCCGCTCAAAGTCTCGAGAAATCGCCGTGTGCCGGAGCGCGCGATGGTTCCCAGATTGTCGATTACTTCGGCTTCGCTCATGCCGATACCGTTGTCCTTGATCGAGAGGGTACCGGCCGCGCTGTCCGGCACCAATCGCACCGACAGGTCATCCGAGCCCAATAAATCCGGCTTGGCCAGCGCCTCGAAGCGTAACTTCTCGCAGGCATCCGAGGCATTCGAAATGAGTTCGCGCAGGAATATCTCCTTGTGCGAGTACAACGAGTGGATCACCAAGCGCAACACTTGCTTGGTCTCGGCTTGGAACTCTTTGATCTGCGGCTGTGTTTCGGTCGTCATGGGCCTTACAATCTGATTGTTATACGGGTGTCCTACGGGCGGCGGGCGCCTCGGGTCAAATGGGGTCGCCGGCGGGTTCTTCAAGGTATCATGGCCAAGAGCGTCACCAATGTTGCGGTCTGGGCGGCGCTGGCGGGCAACTTGCTGGTGGCTGCCGCCAAGTTCGTGGCTGCGGCGGTCACAGGCTCGGCGGCCATGCTGAGCGAGGCCGTGCATTCGCTGGTCGACACGATCAATGAAGTGCTGCTTCTGTACGGCATCGCACGCTCAGTTAGGCTCCCCGACCGGCGCCATCCCTTGGGTTATGGTCGCGAGCTCTATTTTTGGAGCTTCGTCATCGCTCTGCTGATTTTCACGCTGGGCGCCGGCGTTTCCGTCTATCAGGGCGTAACGCGCCTGCTGCACCCCATGCCCATTAAACGGCCGGCCGTCATCTTCATCGTTCTCGCCATATCGCTGGCCTTTGAGGGCGCATCGTGGCTGGTCGGCATGCGCGCTTTCCGCGCGACCAAGCGTTACCGCGGCTGGTGGGAGGCGTTTCGGCGCTCCAAGGATCCACCCACCTTCATCGTGGTATTCGAAGACAGTGCCGCCATTCTCGGCATTTTCGCCGCGGCCGCCGGCACGGCGCTGGCCCTCCTGACGCGAGATTCGCGCTGGGACGGAGTGGCGTCGCTAGCCATTGCCGTCATCCTGGCAGCGGTGGCCGCACTGCTGGCGAGAGAATCGAAGGAATTGCTGATCGGCGAGCGCGCCGATCCCGTTTTGAGCGACGCCATCATACGCACGGCGGCGGGCATCGCCGGCGTTTGCAGCGCCAACGGTATCGTGACGGTGCAGCTCGCCCCCAATAATGTGGTCGCCATGCTGAGCCTGGATTTCTTCGACTACTTGCGTGCGCCGGACATCGAGCGAGCCGTGATCGAACTGGAGACGCGCATTCGCGGCGCCCACCCCGAAGTATCGGCACTGTTCGTGAAGCCGCAAAGCGTATTAGTGGCATCGCAGCTTCCGCCACAAGGCACCGGCCAGTGGCTACCCGATCGACTCGGCGATGGTGATGGAGGGGTCCCCGGAGACGATGTGGGCGACGGCTGACGGCGGCTTTCTACGGGAGCCAGCCGGCGCGCGGATCGAAATTGAAGTCTTTCTTCATCCGCTCGTAGGCTTGTTTTGCCTCCTCGGATTGCGCCGCCGGCGTTACCAGCTTGATGCTGACGATTTGATCGCCGCCGGGGGTCCCGGGAAAGCCGCGGCCGCGCAAACGCAGTTTCTGACCCGATTGTGCGCCGGCGGGTATGGTCAATTCGACCGTTCCGCCCAAGGTGGGCACGGCCACTTTCGCGCCCAACGCCGCCTCCCAGGGCGCCAAGGGCAGATCGATTTGCACGTCCCTGCCCTGCAACACATACAAAGGATGCGGCCGCAGTTTGACCCGCAATATCAGCGACCCGCGGCCGCCGGTGCTCGCAATTCGTAGCGCCTGGGAGTCGATGACGCCGGAAGGGATCTGCACATCGACGTGGCGGGTGCGCCCGCCCTCGGTGAGCGCAACGCGACGCTTCGTGCCGGCGAAGGCCTCCTCCACGGTGACCTCCAGATAACCTGCTTCCGCGTCGGCGACCGGCGCCTGTGCCGCGCCGCCGAAAAGGCTCGAGAAGAAATCGCTGAAACCATTGACATCGGAAAAGCGCTGACTGCCCGGTTGCCCGAATCGCTGCCCCCAATCGGGCGGCGGACGGAATTGTTGGCCCGGCCGGTAGTCTCGTCCCAGCTGATCGTAGGCCGCGCGCTTCTCGGCATCGCGCAGCACCTCATAGGCCTCCTGGACCTCTTTGAATTTGCTCTCTGCGTTCTTTTCCTTGCTGACGTCGGGATGGTATTTGCGAGCCAGTTTGCGGTAGGCGCGCTTCACCTCATCGGCGTCGGCAGCGCGGGCCACACCCAGAATGTCGTAATAATCCTTATATTGCATGCCAGCCTTTTGCAATTAATACTATATATCACAAGCACATACCAGAACCGACCGGCGCGCGGGGCCGCGTACGGCGAGCCCCCGCCGAAGGCGGTCGGGACGTCCTTGAAATAGACAGGACCGTCCCGACGTAACGGGAGCCGCGTTACGATATTGTGATTAGTTTCGGCAAAGAAAAGGGCACATGAAGCGCATTTTCCTGTTCCTGGTGACCAATTTGGCCGTGCTGGCGCTGCTCAGCGTCGTGATTTTCGTCGTGGAGCAGGTATTCGGCGTGCGCCTGGGCCATGGTGGCCTGGGCCAGGGAGGCATGGGCGGCCTATTGGTGTTCGCGGCCATTGTCGGCTTTGGCGGGTCGCTGATTTCACTGGCACTGTCGAAGTGGACCGCCAAACGACTCATGGGCGTGCGGGTGATCGCCTCGCCCGAATCGGAGGTGGAACGGTGGCTGCTCAGCACGGTCAAACACCTGGCTGACCAAGCGCACATCGGTATGCCCGAGGTGGGTGTCTTCGACGCCGAAGAAATGAATGCATTCGCCACCGGCGCGCGGCGTAATGCAGCTTTGGTGGCGGTGAGTTCCGGCCTGCTGCGCAGCATGTCCCGCACTCGGATCGAGGCCGTTATCGGCCACGAAATCAGCCATGTCGCGAATGGTGATATGGTTACCCTTGCTCTGCTGCAGGGTGTGCTAAATACCTTCGTGATATTTCTCGCGCGCATCATCGGCGGCATCGTCGACCGGGCGCTGCTCAAGAATGATCGCGGGGAGTCCGGTATTGGTTTCTTCCTGTCTACCATGGTCGCGCAAATAGTCCTCGGAATTGTTGCGAGCATGATCGTCAGTGGGTATTCGCGCCGGCGTGAATTTCGTGCCGATCGCGGCGGCGCCGATCTCGTCGGCACGGGCGCCATGATCGGCGCGCTCGAGGTATTGAAGCGCAGCCAGGGCGAGCCGATGCCGCCGCAGATGCAGGCCTTCGGGATCAATACCGCGGTGGCGCCAGGGGCGGTGGCGCCAGGGGAGGTGGCACCAGGGGCGGCGACCCCGGCGGTGGCGGCGGGTTCACGCGGCTATTCATGAGCCATCCGCCGCTCGATGAGCGTATTGCAGCGTTACAGTCACAGGAATCGAGATGACCCCAGAGAATGAAATCACGGCTGAGCCGCGGACTGCTGAGAGAGTGGGCCGGGAGCTGTCGCGCTGGTTCGGCAATAGTGACTTTGCGACGCGGCCGAAACCCGCGCAGCTGCATCGCGACTCCGGCAGACACGTCGACTGGGCGCGGGTGCTGCCTTTCCTATTGATGCATGTCGCCTGTCTCGCCGTCATCTGGGTGGGGTTCAGCTGGGTCGCGCTGGCGATGACGCTGGCACTCTACGTGGTGCGCATGTTTGCGATCACCGGCTTTTATCACCGCTATTTTTCTCACCGCACCTTCAAGACTTCGCGCGCCGGCCAATTCATCTTCGGGTTGATGGGCGCCTCGGCGGTGCAGCGCGGGCCCATATGGTGGGCGGCGCATCATCGCCACCATCATGTCCACTCGGACAAACCGGATGACGTTCATTCTCCGGTGCAGCACGGTTTCTTTTGGAGCCACATGGGCTGGTTCATGTCGCACAAACATTTCGCCGCCGATCTTTCGCGGGTGAAGGATCTGCTCAAGTATCCGGAATTGCGTTTCCTGGATCGCTTTGATATTGCCATTCCAACCCTGCTCGGTGTCGGTGTTTTCCTGCTGGGAGTGCTGCTCAAGCACGTCGCGCCCGGGTTGGGCACCAATGGCTGGCAGATGCTGGTGTGGGGGTTTTTCATCTCCACGGTGTTGGTCTATCACGGCACCTACACCATCAATTCGCTGTCCCATGTGTTCGGGCGTCAGCGCTACAAGACCGGCGACGCCAGCCGCAATAATGTCTGGCTCGCCGTCATCACCTTGGGCGAGGGTTGGCATAACAACCATCACCACTACCCGGCGTCGGTTCGCCAGGGGTTCTACTGGTGGGAATTCGACATCACCTTCTACTTGTTGAAGCTGATGTCCTTCTGCGGCTTGATTTGGGACCTGAAGCCGGTGCCGGCAGCCGTCCGCGAAGGAGCCGGCAAGCGCTTCTAGTTTTTTTGGGTTGCAGCGCATCCGTTCGGCGATTCCCGTCGAATAACCGCCATAAGCCGGATGAAACGGCGGCGGAGTGACCCCATTGATGCGCATCGCGGTTATCGGTTCGGGAATTTCCGGCATGGTCGCGGCCTATCACCTGAGCCGCGAGCATGATGTGACGGTGTTCGAGTCGGGCAGCCACGTAGGCGGCCACACGCACACGGTCGAGGTCGAATACCAGGGCCGCGGCTACGCCGTCGACACCGGCTTCATCGTCTACAACGATTGGACCTATCCAAATTTCATCCGGCTGCTCGATGAGATTCAGGTGCCCTGGCAGCCGAGCCAGATGAGCTTCAGTGTCCGTTGCGAGAACAGCGGCCTCGAGTACAACGGCACCAGCATCAACTCCCTGTTCGCCCAACGCCGCAACATCGTGCGCCCCGCATTTCTGCGCATGGTGGCCGACATTCTGCGTTTCAATGCGCACGCGCCGCAGCTGCTGCAGGTGGGCGCGCCGGCCCTCACTTTGGGCGAATACCTGCGGCGCGAAGCCTATTCGAAGTACTTCATCGATCACTACATCATTCCCATGGGAGCCGCGATTTGGTCCTCGCGCCCGGTCGACATGCTGCACTTCCCGGCGCGGTTCTTTGTCGAATTCTTCTCCAATCATGGATTCTTGAGTGTGAACGATCGGCCCACCTGGCGTGTCATTCGCGGCGGCTCGCGCGAATACATCAGCCGCCTGACCGCCCGCTTCGCCGACCGCATCCGCCTCAACACACCGGTCGCGTCCCTGCAGCGGCGAACGAACGGCGTCGCGCTGCGGCTGAAGAACGGCGCAGTGGAGAATTTCGATCAGGTATTCATTGCCTGCCATAGCGATCAAGCCCTTAAAATGCTCTCCGATGCCTCGCATGAGGAACGCGAGATCTTGGGCGCCATACACTATCAGGCGAATGAAGCGCTGCTGCATACCGACGCATCGCTCATGCCGCGCCGGCCGCTGGCATGGGCGGCA
>JANXZQ010000347.1 GCA_025355445.1 Gammaproteobacteria bacterium
TGATGGGTCTATTTTTTTGGGGACTCGACTGGGTTCTCACCTTGCTGACTCGATTGCTGAGCGGTCAATCCGGCTGAAGTATTCGGAGCTGTCTATGTCCCTGCGATGGTATGTCGTTCACGCGTATTCGAACTTCGAGCACAAGGTCTCCGAGTCGCTCAAGGAGCGGGTAAAGCGCGCCGGTTTGGAGGCCAAGTTCGGCGAGATTCTGGTGCCCACTGAGGAAGTGGTGGAGATGCGCGACGGCCAGAAGCGCAAGTCCGACCGCAAATTCTTCCCCGGCTACGTGCTGGTGCAGATGGAAATGGACGAGGACACCTGGCACTTGGTCAAAGAGGTGCCGAAGGTCTTGGGGTTCATCGGCGGCACCAGCGACAAGCCGGCGGCCATTACCGACAAGGAAGCGATGTCGATTCTGCGCCGTGTCGAGGAAGGTGTGGACAAGCCGAAGCCGAAGGTGCTGTTCGAGCCCGGCGAAGTGGTGCGAGTGACCGACGGCCCGTTCAACGACTTCAACGGTGTAGTCGAGTCCGTGAATTACGAAAAGAACCGGCTGCAGGTGGCGGTGCAGATCCTGGGGCGTTCGACGCCCGTGGAATTGGACTTCTCGCAAGTCGAGAAAGGTTGATTAGTTGATTTTTATCGGACGGGGCCTCGGCGGCCCCGTTGAATTCGGGGCGTAAGCCCCTGAACTAGGGGAGCTTCCCGCAAGGAGGCGTTTGTACCCAACGAGGTTAGCGATCATGGCGAAGAAAGTTACCGGCTATATCAAGCTGCAGATCCCTGCAGGCCAGGCGAACCCCTCACCTCCGGTGGGCCCCGCGTTGGGCCAGCAGGGCGTGAACATCATGGAGTTCTGCAAGGCATTTAATGCACAGACCCAGGCCTTGGAAAAAGGATTACCGACCCCAGTAGTGATAACGGTATATAGCGACCGCAGCTTTACCTTCATCATGAAGACGCCGCCGGCGTCGGTGCTCATTGCCAAGGCTCTTGGCATCCCCAAGGGCAGCGCCACGCCGAATACCTCCAAGGTGGGCAAGATATCGCGCAAGCAGCTCGAGGACATCGCCAAGATGAAAATGCCCGATTTGACCGCAGCCGACCTGGATGCGGCGGTGCGCACCATCGCGGGCAGCGCCCGCAGTATGGGCGTTGACGTGGAGGGGCTCTAAAATGGCGACGACAGTGAAGCGAACGAAGACCTGGAAGGAAAAGCTGCCGCCGGGAAAGTCATACCCCATCGATGACGCGCTCAAGCTCGTCAAGGAATTCGCCACGGCGAAATTCAACGAATCGGTGGATGTGTCGGTGAATTTGGGAGTCGACGCCACCAAATCGGACCAGCAGGTCCGCGGCTCGACGGTGATGCCGCATGGCACGGGCAAGACGGTCCGCGTTGCCGTGTTCACCCAGGGCAAGAATGCCGATGCTGCCAAAGCGGCCGGCGCCGACATCGTCGGCTTCGAAGACCTGGCGGAGAAGGTGAAGGCCGGGCAGATCGATTTCGACGTGGTGATTGCGAGTCCTGATGCCATGCGCATCGTCGGCCAGCTGGGACAGATATTGGGCCCGCGCGGGCTGATGCCGAACCCGAAGGTCGGCACGGTGACGCCGAACGTGGCGGAAGCGGTGAAGAATGCCAAATCCGGTCAGGTCCGCTACCGGACCGACAAGGCGGGCATCATTCACGCGCAAATCGGGCGCGCCAATTTCGAGGCGACCGCGCTGAAGGAAAACCTGCTGGCGCTGGTGGCGGATCTGCAGAAGATCAAGCCCGCGACCTCGAAGGGCATTTACTTAAAGAAGCTGACGCTGTCCTCGACCATGGGTCCGGGCGTGTCGGTGGACCAGACCAGTCTGGGTCTGGGCTAATAGTTTTGCGGAGGGCTGCGTAACGCCGAAAGGCCGAACGCAACCACCGTCGAAGACCGCAGGCGAGCTTGGAGTTTCGCGGGAAGCTCGTAGCTCTTAAAGAGAGCCTGCGCAGATGGTGGGACCCGAATCAGGAATTCCTGGTGAAGGTCGCACCAACGAGTACGAGGACGTACTCAAGGGTGGGTACGAGCGGCGGCGTTCGTACCTGGTGTGTGACGCTTCTTTCCGGGGGACCTAAATGGCACTCAAGTTAGAAGAGAAGAAAGTCGTGGTGGCAGAAGTCAACGCGGTCGCGGCGAAAGCCCTGTCCGTGGTGGGCGCAGAGAACCGTGGCTTGACCGTGACGCAGATGACCGACCTGCGCGCCAAGGCGCGCAAGGAAGGAGTTTATTTGCGGATCGTCAAGAATACGCTCGCGCGCAAGGCCGTTGCCGGCACCGCTTTCGAGTGCATTTCTCCGGCGCTGAAAGGGCCCATTGTTCTCGCATTCTCCAATGATGATCCGGGCGCTGCCGCTCGAATCGTCAAGGCATTTGCGAAGGACAACGACAAATTGGTGACGATGCTGGTGTCTTTGGGCGGGCAATTGCTCAAACCCGATGCACTCGAGCGCGTGGCTTCATTGCCGACGCGCGCGCAGGCGCTGTCGCTGTTGTTAGGGGTGCTGCAGGCGCCGATT
>JANXZQ010000348.1 GCA_025355445.1 Gammaproteobacteria bacterium
CGCCGAAAAAATCCGGCGGCGGAAATCTCATCAACGGGATCGGCATTTTCGTGCTGACTCTCATTGCCGTCGTGGTCGGCGGCTTCATCAACGCGAAGCTGCACCCGCTCCCCGATTTGCAATTGGACAAGGACGGCAGGATCAAGGCCATCATACCCGTGTCGGCCGCAGGCCACGGTGAAGAGGGCGCGGGCGGCAAGGGGACGGCGGTCTACTTCGCCATCGATCCGCCGCTGGTGGTGAATTTCGAGGAAGGCTCCGCGGTGCGCTTTCTGCAAATCACCATGGAAGTCATGGCGCACGATCAAAAAGCCATCGAAAGCGTGCAAAGGAACATCCCGTTGATACGCAACAATTTGCTGCTGCTGATGAGCAATCGCAACTATCAGTCGCTGATGTCGCGCGAGGGTAAAGAGAAGCTGCGCGAGGAGGCGCTTGCTGAATTACGCGCGGTACAGAAGAAACAAGGCGGACCGGATGTGGATGACCTCCTGTTCACCAGTTTCGTGGTGCAGTAATGACCGAGGCCGCTGCGCGCGCAGCCATTTCGGACGAAGAGGTGTCGGCGCTGCTCGAAAAGAATGACGCGAGCGGGGTGCGGCCCTACGATTTCACGTCGCAACGCATCAACCGTATGCAGCTGCCGCTTTTGGAAGTGGTGAGCAAAAGCTTCGCCGAGCGCGCCGGCGCATCTTTATCGGCGTTGCTGGGCCGCGATGCCAGCATGCAGTTCAACGCGTTGGAATCGGCGAAGAGCGCGGACTTGCAGGCCGCGCTGCCGGTGCCGGCGAGCCTCGCAGTGGTGCGCCTCAAGCCGCTGCCGGGCTTCGCCTTCGTCAGCGTCGAGCCGGCATTGCTGTTGACGCTGCTGGACGGCTTTTTCGGCGGATCGGGGCGCGCCACTTCCGATCCCCAGGCAGCCATCGCCCCGGCTGCGCAACGCTTTCTCGCACTCATGCTGCGCAGCCTCGCCGCTGACCTTGGAGCCGCGTGGGCGCCGGTGACCCCGGTGGAGTTCGAGTTGATCAAGCAGGAGACGAATCCACGCTTGGTGCAGCTGGGCACGCCGCAAGAAAACGTTCTGGTCCTCAAGTTCACCGTGGAATTCGGCGCTCGCAGCGGCCGTATCGACTGGCTGCTGCCCGAAGCCCTGCTGGCGCCGGTGCGCGAGACGCTCGCCGCCGAGGGCGACCAGACGACGCTGCGCAAGCAGGAAGCGTGGGGACCTGCACTCACCGCAGCGCTGCAAAGCGCTGAAGTCGATACCCGCGCCATTCTTGCGCAGGCGCAAATCAGTCTGCGCGAACTGGTGCGGTTGTCCCCGGGAGACATCATTCCCATCGAGGCGCCACAACAGGTGCTGCTGTACGCAGGGGATATACCGCTGTACCGCGGCCGATTCGGCGTCTCGCAGGGACGCAACGCACTCAAAATCATCTCAGGAGCCACCCCATGAGCACGCCCGATCCGAAAAATGCCGCCGTCGCGCGTGCGCAATTCGGCGAGCTGGGCCCGAATGCCGCCGGGGCAGGCCGCGGGGAAATGAACTTGAACCTGATCCTTGACGTTGCGGTGACGCTGGCCCTGGAAGTCGGCCGCGCTCGCATGCCGGTGCGAGATCTGCTGCAGTTGGCGCCCGGCGCCGTGGTCGAACTCGACCGGCTGGCCGGCGAGCCGCTCGATGTGCTGGTCAATGGGGTGCGCATTGCGCGCGGCGAAGTAGTGGTGGTGAACGAGAAATTCGGTATCAGACTGACGGATGTGGTGAGCGCTACCGAAAGGATGGAGCACGCCAAATGACGGGGCTGCCCCAACCGACCTCGCCGCTGTCGGTGGGCAGTCTGACGCAGCTGACTTTGAGCCTGGTCGCCATCGTCGGGCTGATTCTGGCGATCAGTTGGGCGTTGAAGCGGCTCAAGCTGGCAGGACCGCGCGGCTCCGGGCAGATTGCCGTCATCGATGAACTGAGCGTCGGCCCGAGAGATCGCATCGTGCTGATTCGTGTCGGTGAATCGCAAGTGCTGATCGGAGTCGGCGCCTCGGGGTTGGTGGGACTCACACCGCTGGCGGTTCCGATAATGCTCAAGGGCGCAGGTCAACCGCCGGCGTTCGCCGACCGCATGCGCGACTTGATGAAACGGCCGGGCGGGTCCGCATGAAGCGAGCCGGTTTGCGCTTAATGCCGTTGTTCGCGTTGCTGGCGGCCCATGCCGCACAGGCGCAGAGCGCGCTGCCGGCCATCGCCATAAAAACGGCCGCCGACGGCGCGCAGACCTACTCGCTTACCTTCCAAGTATTGATCCTGATGACGTTGCTGACGTTGCTGCCGGCGATTTTGCTGGCAATGACGGCGTTCACCCGCATCATCATCGTGCTGTCGATTCTGCGTCAGGCGCTCGGCATGGCAACGACGCCCTCGAATCAAATACTGACCGGCCTCGCGCTGTTCATGACCTTCTTCGTCATGAGCTCGACCATAGAGCAATCGTACGCGGCCGGCGTCAAGCCGTATCTGGACGGTCAGTTGGCCGGCGAGCCGGCCATCGAGCGTACGGCGCAGCCGCTGAAGAAATTCATGCTGGCACAGACTCGTGAGAACGATTTGCAATTGTTCACCAAGCTCTCCGGCAAGACGCAATTCGCGACCCCCGACGATGTGCCGCTGAGCGTCTTGATTCCGACGTTCATGACCAGTGAATTGAAAACCGCCTTTCAAATCGGCTTCATGGTATTCATTCCATTTCTGATCATCGACCTGGTCGTCGCCAGCGTGCTCATGTCCATGGGCATGATGATGCTGTCCCCCGTGCTGGTGTCGCTGCCCTTCAAGATCATGCTGTTCGTGGTGGTGGACGGCTGGACTCTGCTAATGGGCACGCTGGCCTCGAGTTTTCACCAATGACGCCCGAGAATGTCATGGAATTGGCGCACCGCATGCTGTTGGTGACCTCGATGATCGCCGCCCCGCTGCTGCTGATTGCGCTGATCGCCGGACTGGTGATCGGCATGCTGCAGGCAGCCACGCAGATCAACGAATCGACGCTGAGCTTCATTCCTAAACTGCTGCTATTGGTGCTCACCCTGTTCGTGACCGGGCCTTGGATCCTGCGCGTACTGAGCGATTTTACGCGGGACTTGTACGCCAGCATTCCCACCGTGGTGGGCTAGCGCGCACATGCAGCCAGTGACGCTCAATGCTGCCGACGTTTCCCACTGGGTGAGCCGCCTGTGGTGGCCGATGCTGCGGGTCGGCGGATTCGTGCTCGCGGCGCCGGTCGCCAGCGAGACCGTCATACCGACTTTCGTCAAGATCGTCATGTCGCTGTCGCTGGCCTTCTTGATGGCGCCACTGGTGCAGATACCGGCCGCCCTGTCGATTTTCTCCGGCGCGGGCGTGCTCGCGGCGGTGCAAGAAATCCTGATAGGTGTTGCCATCGGCATGGTGGTGCAGCTGACCTTCGAGGCATTGACCTTCGCCGGCCAAACCATCTCGCTGAGCATGGGTCTGGGGTTTGCGACGTTGGTCGATCCGCAGCGCGGCGCAAACACCACAGTGCTGGGCCAGATGTTCATGATTTTCGGCATCCTTACCTATCTTGCGATCAACGGGCACTTGGTGCTGCTCGGCGCGCTGGCCGAGAGTTTTCACACCCTGCCCATCGCCGCCGCGCACATCGACAGGAATTTCTTCTTGTCCGTGGCCCTGTGGGGGGCGCGGGTATTCGAGACCGGGCTGCTGATCGCGCTGCCTGCAGTCATCGCCTTGGTGATCGTCAATTTGGCGCTGGGCGTCGTCACGCGCGCGGCGCCGCAGCTGAATCTATTCGGTATCGGCTTCACCATCACCCTGATGTGCGGGTTCTTCGTGCTCATCGTCGGACTCGACGGCGTCATGGCGGGCGTCTCCAGTCTCATCAACAGCGCGCTAGATGCCGCCGCCGATCTCGTGCGCGCCCCTGCGGTGGCCCACTGATGGCCGCCGAGGCCGAAACGGGCGGCGAACGCACCGAAGAGCCATCGCAAAAGCGCCTGCAAGAGGCGCGCGAGCGAGGTCAGTTGCCGCGGTCACGCGAGCTGACGAATTTCGCCACCATGATCGGCGGCAGCGCGACCCTGATCGCAGTGGGCGGTTCGCTCGCTACCCGGCTGTCGCAGATGATGCGGCACGGCCTCAACATCGATGCGCAGACGCTGCGTGAACCGGACGGCATGATGACCGCACTGGGCGACGCCTGCATGAGTGCGCTCACTGTTCTGCTGCCGGTATTCGCCGCCCTGGTCGGCCTGGTGCTGCTGGCATCTATGCTGTTGGGCGGCTGGAATTTCAGCCTGCGCGCCATGGCCCCGGACTTTTCTCGCTTAAGTCCGCTGGCCGGATTACAGCGGCTATTCGGGCTGCGAGGCGCCTCCGAACTGGGCAAGGCGCTGCTCAAGTGCGTGGTGGTGGGCGGCGTTTGCTCGGGCATCGTGTCGTGGACATTCCGTGACGTCGTGGCGCTGGCGCACATGGAGCCGCGCGCGGCGATCGGCCGCGGCGCCGGGCTGGTAGGTTGGTCGTTCCTGTGGTTGTGCGCCTCACTGGCGCTGGTGGCCATCGTCGATGTGCCGCTGCAGCTGTTTCAGTTCAAACGCATGCTCCTCATGACGCGCCAGGAATTGCGCGACGAAGCCAAGGAATCGGACGGCCGCCCGGAGACCAAGCAGCGTATCCGTCAAATGCAGCAGACGCTGGCGCGCCGCCGCATGATGCACAAAGTGCCGACCGCGGACGTCGTGATCGTCAATCCCACGCACTTTGCGGTGGCCCTGAAGTACGACCCGAATAAAATGCGCGCGCCGCGCGTGCTCGCGAAGGGCGTCGATCTGGTCGCGCAGAACATCCGGCGCATTGCAGAGGAAAATCGCGTGCCGGTGTTCGAGTCGCCGAAGTTGGCGCGGGCATTGTACCGCTCGACTGATTTGAACAAGGAAATCCCCGCCGGCCTGTATGCAGCGTCGGGTTCAGGGTGCGTATCCTGAAGATGTAGGAAAGCACCTGGGCCACCGCTGCATACAGGCCGGCGGGGATTTCCTTGTTCAAATCAGTCGAGCGG
>JANXZQ010000356.1 GCA_025355445.1 Gammaproteobacteria bacterium
ACTGCGCTTGCTGCGTCGCAAGAGCGATAAGGGCTTTCATGCCTCCAACCGCCCCGCCGCCAAGGCCCGTACGTCCATTGTTCAATATCGCCATGGCACCTTGAAGCCCTTGCCCTTCGTGTCGAGCACGTTATCGGCCGCAACCCGCACGTTCGCAAAGTTCACCGTGGTGGTCGAGGAGGCGCGGATCCCCATCTTGTCCTCATGAGGCCCGTGGCTGACACCCGGCCATGCCGCTTCAACCAGGAACGCCCGGCATTCTTGACTGCCTGGGTACGAATCGACGCCGCGTCCGACCCGGCACCGGACTCGGTCAGGCAAAACGCCGCGATCATCGAGCCGTCGGCCAGCTTCGGCAGATAGCGCG
Source organism: Gammaproteobacteria bacterium (assembly GCA_025355445.1). Taxonomy (GTDB): domain Bacteria; phylum Pseudomonadota; class Gammaproteobacteria; order Steroidobacterales; family Steroidobacteraceae; genus Bog-1198. The sequence goes on from JANXZQ010000356.1 coordinate 368, forward strand.
CGCGTTGTTCGGCGGTGCCGAACAATAAAATGCCCTTCATGCCGATCGAGCTGTGCGCTCCGATGGTGAGCGACACCGAACTGTCATGCGAGCTTGTCTGGCTTAGCGCGCGTGCATAGCCGGCGTTCGACAATCCCAAGCCGCCATGCTCCTCCGGGATGATTAGTCCGAACAGCCCCAAGCCGCGCAGCGCTTGGATGAATTCCGCCGGCTGTGCCGCCTCGCGATCCCAACGCTTTAAGTCCTGGTGCTTGGGGCCCAAGAATTGGTCGATGGCATCGAGCATCAACCCGAGGACCTCGCGATCCTTGTCGCGCAGGCTTGGATACGGAAAGAGTCGCTCCTCGAGGATTCTTCCCGCCATCAGATTTATTGCGACGCTCATCGTAAAACCTACTCGGCGACGCGATCGATCACAAGATTGCGCACCCCGTCTCGCCCCACCTCGTAGGAGAGTTCGCCGTACAAATCGCCTTTGGTCGGTGTGGGCTGGCCGCTGAACGACACCCGCGCCGTAATGGAAACCCGCTGCCCACTGGTCAGCATACGTCCCGGCATCATGGAATCGGCCGGCGACAGGCTAACTTGAGTGCCGATGGCCGTACTCGACAGCCGTTTGGCTGCGAGCGGCGGTCCGCGGCTATCGGGCTCACGGGCGAAGACAAACAAGGGGGCCTCCGAGACCAGTCGTGATTTCAACGCGGGTGCAAGGGAGATTGTGACAGTGACTTCCGCGCCTCTTAAGTCCCCGCCCGACGGGCTCGTCCCCGCGGGCGACGCGCTCGTCCCAGCCGTTGCCGCGTTGGGGCTGGCGCCGGGACCCGGTGGGGCTCCCGACGGGGGTCCCAGCTCCGCGATCCGCACATCGAGCATCCGTTCTATCTGTTCCGGCGGATGCAGTTCCTTGAGCGCCATCCAGCGACTACGCGCAAGCACGCGCTCGCCGCGCGCCGCGGCTGCGAAACCGCCGTACAGCAGCGCCTTGGGATTGCCGGGTGCCAAGACCAATGCCTCTTCGAACAATTGTGCAGCCGGGGGCGTGATTTCGCCGCCCGCCTGCAAGCTCATGGCCTCGCCCAAGCCCATGGCCGCTTCCGCGCTCTTCGTGTCCAGCCGGTGCGCACGATCGTAGGCGACGATGGCATCGTCCAGGCGATTCAACGCCAAGTAGGATCGCCCGAGCATCAACCAGCCCTTGAGGTCAGTGGGCTCATCGCGCAGGTGCTTTTCAAGCTTCGCGACCATGGCGGCAATGTCGGGTCCGCCCGCCGCGCCCGCGGACTGCGGCGACGCGTGCCAGTTCCAATTGGACCACAGCGGATACAGGCCGGCGGCCGCACCGATCACGACCACTGCCAGAACCGCACCGGCTATCCGGCTTTGCCGATCACGCAGCAGCGGCCAGGCGACCACTGCAGCAGCGATCGCAGCCATGGCGGCTGCGATGATGAGAAAAATATTCATTGTGGTTACTTTACGTCAGGCTCGGCGCCGGCCTCATCGTCCAGCGGCATCGCTGCGCGCTTGCGCACGACCCGATAGATGATGACGCCGCCCAGCACCAGCATCAGGAATGGAGCGCCCCAAATGAACAACGTCTTGGGCGTCAGCGGCGGACTGAAACGCACGAACTCGCCGTAGCGGTCCGTCATGAAATCGAATATGGCGTCATCGCTCTGGCCCGCCACCAGCATTTCTCGCACCTGCCGGCGCAAATCGCCGGCCAGTTCGACGTTCGAATCGGCGATGGACTCGTTCTGGCAGACCAGGCAGCGAAGGTCTTTGGTTATCTGCTCGAAGCGCGCTTGCAGGGTGTGATCCAGTAGTTGGCCGTGGTCATCCACCGCAGCCGGTGCCGCAGCGGGCGCGACAGGCGTAGCAGGCGCGGCAGGCGCGGCAGGCGTGGCAGACGCCACACCGGCCGCCGCGATGACCAGGACGAAGAGCGCGAGGCCCACGCGCCGCTTCACGCGCCGCTTCATGCGCCGCCTCGGCGGGCGCCGGCGATGCGCGGCAGAAATTCGCGCTGCCAGACCTCGAGTGTCATGGGTGTGATGAATTTATAGATTACCCGGCCCTGACCATCCACCAAGAAGGTCTCCGGCGCGCCGTACACCCCCCAATCGATCGCCGTTCGTCGATCGGCATCGAATGCCACGGCGTGATAGGGATTACCGAGCTGCTCGAGCCACTGCTGCGCCTTCTCGCGATCGTCCATGTAATCGAGCCCGATGATGGGAACCACGTTTTGCTGCGAGATGGCAAGCAGGGCCTCGTGTTCTGCGCGGCATTCGACGCACCAGGTACCCCACACATTCAAGACGTACACCTGGCCCTTCAAATCGGCGTTGCTCACGGTGCGCGTCGCATCGAGCACATCGGTGAGCGCAAAGATGGGTGCGGTCTTGCCGATCAGCGGCGACGGCAGGGCATGAATGTCTCGGGTTGGGTTGAGCCCAAAGGCAAACAGCACGGCGAGCGCGACGAACGCCGCAAAAGGCAGCAGGAATTTCCACATCAGGCGATACCAACCTGCGGCTTCGAATTCGGCGGCGCAGCGGCCGCAGCCGGCGCGCTCACCAGCACCTTGACCCGGTAACGGCGATCGGTCGCGGCGATGAAGCCGCCGATGGCCATCACCAAGGCGCCGAGCCAGATATAACGAACCAGAGGCTTGTATTGGATGCGCATACTCCAGGCGCTCTCGCCGAGAGGGTTGCCCATGGCAACGAACAAGTCGCGCGCCCAATTCACTGAAATGGCGGCCTGGCTATTGTCGGTCTGCTGCACCCAGTAGTGGCGCTTCTGCGGCCGTAAAATCGCCACCGGTTTGCCGCCGCGCGTCACCGACACCAGTGCTTCGACCGCGTCGTAATTCGGTCCGCGAACGTTCCTGGCATTGAGAAAGTTGAAATCGTAGCCGGCGATGGCGAAGCTGCCGCCCGGCTTCAGCGCCACATCCTTTTCGATCTTGTAGCTCTCGACGCCGCTGGCGCCGATCGCGAACATGCCGACCCCCAAATGAGCGATGCACATGCCGAGCAAAGCGGCCGACACCGTCTGCTTCTGACGCCAGCGGCGCAGCGGTTCCAGCGAGGCGGAGAAAATGATCCAAAAGCCGAAGGTGAAACCGAGCAATCCCACGGGATGGAATTCCTTGAACACCAGGCCCTGAATGGCCACGGCCAGCGCCGCCGCCACTCCCAGCAGCCACCACAGCGGCTGCGCGGTGACCGTCAGCCTGCCGCGCCTCCACACCGAATGCATGCCGATCGCGAGGAATACCATCAGGGGCAGCACCGGCACCAAGAACATCAGGGCAAACACCGGCGGCCCGACGGAAATCTTGCCGATGCCCAGCAATTCATACACCAGCGGCGACAGCGTGCCCCAAAGCACCAGCGCCGCCACGCTTACCAGAATTACATTGTTCACCAGCAGAAAGAATTCACGCGAAAACAGTTCGAAGCCGCCCGCCGCATACAGTTTCGGCGCGCGCCACGCGTATAAGGTCAACGAGCCGCCGATGGTCAGTACCAGGAACGCGAGTATGTAAAGTCCGCGGGTGGGGTCGGTGGCAAACGAGTGCACCGACACCAGTACGCCGGAGCGCACCAGGAAAGTGCCGACCAGGCTCAAGGAAAACGCAAAAATCGCCAGCAGCAGCGTCCAGCTCTTGAAGATTCCGCGCTTCTCCGTGACGCTGAGCGAGTGAATCAACGCCGTGCCCACCAGCCAGGGCATGAAGGAGGCATTTTCCACCGGATCCCAGAACCACCATCCGCCCCAGCCCAACTCGTAGTAGGCCCACCAGCTGCCAAGTGCAATGCCGATGGTCTGAAACAACCACGCAAAAATGGTCCAGGGGCGAGTCCACTTCGCCCAGGCCTGATCGAGCCGGCCTTCCAGCATGGCGGCGATGGCGAAGGCGAAGGCCACCGAGAAGCCCACATACCCGGTATAGAGCATCGGCGGGTGAATCGCGAGCGCGAAATCCTGCAGCACCGGATTCAAGTCCGCGCCATCCACCGCAGCCGGTATCAAGCGTAGGAAGGGATTCGAGGTCCACAATGTGAAGAGCATGAAGCCGCCACTGATCAGGCCCATCACGCCTAGCACGCGGCTCGAAAAACCCACCGGCAACTGGCGGCTGAAGGCGGCAACCGCCACACTCCAAATCGACAGAATCAAAATCCACAACAGCAGCGAACCCTCGTGCGCGCCCCACAGGGCCGCAACCTTGTAGAACAGCGGCAGCTGCGAATTCGAATTGCGCGCCACGTACAGCACCGAAAAATCATTGTTCACGAAACAGTACACGAGACAGGCGAACGCCAGCACGACGAACACGAATTGCCCCGTGACGGCGGGCCGCGCCACCGCCATCCACGCGGGCTTGCCGCGCCACGCACCGGTAAGGCCAAAGAA
>JANXZQ010000394.1 GCA_025355445.1 Gammaproteobacteria bacterium
GATTCCCGCGTCAAGGACAAGTGGGGAATCCCGGTGCTGCGTTTTCATTGGCAGTGGTCGGAGCACGAGCAGCGGCAGGCGGCTCATATGCAAAAAACTTTTGCGGACATCATCGAAGCGATGGGCGGGCGAACGCAGCACGCAGTGCAGAGCGACGGCGCCAAGGCCATCGCTCCCGGCGGCTCCATCATTCACGAAGTCGGCGGCGCCATCATGGGATCCGATCCGAAGACGTCGGTGACGAATCCCTGGGGTCAGACCTGGGACGTGAAGAACCTGTTCATCAACGACGGCGCGGTATTCGCCTCCAACGCGGATAAGAACCCGACACTCACCATCATGGCGTTGGCATGGCGCGCGTCGGACCATATTCTCGAGTGCATGCGGCGCAAGGAGCTGTAGATGGACCGGCGCACGACGCTCAAGTGGGTGCTGGCCGCGAGCGCGGCGTGGCCGTTGCTGCGCCATCGCGATGTGCGCGCCTATGCGGCGCCGACGGCACGAAGTTATGGAACCGATCCCAATCTCACCGTGAATTACCATGCGGGCGGGGTGTGGCCGTTGACGATGACCGCCGCGCAGCGGCGGCTGGCGGCAACGCTGTCGGACATCATCATTCCCGCCGATGAGGATTCGGTAAGCGCCTCTGCGGCCGGCGTGGTCGATTTCATCGATGAGTGGGTGAGTGCGCCGTATCCCGATTTTGAGCGCGATCGGGGCATGGTGCTCGGCGGATTTTACTGGCTCGACAGCGAGGCGCAGCGCCGCTTCGGGCAGAACTTCACTGAGGTGAATCCCGCGGGACAAATGAGCCTCTGCGACGATATCTGCGATCTCGCGCGCGTTGACACGGGTCTGCGCGAGGCTGCGCAGTTCTTCGCGCTGTACCGGGACTTAACCGCCGGCGGCTTCTATTCTTCTCCCATCGGCCGCGCGGATTTAAAATTCATCGGCAACGTGCCGTTGAAGAGCTTCGACGGACCGCCACCGGAACTACTTAAAAAGTTGGGACTCGCTTGAATCAAATCAAACACTATGTCTGCATTGCCGCTCTGATCTGCTCGGCGCTGCTGCCCACTATAGCCTCGAGCGAGGGACTTCGCTCCAGCGGCGCACTGGTGCTGAACGACGACGCGCCCGCCTGGCGCGGTTGGAACAGCGACGGCTTTCCATCGGGCTGGCGGATCACGGGCGGTGTATTGTCCAAGCAAGGATCAGTGGATGACCTCGTGTCGAAGGAGATGTACGGCAACTTCGAGCTCACCCTGGAATGGAAGATAGGCAAGGAGGGAAACAGCGGAATCTTTTACCGGGCCACGCGCGAATACGACCACATCTATTGGAGCGGCCCGGAATACCAATTGCTGGATAATGCCAACGCGCCCGACGGGAAGAATCCGTTCACGGCCGCGGCATCTGCCTACGCCCTGTACGCCGCTCCGGCCGGCGTGGTGCATCCCTACGATCACTGGAACCGCACGCGAATCCTCGTGAGGGGCAATCACGTCGAGCATTGGCTCAATGGCCAGAAAGTGGTGGAGTATGAGTTGCTGAGCCCCGACTGGAAGGCCAAGGTCGCCGCGAGCAAATTCTCGGCCTACCCGAAGTATGGCCTTGCGCCGAGCGGGTTCATCGGCATCCAGGGCGATCACCCCGGTGCGCTCGCGATTCGCCAGATACGCATACGCGTGCTGCCGTTACGGATCCGTAACGGATCCGTAACGGATCGCGTTACCGGCCGGGCACCGCATCGAACGCCACCGTAAGGCGCGCTTGGGCGCTCGAGAAGGGCAGCGTGCCATGCCAGAAATAGGATGGAAAGAGCACCAGCATGCCGGCCTTCGGGCGCACCGTGAATTCCGCGGGCAGCGCCGGATTCGTTGCAATTCCCGGCTGACCGAAGCTTAAGATCCCCTGGTCAGTGCGGCCATCGCTCATGCAGTCGGGCAGTGCGACGTAACACGCCGAGGAAATCCAGCCGCGCGGATGTACGTGCTGGGTGTGGTGTCCTGAAGTGCGCAGGCGCACCGACCAGCTGCCGTTGAATTGCCATCGTCCGCGATTGCGCCGCCGTAACGGATCTGCACCCGGGCCGAGATGCTCCAGGTATTGGCGTATCGGCGTGGAGAAGGCGCCAAAGAGCGCCTGAAGGGTGGGATCGGTGCTTCGGCTGAGATCCTGCGTGGTTTCCGTGCCGTGACGCAGCGATTGGAACAGCTGCGCATGCCCGTACGGGTCGTGGAGGCGATTGAGGCTGGTCTCGACATCGGCCAGAAAGCTTGTCAAGTCGGGCCATGCCGGGGGAGCCAGGAGGGGGATTTGCACCACGAGCTCGGGGTAGTTGCACAGTTGTACATGCCGTTCATCCCCGAGCAAGCGCCAGGCCGTTGTCTGAAGCGCGATGTAGTACTGATCGTCCGGTGCCCTTGCCACCAACGCGTCACAGTGGGCGAGGGCGGCGCGCGCATCGCCGACGCCCAACAGAGCTGCGGCGAGCAGGCTGCGTGCGGCGGCATTCTCCGGCACCACGCGCAGCGCCCGTTCAGCAAGCTTCAGCGCCGCGACCGCATCGAATTCCAGCGCCGCCAGGCCGGCACGGACCAGCAGCATGGGTGGCGCCTGCGGGCTCGCGGCCCGTCCGCTCAAACATCGATAGGCGCCTTGAGCGTCTCCTGCTCCTTGCAGCAGTGCCGCCTTGGCGGCCCACAATGAGTCATCGTTCACGAAGGTTTGCGTGGCCCGATCGAGCGCCGCCGTCGCTTGGCCGATGTCGCCCGTGCGCGCCCAGATCAATTTCGCGAGTGTGGTCTGCGCGTCGATGCGCCGCGGCTCGAGTTTCAGAGCCTCTTGCAACGCCGCCTCGGCACCCGCGGGATTGACTCGAGCGATCAAGCTGTCGGCATAGGTGGTGTACAGCGGCGCCGTCTTCGGTCCGCGTGCCAGCGCATCGCTCGCGACCTGTTCCGCTTCAGCGTGCTGATTGGCGGCATCGAGCGCGAGCGCCAGACCGTGAGCCGCGGCCCCATTGTTCGGCGCCGAGGCGACGATGCTTCGATAAGCGGCCACCGCTTCACCGTGACGGCCAAGCGCCGCGAGAGCGCCAATGTGCTGCGCCGTCAGTTCGGCATCGGCGTGGCCGCTCAAACACAGCGGCGCGGCGGCGGCGAGCGCCTCGGCCGAGCGGCCCAAGTCGTTGTAGTGGCGCGCCAGCAGCAGGGCCGCGCGTGGATACGGTGTTGATCCGCCCGCTACGCGCTTCAAAAGGGATTCGGCTTCGCTCCCGCGGCCACCCTGCAACAACAACTCGCTCAGCGTGACGAGTGTCGGCGTCCAGCGCGGATCCAGGTCGAGCGCACGGCGCAGTAGCGCTTCCGCTGCGGCGCTATCGCCCAAAACGAGCTTGGTGCCGGCGAGCAGGCGCAGGGCTTCCGGGTAGGCGGGATGGGCGGCTACGACGGCTTCGAGGCTATCGTGAGCCTCGCGAAAACGGCCGGAATGCAGCTCATCGCTGATCCCCCGCATCGATTCAATTAACGCGGCATTCATCGGGGGGATTATCGGCTCGTAGCTCCCCTCGCGGCAATTGCGAGGGGAGCCACTGCGATCAGACTAGAGGCGGGATGTCAGAACTTGTATTTGACCTCGACGCTGCCCTGGCGGCCCAGGATCGACCGTCCGAAGTTGACACCGTTCTGAGCGGTGTTTCCGCCGAAACGGGCATTGCCCTCAGTGAGGCCTACCTGATTGGTCAGGTTCGTCCCCGCCAGACGAAGTTCCCAGTTGTCGCCGAGATCGGTAACGATGCCGGCGGCCAGGTCGTAGTAGCTGGGTAAGGGATTCAGGCCCGTGTTGTCCTGATAGTGCTGACCGACGTGCTCGTAGGTCACGTACTCGGTTACCGAGCCCCAGGAGAAGATCTGCGTGTCACTCGGCGTCACACGAATCTGGAAGTTCGGCAAGCGGGCGAGCTGTTGACCATTGATGGAGCCGCAGATGGTTTTTCCGGTGATGTCCTGGTAGAAGTAGCAACCGTCAAAACCCTTGTAGTGGGCCTTCTCGTACTCCGCATTGACAGCGATCTTGAAGTCCCTGACCGCCTGAAGGTCGAAGCCCGCGAACGGATTCACGCTGCCGACGATCCGCCCGCCCCGTGCCGTGGAGCCGTA
>JANXZQ010000430.1 GCA_025355445.1 Gammaproteobacteria bacterium
CGGCACGAACTGCCCCTGAGGAATGTTGTATTCCAGAGCCTCGGCTTCATCATCCGGTGTGGTCTCGTGACGCTGCATGTAGGAGGTGGTCGACAACAAACTTCCCCACCCCAAATCGTAGTTCATGGTGAGATTGCTGAGAGTGAAGCGGTCCGAATAGGCCTCTGAGATATCGAAGGGGCGGTTTTGCACCAGCGCATGGCTCGAGCCGCCCTCGGGAATATCAAAATTCGGCGGTCCCCCGGCCTGGCTGTCCTGTAACCACACAGAAGGAGTAATAGTGAACGCATCCGTGACGGCCACTTTCAGCAGCGTGCGCACAGTAAACGTTCTGTCGGTATTGACGTCGTGCACCACCGAGGTCGGCTGCGTCGGCGATACCGGATAGGCGGGAAATCCCGCCTGCGCATCCGGATTCGGCGCCCACACGCCGATTCGCCGATCGATGAATCCGCTGAAGTCTTTATAGGTCGCCACGACTCGCAGCGCCGCGCGATTGTCGATCAGCGGGATGTTGATCATGCCGTCGACGCGTACATTGCCGCCGCCGTGCGCCGTGTCGGAGCCTTCGACTTTGACCGTGCCCTCTTCGTGGTTGAGGTTCGGTTGATTGGTGATGAGCCGCACCGTGCCGCCCATGGAACTGGCGCCGTAGAGCGTGCCTTGCGGTCCGCGCAGCACTTCGACCCGCGCCAGATCGAACAGATCCGGATCGATGGTGGCCGTAGCGCCGTCGCCGCCGGAGGGCAGGATGGGCGTTTCGTCCACGTAGAAGCCGGTGGTCGGCGCATTGCCGCCCACCGACGCGATGCCGCGAATGGAGTAGCTGCTACGCCCCGGGCCCGCCGAAATCAAGCTCACGCCCGGGATTCGCGCGGCCAGCGATGAGAAGTCCTGCGCACCGACTTCGGCCAGGGCTTCACCGCCGTAGGCGACGATGCTCAATGGGACGCGCTGAATGCTCTCACTGCGTTTCTCCGCGGTAACGATGATGTCGGCCAGTTCATTCGAGGCCGAATCGCCGCCGGCCGGCGCCGCTTGTGCGCACACGCCTGCCGCCCACAGCGCGCCGCCGGCGGCGATGATGCAGGGAACGATGTGCAGAGGCTTCATGGGTGATCCGTGGCGCGCGCGTGCGCGATTTTGCCGAGTAGATCCGGAACCTTCACGTCCCTGATCAGATTGGGGTAGCGCTCGCCGCCCGAATAATTCAATTCCAACGTCTTGAACATGTCGTCCTTTTCGATTAACAAAGTCAGCGGTGCGGCGGAGCCTTCCGGATGCGCCAGCGTGTCGTGCAACAATTCTTTGGACCATTTGTAGCCGTTGAGTGCGATCAAGTGGCTACCCGGCGCGACGCCGGCCAGGTCCGCGGGAGAACCGGGAACGATGTCGCCTACCGTGGCCCCCTCGTCATCCACATAGAAGCCCAATGAGTAGTGCAGGTCGAGATCGCGATCGTCAGCTTCGTGGGCGACGTGCATGCTGGACGGGTCCGAGGTATACGCCAGATGCCATCCGGCGGCCTGCAATCCTTCGAGCGGTGCGCTCGGCCGCAGGCGATTCAAGCGCTCGCGCCAAAACCCCGCCCAGTCATACGGGTGCACGGCATTCAGCGCGGCCACCAGCTCGTCGAAATCGTAGGGCTTCACCTGCGGCGCCGTGCTCGGCGGCCCATAGAACACCTTGCAGAAATCATCGAGACTCTTGCGACCCTTGGACTCGCGTCGAATCAGCGTGTCCGCTTCCAGCCAGAGCAGCGCCGATTCCTGATAGAAATCATCCTGCCGGCGCAGACGTGCCGCCCAGCCGCGGGATTGGTAGTAGAGCAGCTGCGCAGCGACGGTGGTCTCCTGCAAGGAGCGCCACTGGCGACTGCGATGCGAGTCCATGGCGGCGGCGATGCGCGCCAGTTCGTCACGAAATTCCGCTTCGGTGAGTAACCCGCTGCGCGCTGCGAGCACATCACCCAGATATTCCGTCAGTCCTTCGTACACCCACAGCATCTCATCGAGCATGGGCTCCTGATAGTTCGGGGTGGCGAGCCCGATCGGCCGGCGGAATTTTCCGTTCCAGGAATGCACATATTCATGCGGCAGCAAATTCGCTTCGGCGCGCCGCACCGGATCATCGACCAAGGCGCGCAACGGCGAGCGATCGTCGCTCGACTCATGGTGCTCCAGCCCGTCGGGCATGATCTGATCGGTGAGCGCCCAGAGAAACTCGTAGTGATCGTAGTGCGTCGCACCGAACAACGCCGACGCCTCGCGCACCAGAGCGCGATAGTGTGCCTCCGTCTCCGGACTCAAGTTGAGCGCCACCGGGGTGTCCGCGGCGAGATGCAGGGTCACGGCCGGCGAGCCGCCGAGGGCTAAATCCCTGACGTAGCGGCCAGCCAGCAGCGTCGAATCGGCGAGCGTGGTCAAGGAGACGGGCGCGAACTCTACTGCACCTTCGTTCACGCCGGTGGTGGTCAGCGCCGTGGCGTACTTCCATCCCGCGGGCAGGCGCACGGCGGCGTGATAGGTAAGATCGTCGCTGCGCGATTGCGCCGGATACAAGATCAGCTGATTCCACTCCAGGATCAGCAGCGACTCGGTAGCGGTGCGCGGCGTCTCGGTTCCCTGCACCACCCCATCCGGGGCCGGCAGAGTGAGAATTTCCAGATCGCAATCCAGTTCGCCGGCGCCCGCCGGGATATCCAAATGAAAGGCGTACATGTCCACGGGATCGCGCACCCAGGCGAGCGGCGCGCCGTGGATGGTGAAGCGCGGCGCGGCCAACGAGGTCGCGGGACCCGCCGGACTATGCCGGCCCGGCAGCCACTTCGGATACACCAGGGTCATGGCGCCCGGCGTCACCGGCATGCGCAAGTGCGCCTTCATGATGCCGCGCGACGCCTCACGCACGTCCACCGCAAGGCTGCCCATGTCGATGGCAGCGGACCGTGCGAGACCCGCCGACAGCAGACAGGCGCCAAATAGGGCGCCGGCGCGAAATGCCGAGATGCGAACGTGCATGATGAGCGACTCAGTAGCGATAATTCAGGCCCAACTGAAAAAATGTCCCCACCGCGCCCGGCTGATCCAAGGAGGGGTTGTAGTTGGTGCCGCCATAGGTCGCCGTATTGAGCGGCGGCAGGCGGTTGGTCACGTTGGTCACATTGCCGGTCACCAAGATCTTCGGTGTCACGTGATAC
>JANXZQ010000433.1 GCA_025355445.1 Gammaproteobacteria bacterium
GCCAATATGTCGGATGAGGAAATCTGGCACCTGAACCGCGGCGGGCATGATCCGCAAAAAGTATACGCGGCCTATGCTTCCGCCGTGGCCCACAAGGGCGCGCCTACGGTGATCCTCGCGAAAACCGTCAAAGGATTCGGCATGGGCAAGGCGGGGGAGGGATTGAACTCCGCGCATCAGCAGAAAAAGCTCGGCGATGAAGCGCTCAAGGAAGTGCGCGACCGCTTCAATATTCAAATCACCGACGAAGAGATTGCGGGGCTGACCTTCAGGAAGCCGGGAGAGGACAGCGAAGAACTGAGCTATCTGCAGGAGCGCCGCGCCGTTCTCGGCGGCTACTTGCCGTCGCGCAATTCGGCTTCGCCGCCGCTGATGGTGCCGCCTCTTGAGGCATTCAGCTCGCTGCTGGAAGGCACGGCCGACCGCGAAATCTCCACCACCATGGCGCTGGTACGGATGCTGACCACCCTCGTCAAGGACAAGAATATCGGCAAGCACATCGTGCCCATCGTACCCGATGAGGCGCGCACCTTCGGCATGGAGGGCATGTTTCGCCAGATCGGTATCTATTCCTCGGTCGGACAACTGTACACGCCGCAGGACGCCGACCAGCTCATGTTCTACCGCGAAGACAAACAGGGTCAGATTCTCGAGGAAGGCATCAATGAGGCGGGAAGCTTGTGCTCGTGGCTTGCGGCGGCGACCGCGTACTCCAACCATGGCGTGAGCATGGTGCCCTTCTACATTTACTACTCCATGTTCGGCTTTCAACGAGTCGGCGATTTCATTTGGGCGGCGGGCGACAGTCAGGCGCGAGGTTTTTTAGTCGGCGGCACGGCCGGGCGTACCACCCTCGCGGGCGAGGGATTGCAGCATCAAGACGGGCACAGCCAATTGGTCGCGACCACGGTTCCGAACTGCGTGGCCTATGATCCGACGTATGCCTATGAGCTCGCCGTGATCGTGCAGGATGGGTTGCGGCGGATGTACCAGGAGCAGGAAAGCATTTTCTACTACATCACCTGCATGAACGAGAACTACACGCATCCGGCGATGCCGGCCGGCGTGGCGCCGGGCATATTGAGCGGCATGTACCTGCTGCAGACAGGTGGCCGCGGCAAGCTGCGCGTGACGTTGTTCGGCTCGGGGACGATATTGCGCGAGGTGCTGGCAGCCGCCGAACTGCTGGAAAAAAACTACGGCGTGCCTGCCGACGTGTATTCGGTCACGAGCTTCAGCGAATTGCGCAGGAATGCGCTGGCGATCGAGCGCCGCAATCTGTTGCATCCCGATGAGCCGCCGCAGCTCACATACATTCAACAGGCGTTGGCGGATCGAGAAGGCCCGTTCGTCGCCGCCACCGATTATGTAAAAACGGTGGCGGATCAGATTCGCCAGTGGATACCTGGACGCTACGCGGTGCTCGGCACGGATGGCTATGGCCGCAGCGATTCGCGCGCGGAGCTGCGGCGCTTTTTCGAAGTCGACCGGCACTATGTGGCGCTCGCCGCCCTCAAGGCGCTTGCCGACGACGGCAAGCTCGATAAGCACACCGTGACGGAAGCCATGCAGGCCTTTGGCATCGACCCGGATAAACCCAACCCTCTGTCGGTGTAGCGTGGCCAATCCAACTGAAGTTCTGGTGCCTGACATTGGCGGATTCAAAGACGTCAGCGTAATTGATGTCCTGGTCAAGGATGGCCAGCAGGTCGAGAAAGAAACGCCCTTGATCACTATTGAAACAGAGAAGGCTGCGATGGATGTGCCGGCTCCCGTAGCGGGCCGCATCACGCAGGTCAAGCTCAAGCAAGGCGATAAGGTATCTGAAGGTTCGCTTATACTGTTGCTCGAGCCGGCCGCCGCTGCCGCTGCACCGTCCGCGCCGACGGCGACGCCGACGCCGGTACCGGCGGCAGCGTCCACATCTGCAAGCGCAGTCGCGGCGTCCCAGGCGTCCTCACGCGCAGCACCCGCAACCACCGCGGCCGCTGCCAGCGCGGCTACGCCGCCGGTCGCGGCGCGCGCGTCTGCCGAGATAGACGAAGCGGCGTTCTCCAAAGCCTACGCCAGTCCCTCGGTGCGCAAATTTGCGCGCGAGCTGGGCGCGGATCTCGGCCGGATGAAGGGCACCGGCGCCAAGGGCCGCATCACGCAAGACGATGTAAAGGTCCATGTCAAAGCCATTCTGACGGCGCCGGCCGCGGCTGCTGCGCCGGTATCGCCGCTGCGCAAGGTGCCGACGGTGGATTTCGCGCTGTTCGGTGCCATCGAGGTCAAGCCGCTGTCGCGGATCCAAAAGATTTCCGGCGCCCGGCTGCAGGCAAGCTGGATCAATCTGCCGCACGTGACTCAGCACGAAGACGCGGATATCACGGAACTCGAAGCCGTACGCTTGGCGATGAAAGCCAAGGCATCCGAAGCAGGAGTGCGGTTGACGCCGCTGATTTTTATCATCAGGGCCTGCCTGCTGGCGCTCAAGGAATTTCCGCGATTCAATTCCTCATTGGATGCGGGCGGCGAAAACCTCGTTCTTAAGAAATATTTCAATATCGGTTTCGCCGCCGACACTCCCAACGGATTGGTGGTGCCGGTGATAGCGAACGCCGATCGGCTGAATATTTTCGATACCGCGCGCGTGCTCGCGGACCTGTCGGAAAAGGCGCGAGCAGGGAAATTGAAGAATACCGACATGCAGGGCGGTACATTCACCATATCCAGCCTGGGCGGCATCGGCGGTACAGCCTTTACACCCATCATCAACGCGCCGGAGGTGGCCATCCTCGGCGTGTCCAAATCCAGCCAAAGACCGGTATACGACAAGGGTGCATTCATACCGCGCTTGATACTGCCGTTGTCGCTGTCCTACGATCATCGCGTGATCGACGGCGCCGCCGCTGCGCGCTTCGTGGTGTTTCTTGCCAAGGTGTTGGGCGACGTAAAGGCGCTGCTATGAGCGTGGTCGAGGTGCGGATTCCGGAGATGGGAGACTCCAAAGGCGTCACCGTCGTCGACGTGCTCGTGAAAAAAGGCAGCGAAATTCGCATCGATGATCCGCTGATCACGCTCGAGACCGAGAAGGCCTCGATGGACGTGCCGTCGCCGGTGAATGGAATCATCGACAGCATCAACATCAAGAAGGGCGACGAGGTGGCGGCGGGCTCATTGATCGCCCTCGTGCAAGTAGCCGGCGCTCCTGCGGCGGCGGCTCCCGCGCCTCCCGCATCACCCGCGGCGCCCGCATCACCCGCGGCGCCCGTTGCCCAGCAGCGGCCGGCCGCAGCCGCGCCGGCGCAGGGCGCTGTCGATCTGGTCGTGCTCGGTGCGGGGGTCGGCGGCTATACCGCCGCCTTCAGGGCCGCTGACCTCGGACTAAAAGTGGCGCTGATCGAGCGCTGGCCGATGTTGGGCGGCGTGTGCCTGAATGTCGGATGCATACCGTCGAAGACGCTGCTGCACGCGGCCAAAGTCATCGAAGAGGCCGCCAACATGGCCGGCTGCGGCATTGTATTTGGGCCGCCGCGAGTCGATCTGGACCTGCTGCGCGCCTGGAAGAATCGCGTGGTCACGCGATTGACCGGTGGGCTGACCTTGCTAGCCAAGCAGCGCAAAGTCGAGGTAATTCACGGCGAGGCGAAATTCTCCGGACCGTTCTCGTTGGAAGTGCAGGGTGCAGGCGGGCTGCGTCGCGTGGATTTCAAGCAATGCATCATCGCGGCGGGTTCGGAGTCAGCGCGGCTACCGGATTTTCCGGATGACCCTCGCGTCATTGATTCGACCGGCGCGTTGGAATTGCCCCCCGACTGCAAGCGCCTGCTGGTGATTGGCGGCGGCATCATTGGATTGGAAATGGCCTGCGTGTACGACGCCTTGGGCGTGCGGGTAACGGTGGTGGAATTGAGCGATGGCCTGATGCCGGGCACCGATCGGGATTTGGTACGCCCATTGCAGAAGCGCATCGAAAAGCGTTACGAGCGCATCCTGCTGAAGACCAAGGTAGCCAAGCTCGAGTCCCTGCCTGACGGTCTGCGCGCCACTTTCGAAGGACCCGAGGCGCCGGAGCCGCAGGTATTCGACCGAGTGCTGGTGGCGGTCGGCCGCAGCGCCAATGGCAATGTGATCAATGCCGCCGCCGCCGGTGTCGCGGTTAATCCGCGCGGTATCATCGCGGTGAACAAGCAGATGCGCACCAACGTGCCGCACATATTTGCCATCGGTGATGTGGTCGGCGCGCCCATGCTTGCCCACAAGGCGTCCCACGAGGCCAAAGTCGCGGCAGAGGTCGCCGCCGGACAAAAATCATCGTTCGACGCGCGCTGCA
>JANXZQ010000258.1 GCA_025355445.1 Gammaproteobacteria bacterium
GCCGCTCCGCAACTGGTATTCGTCATGAAGGTGCTGCCGGGGTTGGCGCAACGGTGATACCCGATCTGTCGGTCCAGCTCGTGAATGCCTGGCGCGACACGAGCTGGATCGAAATCGTCGCGGCGATTTTGGCGGTGGCGTATCTCGTGTTGGCGATTCGGCAACGGCTCGAGTGCTGGGCCGCTGCGTTCGTCAGTTCCTGCCTGTATGTGTGGGTGCTGTTCTGGGCCCGCCTATACATGGAGTCCGCGCTGAATGCTTTTTATGCCGCCATGGCAGTGTATGGTTTTTGGCAATGGCGGCAGGGCAGCGGCGGCGCGGGGCGCACGGTGCGCCGCTGGCCAATCTCAAGTCACTTGGCGGGACTTCTGGGCGTAATCTGCCTGTCGCTGATGAGCTGGTATGTCTTGCGGCGCTTCACGCCGGCTGCATGGCCCTTCGTCGATTCCATGGTGACGTGGTCAAGTGTGTTTGCCACTTACCTGGTGGCGGTGAAGGTGTACGAGAATTGGCATTGGTGGCTGGTGATCGATTCCGTCGGTTTGTGTCTGTATTTCAACCGGCACCTGTACTTGACCATGCTGCTGTTCGCCTTGTACCTGGTCTTGATCGTGATCGGCATGCGGCAATGGCGCCGCACCTTGCCGGCGGGCGCACACGATGCAAGATGAACTGCGGCGGTTTGCGACCCGGCATGTCCCCGGGGCCGGGCCCCTCTATATGCATCGTTTGGGAGGCGGGTTGGTCAATGAGACCTATCGGGTGCTGCGCGACGGCGCCGCGTACGCGTTGCGGGTGGTGGCTGCGAATCCGCACGGTTTGGGGGTCGATCGGGATTGGGAGGCGCAGGTGCTGAAGGCTGCCGCCGCTGCGGATCTTGCGCCCGTTGTCGAGCACTTCGATCCGCGGCGCGGAATTCTGATCAGCCGTTGGGAGGCGGGGCAGTCGTGGGGTGCAGCGGACGCGCGCCGCCGAGTCAATATCCAGAGGATGGCCGAACTTACGCGGCGCATCCATGCGTTGCCGGTGCCGACGCCGGCCCGCCTCATGTCGCCGGCGAAGTGGATCGATTATTACCTCGCCGGGACCCGCGCAGGCGCCGCGGCGGCTCTGCGGCCGGCGGCCACGCTGCAACTGGCGGTGCTGGCGATGCTGCCCAAGGTCGCTCCCGTGTTGTGTCACAGCGACTTGCACACGCTCAATTTGATCGATCGCGGCGGCTCATTGATCTTGTTCGACTGGGAATACGCGCATGCGTCGGATCCGCTGTGGGATTTGGCGAGCTGGAGCGCCAACAATGACTTGGAGGATTCGCTGCAGCACGATCTATTGAGGAGCTACTTGATGCGTTCGCCGACCGGCAATGAATATATGCGGCTGCGCCTGTTGGGCTGGCTGTACGACTACGTCTGCCTGCTGTGGAGCGAACTTTACTTAAACTCGACCGGCGATGGCCGTGCCGCCGGCCGGGCGCAGCTGCTCAGCGAGCGCCTCACGCATCAAAGTAGTCGGGCCACTTAAGTTCCGGCACACTACCCGGCCTAATGTCGAACCCCTGCGGGGGTATTTAACGGAGACGTCAATGGCGCGGATGATCGTAGTGGACCGGGATGGGAAAGAACATGACATCGAGGCTAAGCCCGGCTTGAAGGTAATGGAGATTCTGCGCGAGCTCGATTACGGTGTGGCCGCGATTTGCGGCGGCCTGTGTTCCTGTGCCACTTGCCATGTGTATGTCGATGAGAGCTGGGCCGGCCGCTTGCCGAAGCCGCAAAGCGATGAGCTGGAACTGCTCAAGGAATTGTCCGATTTCCGCGAGAGCACCTCGCGCCTGTCCTGCCAGGTGGATTTCACCGACCAACTCTCCGGACTCAAGGTGGCCATCGCCCCGGATTCGTGAGCGCCATCCGGTATCCCGAACGGGCTCATTTCTTCTCGGTTTGCCTGCGCACGGCCTCTTGAGCCGCGGCGATGGCGTCCTGGTTGCCTAGGAAGCGGCGCCCGAGAGACTGCAATTGCTCGTCCAATTCATAGAGTATTGGAACGCCGGTCGGAATGTTGAATTCCACGATCTCGCTTTCGGACATCACGTCGAGCATTTTGACCAGCGCGCGCAGCGAGTTGCCATGCGCGACGATGAGCACGTTCTTGTTGGCGCGAAGTTCCGGGACGACGCGCGATTCCCAGTACGGCAGCACGCGCGACAGAGTGTCCTTGAGGGACTCGGCCGCAGGCAGGGAGGCCGCATCGACGTCGGCGTAGCGCGGATCGAAACGCGGATGCCGCGGGTCGTCCAAGCCCAAGGCCGGCGGCGGAATATCATAGCTGCGGCGCCAAATTTTGACCTGCGCGTCGCCGTGCTTGGCGACGGTTTGCGCCTTGTCGAGCCCTTCCAGGGCGCCGTAGTGGCGTTCGTTGAGGCGCCAGCTGCGCTCCACCGGCATCCACATGCGGTCGGTGGTATCCATGATCAGCCACAGGGTGCGAATCGCGCGTTTGAGCACGGAGGTAAATGCGATGTGCGGCTCGATTTCCTCGCGCTGCAATTCGCGTCCCGCCTGCGCGGCTTCTTGTCGGCCTAAATCGCTCAGGTCGACGTCATGCCAGCCGGTGAAGAGATTCTGGACGTTCCAAGTACTCTGTCCGTGGCGAACCAAGATCAATTTTCCGGGCACGAATCCTCCTATCGACGTGTGGCCGCGGCAAACACACCCTCGAAGAGCGTGGCCAGGGTCTGATCGTAATGTATGTCGACACGCAGGCGAATGCGTCCGCGCCCCGCCCGCTGCAGCATTTTGCGGAATTTGTCGATTTGCGGGCCGGACGGCGCCGCGGCGCTGGCGCGCAGCTCTCCCTGCACCGGCGCCAGAAAGCGCGTGCTCGACTCCTGAATGACCGCGTCGGCGAGCATCCCGCGCTCGGCGAGATAGCGGGTGACCCAGGCCCAACCAGTGAGCATCGCCAGCGAATACAAGCTGCCGCCGAAGGCCGTGCCCTTGTAGTTGGCATTGGGCGCCAGCGGCGCGCGCAGCACCACGGCGGTATCGTCGGCGGACTCGACCACAATGCCGATATGCCGCGCCAGCGCGAATTCGCTGACGATGCGATGCTGCAGGTAGTCCGTGCCGAAACCGGCGGCTGGAGTGCTCACGCATAATCCTGCGCAAGCCGCCTGACCGCCTGCAAGGCAACGGACAGAGTGGCGAAGTCCGGCGGCGAGCCGGTGCGCAGGTCGACGACGACGCGCTTCAACGCATCGACTGGAACCAAGTGGCGCGCAATCCATTGGCTGACGCGGGAGCCGGCGTCCCGGCCTTTGCACGCCAGCACGGCGCCGGTGAGTTTGCGCTGCAGCTCGTACAAATTGTCGCGCAAGGTGCCGCGTGCCACCGCCTGCCAATGCCCGTCCGCGGCCAGGCTTTCGATTTGTTCCCTGATCCAGGTCAAGCCGATGCGCTCGCCCAGATCGAAATAGGCCTTGGCCGCGTAGCCGATGTCCAAACGCGCCGTCATGGAAACCTCGACCAGGTCCAAGGCACACTGCAACGCCTCCAATGAGGCAATGCGCGAGGCGAGATGTTCCGGCACATGCTGCTCGATGAGCTGCGAACGCTGCACGTTCAGGCGCGCCCGTTCCGTGGCGCTCAAGACCTGCCCAAGCTCACGGAACAGCTGCGCCACTTTGGCCGCATAGCGCAGCACCGCGCGTTCGATATCCAGATCGTCGCGCCGGTTCTCGAGCAGCCAGTAGGTTATGTGCCGCAGCAGGCGCGTGGCCTGGAACATCGCCGTGTACTGCACGGCCGCCGGAGTGCGATTGTCGAGCGCTTCGATCTGCGCCCATAGGTCGCGTACCGCGAATATCTCGCGCGCGATGCTGTAGGCACGAGCAATGGCGGCAGGATCCGCGCCCGTGTCTTCCTGGGCGCGCACCGGAAAAACCGGGCCCAAGCGATTGATCAAGCTGTTGGTGATGGCGGTTGCGATGATCTCGCGCCGCAGGCGGTGGCGTTTCACACGCAGCGCGAAGCGCTTCTGCACCGGCGTCGGGAAGTAGCGGGCCAGTTCGGTGGACAGATAGGGATCTTCGGGCACGTTGGATTGTATGAGCGCCCGGTACAGCCAGATCTTGCTGTAGCTCAGGGTAATCGCCAATTCCGGGCGGGTCAGCCCCTCGCCGTCTTTGCGGCGCTCCGCGATTTCCTCCTCGGTCGGCAGGTATTCGAGCGAGCGGTTCAAATCGCCGGAGCGCTCGAGCACACGGATCACGTAGGCGAACTCGCTCAGGCGTTCCTTCGACTGGAACTCGCTGGTGCTGATCGCCTGGCCTTGCAGAGTGTTATTGCGCAGCACCAGGCCCGCAACCTCGTCCGTCATCCGCACCAACAAGCGGTTGCGGCCGGCGCGCGTCAAGTCG
>JANXZQ010000473.1 GCA_025355445.1 Gammaproteobacteria bacterium
GTCCGACAAGGCCGCCGCCCCCTTCTCGAGCAGCTTCTCGCGCGGTCGTTCGTCAATCGGCCAGTCCCGAATTGCCATGCGCGCAGCATGGCGAGCGGGCGGTCAACACACCAGCGGCATATCTTGGGTGAGCGGGTAGATTGGCGCCGCTCGGCTAATGAACCAATAGCGCCATGGATATGCGATCGACGCGCGATCCTGCGACCGTGCTATCCGCAAAATTATTGTTCCAGTAGTAATGGCCGCCATTCGGCGCAACGAAATACGTGTACGGAGCGTCGTTGTGAAAGCCTGTGTACACGACGCTGGCAACACAATCGGCAGTCATGGTGTAGGTGCCCGTGCCGCTGTAGGTGGACGGCGTGGTTCCGGCGCTATTGAAAAGCTGGAACCAATTCGTGTGGCCATGCCCATCGTAAGATTCCCGCCCGCTGGTGGAATACGGCCCACCGGCATTCGTAGCGGCGTATCCCCACGCATACGTACCGCGCATGGTCGCGAGAGAACACGTCGACGCAGCGTCGTCATCATGGTCGGCGAACGCCGGAAATGTACTGAACCCAAGAAGGGTGATGCATGCGCTGAGTACAAGAGCTTTATTCATGAAACCCGACTCCCTGTTTTTGACGCGGTATTCCTCGCGGTTGCGCCGACCCGATATTTATATCACAGGAGTTTCTCCAGGGGTCACCTCGCCGCGGCCGTCGCGGTTATGTCAACCTTGCGCAGCGTGCAGCATCAGCCGTGCCCGGAACTGCCGAATCCTCCGGCGCCGCGCGTCGTCGCGGAAAAGTCCTGGACTACTTCGAATTCCACCTGCGCCACGGGCACGAACACCATTTGCGCGATACGGTCGCCCGGATTGATGGTGAACGGCGCGGCGCCGCGGTTCCACACCGATACCATCAAGGGTCCCTGATAATCCGAATCGATCAGGCCCACCAGATTGCCGAGCACGATGCCGTTCTTATGGCCCAATCCTGAGCGCGGCAACAGCACCGCCGCCAGCTCCGGGTCCGCAATGTAGATTGAAATACCCGTGGCTATGAGCTCGGCGGCGCCGGGTGCGAGGATGAGCGGGACATCGATGCAGGCGCGCAAATCCATGCCCGCCGAGCCTGAGGTCGCGTGCCGGGGCAACGGGAATTCCCGCCCGACGCGCGGATCCAATATCCGCAGTTTCACGGTACGTTGCACGGTCAGCGCCGCGCGCGGCGGGCGCGCACTCTATCCCGCGGCAGCGCGGCGACGGTGCGGCGCTTGCGCGATCCGCGCCGGGGACTGCCGTCGGGTGGTGGCAGACGGCTCGCGATCAGGGCAATGAGTTGCCGCGCGACATCGAGTTTTGGTCCGCGCGTCACTTCGACTTTGCCGCCGGGCCAAATGACGGTCAGCGCATTTTCATCGCAGTCGAAGGCGATTCCCTCGCCCACTTGGTTGGCGGCGATCATGTCGAGCTTCTTGCGCTTGAGCTTGGCGCGCGCGTTCTCCTCCACGTCATTGGTCTCGGCCGCAAAGCCGACGACGAAAGGCCGCTTGGCCATGTCCGCAACCGACTTGATGATGTCCGGAGCGGGCTCCAAATCGAGCTTAACCGCGACGCCTTGCTTTTTGATCTTTTGTTTGGCGACGGTCACCGGCTGAAAATCGGCGACCGCAGCTGCCGCGATGAAAACATCGGCGTCCGACACCTGGCGGTGTACCGCGGCATACATGTCACGCGCGCTCTCTACATTGATACGGGTGACGCCGGCGGGCGTCTGCAATTGCACCGGACCACTGACTATGGTGACGTGGGCGCCGGCTTCGCGGGCCGCCGCGGCGACCGCAAATCCCATTTTCCCCGAGCTGCGGTTGGTGAGATACCGCACCGGGTCGAGCCGCTCGCGGGTGGGTCCTGCGGTAATCAAAACATTGAGTCCCGCCATCAAGCCGGCGTTGACCGGCGGTTCCAGCAGGCTGTCGGCCAGCTTCACGGGCTCCCACATGCGTCCCTTGCCGACTTCTCCGCAAGCCTGATTGCCCGAGTCGGGACCTAGGATACGGATGCCGCGCGAGATCAGCGTTTCAACGTTTGCCTGGGTGGCCTTGTTCGCCCACATGACTCGATTCATCGCCGGCGCAAGCACAATGGGTGCTTCGGTGGCCAGGCACAGCGTGGCCAAAAGATCATCGGCCTGACCGCTCGCCAGACGCGCCATGAAGTCGGCGCTGGCGGGTGCGATCAGCACGATCTGCGCCCAGCGGGCCAGCTCAATGTGTCCCATGGCGGCCTCCGCGGCGCCGTCCCACAGATCACTGCGCGCCGGCCGCCCGGATACCGCTTGAAAACTCATGGGCGAAACGAATCGTTGCGCGGACTCGGTCATCACGACTTGCACTTCCGCACCACGTTCCATCAGGCGACGCACCAAGTCGGGACTCTTGTAGGCGGCGATGCCGCCCGTGACACCCAATAATATTCGAGTCTTCTGCGTCAATGGATGCCCTTGAGTTCTTTGAAGCGCGCGATGTCGCTCTCGAATTGCTTGCGCATGGTCGTCTCCTCGGAGCGCTTCTCGCGCAGATTCTGCTCCTGCGTGCGAATGTCATTGTCGACCCGCACCAAGTCCTCGGCGAGCTGGTCCGGCATGGCCGGAGCGTGCGGATCGCTGTTGTACGGCTTGAAGTGCATGCTATTGATGCGCAGCTTGTTCAGTTTGCCGTTCAGCGCCTCGAGAAAGCTCGAGGTGACCTTGGTCTGGTCGGTGACGAGCGTCACCCGCTGATCGCGCAGGCGTTCGATTTCCTGCACCGACGCATAGGTACTCAGCAAATTCCGGTCCCGACTCTGGCTTTGCTCCGCGTCGAGCCTCTTTTGGTCTTCGGCGGCGAGCTGCTCGGCGCTTTTCTGCGCATCGAGGCGATTGATCTCAACGCCCTGTGAATTAATGAGGTGCTGCTCTTGCGCCGCATATTCCGGCGGGATGCGGTCGCCATAATGCGTAACCCCCTGTGCGTCCACCCACTTATAAACAGTGCGGCCACTTCCGGTGGC
The DNA here is from genome assembly GCA_025355445.1 of Gammaproteobacteria bacterium. GTDB lineage: Bacteria > Pseudomonadota > Gammaproteobacteria > Steroidobacterales > Steroidobacteraceae > Bog-1198. Next base: position 3,038 of record JANXZQ010000473.1, read on the forward strand.
GACTCCGGCCGGAAAGCCCGTCAAGCAGAGCAGCGCGACAGCGCACAGGGTCCAAGCGACATTCTTCAAGCACGTATCCTCAAGGGAAGCGGCTGCCATTGTGCGGGGAGCGCCCCGTGTTTTCCAGGGGCCATTCCTCAATCTGCCAGCCCATAGCGCTTCCGGTAGCTCTGCATCCGTTCAAGGTCGTCCTTGCGCCCCTGCAGGGCCGTGTGATGCATCAAGTCGTCCAGATCGATGACTGTAATGACCGGTATTCCAAATTCGCTCCGCACCTCTTGGACGGCCGACAAGCGGCTTTCCGGGGCGCGTTCCTGGCGATCCAAGGCGAGCAGTACCCCTGCTGCCTGCGCACCGGCCGCCCGAATAATGTCGATGGATTCGCGGATTGCGGTGCCCGCTGTGATCACGTCGTCGACGATCAACACCCTGTCCTTGAGAGGGCTGCCGATGATGCTGCCGCCTTCACCATGGTCCTTGGCTTCCTTGCGGTTGAAGGCGAACGGCAGGTTGCGGCTTGCGTGTTGCGCGAGCGCCGCCGCCGTGATGGTGACCAGGGGAATCCCCTTATAGGCCGGGCCGAATAACATGTCGAACTCGAGGCCCGAGGCCTCGAGCGCTGCGGCATAGGCGCGCCCCACGGCGCCGATGGCGGCGCCGCTGTTGAACAGGCCGGCATTGAAGAAGTACGGACTTTCGCGGCCCGACTTCAAGGTGAAACTGCCGAATCGCAGCACACCCAGCCGCACACACAAGTCGATGAAGTCAGTTTGGTATGCCAGGGTCATGGGGACTGATATTATCCTGCGTGATGCACACCGTCATGTTGAATGGACTTAAGCTCATTACGAGTCCGGCAGCCGGCGTTTGACCGCAGCGGTGAAGCCGACCTTGCGGCAAGCGCTTGGCGACAAGCGCATGGCGGCGGTTCTTTTCTTGAGCTTCGCCTCGGGGCTGCCGTTCAATCTGACGAATTTCACCTTGCAGGCCTGGCTGGCATCCGCCGGCCTCAGCATCGCAGCCATCGGCATATTTTCCCTGGTCGCGCTGCCTTATAACTTCAAGTTTCTGTGGGCGCCGCTGCTCGATCGGTACTTGCCGCCGATCTTCGGCCGCCGCCGCGGCTGGATTCTCATCTTTCAGGCCAGCCTCGCGATTTGCATCGGCGTCATGGGTTTTTGCTCACCGACGAAGGAGCCTTATGTGCTCGGCGCCGTTGCCGTGCTGCTCGTCTTCCTCTCCGCTTCCCAGGACATCGTGATCGACGCGTATCGCGTCGATGCCATTCCGTCGAGCGAGCGCGGCCTGGCCGCCGCAGCGGCCGCGTTCGGCTACCGCACGGCGGCGATGCTGGCGGGCGCGGTGCTGGTCTTCATTGCCGCCAATGTCGGTTGGCAGCTCGCTTTCCTATTCGTCGCCTGCCTCATGGCGGCAACCATGGTGGCAACCATCCGGGCGCCGGAGCCCGAGGCACCGGGACACGCGCCTAGCAGTTTAGCGGACGCCGTGTGGCATCCCTTGCGCGCCCTGCTCGAGCAAAAAGGCATCTGGGGATTTTTGCTGCTGGTCCTGCTCTACAAGGTGGGCGACGCGCTGGCGCTCAGCCTGTACAGCACCTTCATGCTTCGGGGGGTCGGATTTTCACTGCATGAGCTGAGCGTTGCCGGCAAAGTCAACATGACGATTTCCACCATGATCGGCGTGGCCTTCGGCGGATTCATGTATTTGCGGTGGGGCGTGTTCCGATCACTCTTGGTATTCGGCATCGGTCAGGCGCTGACCAATTTACTCTACATGTGGCTGGCTTTGGCCGGCAAGAAAGTCTGGCTGCTGGTGCTGGCCACCTCCTTGGATACCATGGTCGGCGGCATGGGTCAGGCGGCGTTCGTGGCCTTCCTGGTGTCGCTATGCTCCGCGGATTTCAGCGCCACGCAGTATGCGTTGCTTTCCGCCCTCGCGACCCTGCCAAGGAACGTGACGGGCTGGATTGCCGGTCAAATCGTCCCCGTTGTAGGCTGGGCGAATTTCTTCATCCTGACTTGCTTGATTGCGGTTCCGGGACTGATATTGCTGGTCATTCTGCGCCGGCCCTTGAATGAATTGGGCGCGCGGGAAGCGGCGAAAGCCTAGAGTGGAGCCGGCGGCGTCAGCGGCGCATCGACCGATCATGCGGAGAGGACCAAAGGCTGCGCGCGGTATCTTCGAACTCGCGATCCAAGTCCTCGGCTTCCATATCGACGGCTCCCGACCAGTCTTCCGGCGCATCCGCCGCATCGATGAGTTCGTCCAGCAGATGCTCGTTCCAGGAATCGAATTCCATTTCGGCGACGGTGCCGTCGAAGTATTGAATCTCGATGGTTTGATCTTGGTCGTCGATGGCGACCACTTCAAAGAGCTCGTTGGTACCGCCGCGATACCACTGACCTACGATCGGCTTGATTACGTTCATCGCCGTCTCCGTCTGTTATGCTCAACCCCATTCAACTCCCAATAAAACTTTCGCGCAATGTGTAATTTTTGCGCGCAGCAACATCGCCCGTGATAGAACAACTCGTCAAATTCTTCGTCGTCTTTTTCGTCGTGGTCGACCCGATATCGCTGATTCCATTGTTCGCCGGATTGACGCAGGGCGCGAGCGCCCGCTACAAGAAAAAAATGGCCGGCAAATCAACGCTGATAGCCGTGGGGATCAGTGTGCTGTTCGCGTTGCTCGGTGCAAAGTTTCTGGACATCATGGGGATTTCCCTTGGTTCGTTCCGCATCGCGGGCGGGACGCTTTTGTTCCTGATCGCGCTTGATATGGTGTTCGCCCGCCCCTCCGGCACGCGCTCTACCACCACCGAAAGAGAGGAGGCCAGGAAGCGCGAGGATATTTCAGTGTTCCCGCTGGCGTTTCCCTTCATGGCGGGTCCGGGCGCGCTGGCGACGATTTTGCTGACGGCCGGCGAGGTGGGCACGAAGCCGCTGTTGTTCAGCGGATTCCTCGGCGTCGTTGCTCTGGTGTTCATGGTGTGCTGGACATTGATGCTCGCGACGCCGCGGCTGATGAAGGTGCTGGGTGTCACCGGCGCGAATGTCGTGAGCCGGCTCTCCGGCGTCGTTCTCGCCGCCCTCGCCGTACAATTCATCGTCGATGGGCTGCGCGGCAGCTTCCCGATGCCGCGTGGCTAACGCTTCCGGTAGGCCAAATCCCACACGCCGTGCCCGAGGCGCTCGCCGCGCCGCTCGAAGCGTGTCGGCGGCCTGAAATCCGGGCGCGGCACGTAAGTCTCATCCGCACTCAAGGATTCGAGCTGCGGGTTCGCATTACACACCTCCAGCATTTGCTGCGCGTACGCCTGCCAATCCGTCGCCAGGCGTAGAACTCCGTTGGGAAACAGCTTCGCCGCCAGGGTTGCGCTGAAGGTGGGGTCGATCAGACGCCGCTTGTGATGGCGCTTTTTGTGCCAGGGATCGGGAAAAAAGATCAGAATCTCATCAAAAGACTCGTCTTGAACCGCCCGCTCGAGTACCTCGACGGCATCGTGGCAAATGACGCGTAAATTGCGCAGCTGCCCCTGAGCGGCGCGCAGCAGCAGCCGCCCCACTCCGGGGCGGTGCACTTCGATCCCCACGTAGTCGATGTGCGGATGAGTCTCCGCCAAACTGCCGATCACTTCGCCGACTCCAAAGCCGATCTCGAGGCAGCGCAGCGCTTGGCGCCCGAATAGGGCGGGAAAATCCAGGGTCCCAGCGCCTAAATCGGCGCCGAATATAGGCCACAACTCGGCGAGCGCGCGTTCCTGCGCGTGGGTCATGCGGCCGGCGCGCAAGACAAAGCTGCGAATGTGACGGTGTGTTTGCATGGGCGCAAAGTGTGCCTGATATGATGCCCGGATGCGTAGATCCAAGCGCGGTATGCAGTCGAGGCGCAGCGCCATCTGGCCGTCGGCGATCGCGGTTCTTGCGCTCATTTCCGGCTGCGCCGGCCTGCCGCGGCACGTAGAGAAATCGCACAGCGAGGCGCTACCGAATCCGGAGGCGACGACGCTAGGGGCTATCGTCGCGGTGGAGGAGGCCGGCCACAAGCATCTGTCGGGAATTCGGGTGTTGTCGTCGGGAGAGGAGGTTTTGGCCGATCTCATTGCACTCGCCGACCATGCCGAACGCACGCTCGACATCCAGTACTACATCATTCATCAGGATGATTCCGCACGGCTGCTGCTTCACCACCTGCGCCTGGCGGCGGATCGCGGCGTGCGGGTGCGGCTGTTGGTCGATGACCTCAATACCGCGGGCGAGGATCGCCGGTTCCTGCACTTGAGCGAGCACACCAATGTAGAAGTCAGGGTGTTCAATCCCTTTCCCGGCGGACGATTTGCCACCTGGACTCGCTTCGTGGCCTCGGCCGGCGACATCCCCCGCATCAATCACCGCATGCACAACAAATTATTCGTCGCCGACAACGCCTTGGCGATCACCGGCGGGCGCAACATCGGAGATCAATACTTCACCCGCGATCCCTTGAGCAATTTCATCGATCTGGACGTGGTAGCGGCCGGTCCCATCG
>JANXZQ010000530.1 GCA_025355445.1 Gammaproteobacteria bacterium
GCCTTCCTGGCGGACGTGCTGACCGGCATGTCCGTGGTGCCGGCGCGCGCGGCGATTGAAAACGCGCTCATTGCGCAACTGCCCGATTCGCAAACCCTGCGGAAATTCAGATGAACAATATTGCCCTGGCGGCCCGTCCGCCCAGCTTTGACGTCGCTGCCCTGCGGCGGCAGTTTCCTGTTCTGGCGCGCCTGGTGCGCGGCAAGCCCCTGGCCTATCTGGACAACGGCGCCTCAGCGCAGCGCCCCAACGCGGTGATAAGCGCTGTGGATGACTATGAGCGCCACCACCATGCCAACATCCACCGCGGCGTGCACACTCTGAGCCAGGAGGCGACCGCGCTATACGAAGCGGCGCGCGACAAAGTGATGGAATTCATCCATGCACGGTCGCGCAATGAAATCATTTTCGTCCGCGGCACCACCGAAGCCATCAATCTCGTGGCCCAGAGCTACGCCAGGCCGCTATTGCAGCCGGGCGATGAGATACTCATCACCCATTTGGAGCACCACGCCAACATCGTGCCTTGGCAGATGGTTTGCGAGCAGACCGGGGCGACCCTGGTGGTTGCGCCCATCGATGCGCACGGCGAGGTGCACTTCGACGCTGTCGCGGCATTGATGAGCCCGCGCACCCGCTTGTTCGCCTGCGCCCATGTGTCGAACGCCCTCGGCACCGTACTGCCGGTGCGCCGCCTGATCGCTGCCGCCAAGGCACGCGGCATCGTCACCCTGATCGACGGCGCCCAGGCCGTATCGCACATGGATCTCGACGTGCAGGAGCTGGGTTGTGATTTCTACGCCTTCTCGAGCCACAAGATGTACGGCCCCACCGGCGTCGGCGTGCTGTACGGGCGCGAGCAGCTGCTGGAAAGCATGCCGCCCTGGCAAGGCGGCGGCGAAATGATTCTCGCAGTGACCTTTGCCAAGACCACTTACAACGGCCTGCCCAACAAGTTCGAAGCCGGTACACCGAACATCTCCGGCGTCATCGGCTTGGGGGCCGCGGTGGACTTTCTGCAGGCCTTGGACCGTGACGCCGCCCGCGCGCACGAGACTGCGCTGCTCGAGCATGCCACGGCAGTCTTGAGGCAAATACCGGGGCTGCGCATTATCGGCACCGCAGCCGAAAAAGCCGGCTTGGTGTCATTCGTGGTGGGCGGCGTGCACCCGCATGACCTTGGGACCATTCTTGACGAGGACGGCATTGCCGTCCGCACCGGCCACCATTGCGCCATGCCGGTGATGGATTTCTTCGCGCTGCCGGCGACAGCCCGGGCGTCGTTCGCCTTCTACAACACCTTCGAGGAAATCGACAGGCTTGCCGCCGGAATCGAACGGGCGCGCAAGATCTTCGCTTAACAGCCATGGAACTCAACGATCTTTACCGGGATGTCATTCTCGACCACAACCGTCGGCCGCGTAACTTCGGCGGTTTGGAGCCGGCTGACGCCACCGTCGAGGGATTCAACCCCATGTGCGGGGATCGTTTGACGGTGCGTCTGCGCTTGGCCGACGATACCATCAGCGACATTCGCTTCGAGGGCCAGGGATGCGCGATTTCGACTGCATCGGCCTCGTTGATGACAGAAGCGGTGAAGGGCAAGACACGCGCCGAGGCGTTGCAGCTGTTTGATCGCGTGCACCAGCTGCTCACCGATGATGCGGCCACCGGCGAGGAAGAACTCGGCAAGCTCGCCGCGCTGTCTGGAGTTCGGGAGTATCCCGCGCGCGTGAAATGCGCGAGCCTATGCTGGCATACCCTTGCCTCCGCGCTGAAGTCCGCCCACCCGCAGGCGCTGCCTGCGGTGAGCACAGAATGAGCGGCTAAGCGATGCATTCCTACGAAAACGAACCCATTGTGGTGCAACGCGAGGTCAAGGCGGTGGCCATACCCGCCGGCGTCGAGGTGAATCTCAAGCTGGGCTCGGTGGGCTATATCACCCAGGCCCTGGGCGGCAGCTTCACGGTCTACATCGACGGCAATCTGTTCCGCATCGCCGGCCAGGATGCCGACGCCATCGGCAAAACGGCTGCAACGGCGCCCGAGGTGCCCCCCGGCGCGTCCGAGGAGGACATCAAAAACATTATCTGGCAGCAGTTAAAGACTTGCTATGACCCGGAAATCCCGGTCAATATCGTCGACCTGGGGCTGGTATACGCATGCGAAGTCAGCAAGAACGAAGATGCGTCACGCAATGTCGACATCAAGATGACGTTGACTGCGCCGGGCTGCGGCATGGGTGAAGTGTTGGTGCAGGACGTGCGCGACAAGGTGCAGATTGTCCCCACCGTGGCGCACGCGAAGGTCGAATTGGTGTTCGATCCGCCGTGGAACCAGACCATGATGTCGGATGAAGCTCGTCTGCAAACCGGCATGATGTAGCTCGCCGGAAATATGTAACTCGCCGAAAATAAAATAAAGGAACGGCTGTGAAGTGGATCGATGCGGGACTCGCCGTGGCTTTGAGCGATGGACAAGCCCTCTCTATTTCCGCGGGGCGCCGCATGATCGCGGTTGCGCGCAGCGGCGATGAGTATTTTGCCATCGAAGACATCTGCACCCATGACGGTGCGGAGCTGACCGGCGGTGCCATCGAGGGAACGGAAATCATCTGCCCGCGTCACGGCGCGCGCTTCTGTCTGCGCACGGGGGAAGCATTGAGTCCGCCCGCCTACGAGCCGGTGCGGGTATTCGCAACCAAAATAGAGGATGGTCATCTGTGGGTACACGCAGACTGACCTTGTTGCGGCACGGGAAAGCGCAGTCCATCGACTCCTGCGCGGAAGACTTCGAG
>JANXZQ010000532.1 GCA_025355445.1 Gammaproteobacteria bacterium
GCCAAGTTGAGTCCTCCAGTCATCGCGAATTCGGCGCCGCCCAAGTTCGGCCGACCGCCGGCTCGCGGCTGTTCGACGGACTCGAAGACAATCGCGACACCCAGGGCCGGCGTGTGCTCGATGTGTGGATGAGCCACGGCGACCGCGTCATCGGCGTGCCGCCGGGATTTAAAGTGATCGGCTCCAGCGACAACGCACCGCTCGCGGCCATGGCGGATGAGTCGCGGCGTTTTTACGGCGTGCAGTTTCATCCCGAGGTGACTCACAGCCTGCAGGGCGGCGAGATATTGCGGCGCTTCGTGCGCGAAATTGCCGGCTGTGCGGCCGACTGGGCCACGGTCCATATCATCGAAGACAGCGTGGCGCGGATTCGCGCGCAGGTCGGCAGCGACAAGGTGCTGCTGGGGCTGTCCGGCGGCGTCGACTCCTCGGTGTTGGCCGCCTTGCTCCATCGCGCGATCGGTGCGCAGCTCACCTGCGTATTCGTGGACCACGGATTGCTGCGCCTGGGCGAGGGCGATCAGGTGATGGCGACGTTCGCCGAGCACATGGGTGTGCGGGTGATCCGTGTCGACGCCGAGCAGCGTTTCCTGGCGGCTCTGGCGGGTGAGTCGGATCCGGAAAAAAAACGCAAGATCATCGGCGGAATGTTCGTCGAAGTCTTCGACGAAGAGGCGGCGAAGCTCAAAGAAGTCAAGTGGCTCGCTCAAGGTACGATCTATCCGGACGTAATCGAATCGGCGGGCAGCAAGACAGGCAAGGCGCATGTGATCAAATCGCATCACAACGTGGGCGGCTTGCCGAAGCATATGAAGCTCAAACTCTTGGAGCCGCTGCGCGAATTGTTCAAGGACGAGGTGCGGAAGCTTGGTGTCGAGCTGGGGCTGCCGCAGGAGATGGTGCACCGTCATCCATTCCCGGGTCCGGGCCTCGGCGTGCGCATCCTGGGTGAGATTCACAAGGCACATGCAGATTTATTGCGGCGCGCGGACGCGATCTTCATCGAAGAGCTGCGCACCCACGATCTCTACGACAAGGTCAGCCAGGCATTCGCTGTGTTCCTGCCGGTGCGTTCGGTCGGCGTCATGGGAGACGGGCGGCGTTACGACTATGTGATTGCGTTGCGTGCGGTGGAGACCATCGATTTCATGACGGCGCGCTGGGCGCGACTGCCGTATGAATTTCTCGACCGCGTCGCGCACCGCATTATCAACGAAGTGCCGGGGATTTCACGCGTCGTGTATGACATCTCGGGCAAGCCGCCGGCGACGATTGAGTGGGAGTGACCAAGTAAAATTAGCGTGGCCGCGATCGATGCGATGTCGCTGTCACATGTTCCGTTATCATTGAAATGCAACGCCCATCTTGGCTGCCAAGTAGCCAAGATTTTTATCTACGGTCCACAGCAAAGTGTCGGGAGTCAGCAGGGTGGACGCGAGCAGAGATATGTCCACCGCTCCGCAACCGAGATCCTGAAGTTGCTCTCGCTCGATGAGCGCGAGCGTTTCTTCGATCGTTGATATGACAGCTTGCCGCAATCTTCGAAGATCTCCGAGCGTGTGTTCGCGGGGAGCTGGAGGCGTACCGCACGCGAGTTCCAAGACAATCAACGGATGGCATAGCACCTGATCCGTGGAAAGCAGGGACTGGAGGGCGCTGTTTGGCTTGCGAAAGTGTGCAACCCAGACTGACGAGTCTACGAGCACGGACGCCAAGTGCCACTAGCCTTGTTGAGATGGGCGCCGACGCGGAACATTGTTCATCTTGGGGGCTTTGCCGCCGAGGGCAGAAAGGCGCTTCGCCGCCTGGATGCGAACGAATACGCGAATCGCTTCGCGGAACAAATCCGCCTTGTCCATCGCCGGATCAGCGACATCGAGGGCTTGCCGATACAGGTCGTCGTCCACAGTTATCGTTGCTCTCAAGGGCATTCACCTCTGCGCATCATTTATGGTGCATAATATCATCAAATTGGGTGTACCGCAGCTTTTGTCGGAGGATCGCAGTTAGGCTTCCTTTAGATACCCGCGGTGGATGAAGGCAGCCAGCTGATCGTGGCGGCAGAGCTGTCCAACTCTGCGGCCGACTATCACAGCCTGCTGCCGATGATCGATCAGGTCCACTGCAATACCGAGCTTAGCCCGCAGATGACCCTCGCCGATACCGGGTATGCCTACGAGGGGGGGTTGCGCGAACTGGAGGAACGCGGACTTGCCGCCTGCGTGGCGCTGGGACGCGAAGACAAGCGCCAGCGGGCAGTCAACGCAAAGCGTAAACCGGCAACCGCACGCATGGCACGCACGCTTCGCACGCCCGAGGGGCGCGCCCACTACCGGCGTCGTAAAGCCATTTCTGAGCCCGTGTTCGGTTGGATCAAGATCTTGCCAGGCGCAACGACACAAAATCCCCATCGTTGGGAATCCGAAAAATGCAGCTACCTAATTCCTACCGCCCAGACTCCTAGCGGCGGGTGATCGTGCCAGAGTCGCTAATGAGTGGCCACCGCCGCAGTCGTCAACGCCATCGCCGTCACAAACTCGGGCCGGATATCATTCGGCACATCCTTGATCTTGTCGAGCGCCTTTTGCACATCCGGGCGAATGACCACATACTTGCTCATCATCGCCTTGGCCTTGGCATAGTCGCCGGTTGCCTCTATCGTCAGAAACTCGCGATCGAGATTGGCGACGCCCTGCTTGATCTTTGTGAAATCAACCGAAAACGTGCCGTCGCCGTGCGAGACAAAAGCGCCGTTATTGAGCAGGTAATTCATTTGAATCGCCATACCGCGCGCATGCGAATCGGTCAAGCCGAAGTGCAAGGTGCGGAAACCCGACGCCAGAAAAGTGCTATACAGCTTGTGTTCTGCCGCTTGGCCCTGTCCCAGCGTTTCCTTCAATTGCCCCTTGTCCATCATGTAAGCAAGCGCGAACAATCCGGTAATATCGGCCTTGGCCTCTTCTACCGTGCCGTAGGTTTCTTTCAAGTCCTGGCGCGGTGTCGAATCGCGACCCCCGCTCTTGGTCACATGCGGACCCAGTCCATGTGTAATCTCATGTGCCAGGATGTGGGTAAAAAAAGAATCGAAATCGAGATCCTTTTGCGCTTCCACCGTTAACACCAACTTCGAAATCGGCGTCAACGTCGATTTGAATTTAGCTTCCTGCACATTCTTCAGCATCACCCGCTTCGAGCCACGCTGGCTGATGATGCGCTCATCGTTGGGCAGATTGTAGGCAGCAGTTTGTACGCTCATGTTGCCATCGCCGGCGCCGTAGACCTCGTTGACCACAACCATCGGCGCCAAGGCACCCACCTTCGGATTGCGATATCCGGCGGCCAGCGGCAGATTGTCTTCGATTTCCTGCAAATGCTTGCCGAAGAAATTCAGTTTATCCGATTCCTTCTGGTCGCGAATATTCACGTAGGCTTCGAACGCCGCCTTGTACCCAAACAATTCATCGTTGTAGGTCTCGTAAGGCCCGATCGTGATATCTACAGCCGCATCAAGATCCATCCATGCAAAATCGGACGCCAGATAATCATTGGTCAGGAACGCATCCGCACGCAAGCTCAGAAAGTTCTTCAGCGATGCGTTGTCGGCGGAAGCAGCCGCCTCTTTCAAGAACCTCGCGAGTTGTTCCAGTTCGATGCGGTACTCGTCGGAATACTTGACCACCTTGAATTGTCCATCGCGCCCGGCCCGGATCGTAGTGAAAAACCATTGCGCCGCATCCTTGTCGGCCGGCGTAAGCGACGCAACCCATTTCTCGATATCGCCCTTGCTCGCGCCGGGTGGATAGAAATTGGCGGCCGGCGGCTTCACCGCAGGGATCGCGAAGCCCGCAAAGTTCGCCGGCAGAAAGGACTGGTTCTCGTCGATAATTGACCAAGGCCCCTTGTTCAACCAAAAATATTGTTGCCGCGCAAGTCCCAGCGCGGAATGATCGTTTTTTAAAGCCGACCACACCGCCTCGTTATTCGCCCAACGCTGACGCAATTGCAAGGTATCGACGATCCTGGCCGCATCGATCAATTTGACGAGCGCCGCCTTGTCGCCTGCCGACAATGCGGAGGTATCGGCGCGCAACGCAACGGGCGCAAAACGCGCGGCCATTTTGTTCAGCGCGGCCTCGTCCGGAATCGTCGAGACGGTCGACTTGCCCTGTGTTTGTGATGGCGACGGCGATACGGTCGACGTTTGCGCAAAGGCGGCGGTGCCACAAGCCATAAAGATGCAGACACTGAATGTTGTTTCGATCCGCGAATAACGAGGTTGCCGCATTGTGTCCCCCAACTTAATTCGATTGCATCCATGGCGGTGTGCGAAAAATCGCTTATCGAGTCGCTTCCCAGAGTGATCGACGAGCGGTCGTTCATTCCCTCGCACCTGAAAGTCTATCGCATCGACCACTCCTTCTTCAGCGCGAACCAGTTTCAATAGATGTGCTTTTGACGGTATTGCTGACGGTATCTTGAGCGCGGATCTTCTAAAAGTATTCTTTCATCAATGGGTTGCGACGTCGGGAGATGATTGAGTGGGGGTGGCGGGGCTGCCTCATGCGATTTTGCCACGGCAAGTGAGTGTGACGTAGCAGCGCAACCTAAGGGGAAATTGGCAATAACTCAGGACGCTGTCCCACTGGACACGGTTTCTGCGAAGACCCTATCGGCAGTACTCATCGCCTTGCAGGAAGTCTTTGCAGAGTAGAGGCCAGGTCCCTTGATGAAATCAGGGTTTGCGCCACGGTCTCGATGGTGCTTTCGGCATCTAATCGGGGGCTATCGTGCTCAAGCGAGACGTTCTGTCGGTAGATCTGACAGAATCGGGGTGCGGACGGCTCCCGCATTGGATGACCGGGGTTCTGGCACCTGATAGGCTGCAGGTTGCGTCGGAGGGGGGGTCGTGGCACTACTAGTCGGAGCGTTGCTAGCGACCGCCGTAGGGCTATCGCCCACCGGTGTGACCCTTGATCGCGACCGGGCCTTCTATCCGATTGTGACGGCTGCAGCATATTGGGCATCGTTGCTCAACAGCGAGCGCATTCGCGCTACGGCCTGACTCCTGTGAAGTTATCCGCAAGCGGACGCATCCTGTTTTGGCGCGGCGGTAGCCTGTGGATCGGTCTCGCTGGCGAGCCGACCAGTTGTCATGCTCACCACGCGGTCCACGTCGCGCTGCCATTCCCCGGCGGTCGCGTGAAACTTCAAGTTCCGTCAGGCCGCTGGACGAGTTTCACGGGAGCGCTTGTGGCGGCCCACCAACCTCATGCCTTTGAGGCTCGCGGGCAGCCTGTCGCACAGATCTTCATCGAACCGGAGTGCCAAGAGGGCCGTCCTCTTCAACGGGGTTACTGCAATGAGGGCATCGTCGCGCTACCAATCGACACCCTCGAGCAACAAATTGCGGGGCTCGCAACCGCGTACGAGAAGCGCGCCAGCGATGCAACACTCATCGCGCTGGCCCGCTCCGTAATCGCCTCCCTTTCCGGCGACACTCCTGAGGTCCGGAGACTTCCTGACGCACGAATTGCGCGTGCAATAGAACTGATACGGGAGCGGCGTGGCGATTCGATTCCGCTCAGCACGATGGCTGCCGCGGTGCACCTCTCCCCGGAGCGCTTTCGCCACCTATTTATGAAGGAGACTGGAGTGGGTTTCCGCGCCTACTTATTGTGGCAACGACTCGAATGTTCGCTCACGGCGTATGTCGACGGCCAAACACTGACCGAGGCGGCCCAAACGGGAGGCTTTGCCGATTCCGCGCATTTCTCGCGCACTTTCAGGAGGATGTTCGGTATCGCGCCGGCCAGCGTCCAGCCCGATTAGCCGTTTCGTTCAATTGTCTGCTGCCACGGATGGATAGAGTTCCTCCTGCCCAACCACCAATCCACAGGAGCATAAGATGAACTTTACTACCCAATGTCTCGGTTCGAAGTCGACGGCACCCTGCGTCGCTACCAAGAACAGCCGAATGTCCTGCGCTTGCGGGGCCGCCTGCAAGTGCGGCCCTACGTGCAAGTGCCAGCCCGGTGCGACCTGCACTCCGGATTGCAGGTGCGCTGCCTGACGCGGCGCTCGTTACATCTGGGACGCTCGTCGAGCGTCCCAGATGATCTTCACCGCAACAAGCGCACGGCCCCAGTGGAACGGACCTAAGCGGGCCGGCCAGTCCGACGGTAG
>JANXZQ010000026.1 GCA_025355445.1 Gammaproteobacteria bacterium
CAGCGCCTCAGAGCAGTTCGAAGTCCTGCTGGGAACTCCCGGGACTCTGGCGGGGCGTACCAATGAGGCAGGGACGCACTATTGGGTCCATCGGTATTCCGACGCTCTGAACCGGCGTCAGGAAATGTATCTCGGAAAGATTGACGATCCGGAGACCGAGCGCCGGGTAAGTTCGATGCGCGAAATGATTGGCACCGCCAACGCAACGATAGCGCGAGTGAGGCTGCTTGCCCGCGCTGGATTTGCCACCATCGATCGAAAGGCCTATTTCACGCTGGCACGCTTGCATAACCGCGGTTTGTTTCGAGCCGGAGCGCTGTTGGTCGGTTCGCATGCTTATGGCGCCTTGCTGAATGCACTCGGCGTGCGGGCCACGCCATTTGCCACTGAGGATGTAGACATCGCTCGCCGGGACGCCTTGGCACTCCCGGGCATTCCGGGATTTCTCGACATGCTGCGTGCCACTGGCATCGAGTTTTTCGAGATACCGGCGCTCGATCGCCGTCAGCGCGGCACGTCTTTCAAAGAGCGTGGCGGCTCGAATTTTAGAGTCGATCTGCTTGTACCCTCGGCGGATGACAATTATCCGACCGTGCCCGTTCCAGAACTCAAAGCGCATGCCCAAGGGCTGCCATACCTGGCCTACCTCCTAGAGGCATCTCAGGAAATTCCTGTACTCAGTTCTCACGGCAGCATCATGGTGCGCGTACCAGTTCCGGAACGTTATGCAATCCACAAGCTCATCGTGTCTCAGCTTAGGCATAAAAGCAGCAGCAAGCCGGAAAAAGATCTCCGTCAAGCGGCGGTGCTGATCGAAGCCTTGGTGGAGCGGTACCCTGGCGCGATCGAAGACGCTGTATCGGGTGTTCCAAAGCGCGCCGGGCGTCATTTGGCCCGGGCAATAAAGGCACTTGAGCAACACTTACCCCCGACGGCCGCGTCGGCATGGGACATTCTCCACGCCATCGCACTTGCTGGTTGAATGGGCGTAGCTCGTTAGGACTCAGACCATCTTCTGTCGTCCGCGCTCATAGTGCCGACGTCGAAAGCTCTCGAGCACTTTGCTTACTCCGCCGGCGCCGCCCCCGAGAGCCCCGGCGGGAAAGGCCCGGCCGGGAAAGGCCGCTCAGGAATCGCATTCGTGTTCTGAAAGCTATCGATCAGCCACCGGCCATCAACTTTGCGCAGCACCTGCACTTGTATGCCTTCGCGCGGTTCAGGCATCCCGGGCGGAGTGTGCGACCCCTCCATGGTCCAGCGCACATGCGCGACAGCGATCGTCGGGCCCAGAAACTTCGCCTGCACATCCGTCACATGAAGCGTGCTGTCGTGGAACACGAAGGCAAATGCCGCCGTTAATCGACTTTGAATTTGCGCGCGGCCCCTCCACCACCAGCCAAGCACATTGATGCAGTCGCCATCCTCGGTAAACAAATTCGCGTAGGCCGCGGCATCATGATGATTCCAAGCGGCCTCTTGATCGACTTGGACGCGGCGAATCTGTGCCTCGTCGTTGGCCGCAGCACTGGCCGCGGCGGCACACAGTGCCAATGCGCAAATCACTCGATTCATGCCGACCCACCATTGCAACGAGATCCAACTATACGTTGAATCGAAAGTGCATCACATCGCCCTCTTTGACGATGTATTCCTTCCCTTCCAGGCGCAGTTTCCCCGCCTCCTTCGCCCCCGCCTCGCCCTTGAACGCAATGAAATCATCATAGGCGATGACCTCCGCTCGGATGAACCCGTGCTCGAAATCCGTGTGTATCACACCCGCGGCCTGCGGTGCCGTCGCGCCCCGATGTACCGTCCATGCGCGCACCTCTTTGACCCCGGCGGTAAAATAAGTCTGCAGCCCCAGCAGCGCATACCCGCCGCGAATCACTCGATTGAGGCCAGGTTCGTCCAGCTTCAATTCCTTTAGGAAATCCCCCCGGTCCGCCTCCTCCAGCTGCGAGATCTCCGCCTCGATCGCGGCGCACACCGGCACCACCACCGCGCCCTCTGCCTTGGCCAGCTCGCGCACGCGATCGAGCATGGGATTATTGCTAAACCCATTCTCGTCCACATTCGCCACGTACATGATGGGTTTCTCCGTGAGCAGGTGCATGTCGCGCAGGAGCAGCAGATCATTCGCATCCAATCCCAAGGTGCGCACCGGCTTCGCCTCATTCAATTGCTTGCGCACCCGCTCCAGCACATCGCGGAGCTTCACTGCATCCTTATCGTTGGTCTTCGCCGCCTTCACCGATTTCTGATACGTCCGCTCCACGCTGTCGAGATCGGCAAGCGCCAACTCAGTGTTGATCACTTCGATGTCGCTGGCCGGATCGATTTTGCCGGCGACGTGAATGATGTCGTCGTTCTCGAAACACCGCACCACATGCGCGATGGCATCCACTTCCCGGATATGCTGCAGAAATTTATTCCCCAGCCCCTCGCCCTTCGACGCGCCCGCCACCAACCCCGCGATATCGACGAACTCCACCGTTGTCGGCAGAATCCGCTCGGGGTGCACGATGGCGGCTAATTTCTCCAGCCGCGGATCCGGCACCGGCACCACCCCAACGTTGGGGTCGATGGTGCAGAAGGGGTAGTTCTCCGCCGCAATTTGCGCGCGAGTCAGCGCATTGAACAAGGTGGACTTGCCCACGTTCGGTAAACCGACGATTCCACAGCGAATAGGCATCAGGTTTTTCCTGCCCGGCTATGCAGCCGGGTCATGGCGCGTTCAGCGCCCTGTTCAAGTAATAGCGGCATGACATCCGCCGCGGTGCTGACCGCTTCGAGGATCAAATCCTCTTCGGCGCGCGGCGCGCGCGTCAGCACATAGTCGATGACTTCGGCCTTGTTGCCGGGATGTCCGATTCCCAATCGCAACCGCCAAAAGGTCTCGCCGATATGCGCAATCGTGTCGCGCAGGCCGTTGTGGCCGCCATGGCCTCCGCCCTGCTTCAAGCGCACGCTGCCCACCGGCAAATCCAATTCGTCATGTGCCACCAAAATATCTTCCGGCGCAATCTTGTAGAACTCGCTCAACTGCCTCACCGACAAGCCGCTGCGATTCATATAAGTAGTGGGCTTCAGCAGTATGATCTCCTGCTCGCTCAAGGTGATGCGCGCAGTTTCCCCCGAGTACTTGCGGTAGTCGCGAAATTCCCCGCCATGACGGCGCGCGAGCAAATCCACGAACCAGAAACCCGCATTGTGACGAGTCACCAGATGTTCGGGGCCCGGATTGCCGAGGCCAACCACGATGCGCAAAGGTAAACCGGCCATGAACGCACTCATTCGACGATGGATAAAAAAGTAAGGGCCGCCACCTGACGGCCCTCCTTCCGAAACGCGGGAAAGACGCTATTTCTTCGCGTCTTTCTTCGGCGCTTCCTTCTTGGCGTCGTCTTTCTTCGCAGGATCCGCCTTCTTGGCTGCATCTCCGGCCGGCGCCGCTGCCGCTCCTGCCGCAGTAGCCGCTGCCGCACCATCTGCCGCCGGTGCTCCGGCCGCTGCTGCCGCCGTCGGCTCAGGCTCTTCCGCACGCGGGCTGTGAATCGCGACGACCGCTGCGTCGTCCTTCGCCAAATCCACCAGCGTGACGCCTTCCGGAATCTTCAGCTGCGAGAGATGGATGCTTTCGTTGAGGGACAATCCGGAAATGTCGACCTCGATGAATTCCGGCAGATCCTTCGGCAAGCAGGTGACTTCCGTCTCGTTGCGCATATGCGACACGATGCCGCCTTGCGACTTGACGCCCGGCGACACCGCCGCGCCCGTGAAGTGCAGCGGAATGCTGATGCGTATTTTCTCGTTCTCTTCCACGCGCTGGAAGTCGACGTGCACGATGGCATTCCTGAACGGGTGCCTCTGCACATCCTTCAATATGGCTGCCTGAGATTGATCGCCCACCTTCAAGCTGAGGATGGTCGAATAGAAGCGCTCGTTGTCGAGCATGATCAATAGCTTCTGATGGCTCAGGGTCAGGGCGCGCGCGTTAGCGTGCCCGCCATACAGAATTGCCGGTACTTTTCCTTCGTGACGCAGGCGGCGGCTCGCACCTTTGCCTTGCGTCTCGCGGAACTCGGCGACGAGTTCGAAAGAGGTTTTCATAATCTTCTCCAGTTACATCACAAACAC
>JANXZQ010000030.1 GCA_025355445.1 Gammaproteobacteria bacterium
CGTAACGTTTGTGTGGCTCACCGGACCTTCGGCGGCTACATCGATCCGCTTGAGTTCATCGACGCTGATCCGATCATCGCCCGCACGGACCGCAGCCAGCGATGCAAGCCCGATGCCGGCCCCGCCCGGCACAGCCAATAACGCCTTGGGGAAGTCATCCTTGGCAATGAACACCGCCCCCGTTTGAGCCGGCACCGGAGCCACCTGATTGACACCGGGCACTTGGGCCGCGGCAAAACCGGTCAAGAAACACGCGGCGGCCGGGAACGAAAGTAGATTGAGTCGCATCATTTGTAAACCTCACTAAGTGGGAGTTGATTGGCAAGCTTTCGGGTCGAACGGAACAGTCTGCGTCAGCGACTCGCATTCTATTGTTTTAAAATTCCTGCCAAGGTCGGGCGGCAATACACCCATCGCTTGATATACGGTCACGATGCGCTGCGATACCGCTGCGGCGGCTTGCGACCAACTCAATTCCGTATCGTACGCGGCGCGTTCGGCGTCCAACACTTCCAGCAGAGACAACACACCTTCCTGGTATTGAGTACGGGCGAGTTGCGCGGCGTGCCGTGCCGAATTAAGGGCTGCCTCCAGTTGCTGTTCACGCAGCACCCCCTGCGCGTACAACACGATTGCCGACTGGGTGGCCTGCAAAGCGCTGCGAACCGTCTGTTCATAGCTAAGATAGGCCTGCAGCTGCAATGCATCCGCGACATCAATCGACGCACGTATCCGCCCAAAATCGAACAATGGCAAGGTGATGCCTGCGCTGTACGACCACGCTCCCGCGGTGACGCCCATCAGCTGGTTCACCGCCGTGCCTGCCGTCCCGAACAATCCGCCCAACGTCAACTGCGGGTAACGCTGGGCAAGGGTCGCCGTCAGGGTGGCGGCGGCGCTGACCAAACGCAGCTCGGCGCTGCGAACATCGGGTCGCAGAGCAATGACCTGCGCCGGGGTCAACAGTACGTCCAAGGGCGAACCACTCGGCAGCTTCGGGTCTTCCGGCATCTCCTGCGGAAGATCCGCGCCCACCGCTTCCGGTGTGCTCGCAATCAGCAGGATTAAGGAGTTGCGCGCGGCTTCTGCCTGCTCGCGTGCTTGTGGAACTGCGGCACGTGTAGTCGCCAGCTGGGATTCGACCCGCTCCAGATCGAGGCGGCTGGCCGCCCCCTGCTCGAAGCGCACGCGAGTGATTCTAACGGTGTCGGACTGCGAGTTTGCCGATCTTAGTGAAATTGAATATTGCAGCTGGTACAGGCGGTATTGCACGTAATTCCCGGCAATCTCGGAAATCAAAGTCAACTTCACTGCATCGCGATCGAACGCTGACGCCTGCAACGCCGCTTTCGCCGCTCGACTCTGGTTGCGTAGCCCGCCGAACAAGTCGACCACCCAATTGCCGTTCAACGCGGCCTGCACGTTGCGCTCTCGCGCCAGGGGGACAAAAGTAGAATGGCTGAAATCATCGCTTGCTGTGCCCGTGAACTGAGGCCATAGCGCGGCTTGCGCCAAGCGGCGCTGCGCGCGCGCCTGCATGATGCGCGCCTCGGCAAGTTGCACATCCAAATTGCGTGCGAGTCCTTCTCGCATCAAGCGGTCCAGCACGTCATCGTGAAACAGATGCCACCACGCATCCGGCGGCCGCGGCACGTCGGAAACTGAGACGCTCGGAGGCACCCCTTCCCACGATGTTTGGAGCGGCCTTTTAACAACCGGCTGGATTTCACGTACCGACGTGCAGGCATTCAGCCACAGTGAGGTGAACACAAAGATTAGCGCGGCTGTCGGCTGATGCTGCTTCATGCGAGGAAACCGCCGCGCGAAGTCGCCGATATCGTCGGCGAAAGTTCCGTGGCGGGCGCCGGCACCACGGCTTTTTCATCGATTGTTTGACGTTGCTTACCGTAAAAAATCCGATCGAGCGTAAGATAGATAACCGGCGTTGAAAAAAGCGTCAACATTTGGCTCAGCAGCAAACCGCCGAAAACGGCGACGCCAAGCGGTTGGCGCAGCTCCGAGCCAACGCCAAACCCAATCATGAGGGGCACCGCGCCGAGCATCGCAGCAATGGTAGTCATGATGATGGGACGGAACCGAACGAGGCAGGCGCGATGCACAGCCTCGAGCGGTGTTGCACCGCTGTTTCGCTGAGCGTCGAGCGCGAAGTCCACCATCAATATGCCATTCTTTTTCACGATGCCGATCAGCAGCACGATGCCGATCAACGCAACAATTGAAAAGTCTAGTTTCCAGGCCCACAACAACAGCAACGCACCGATGCCGGCCGATGGCAGCGTCGACAAAATTGTCAACGGATGCACAAAGCTCTCATACAAGATCCCGAGAATGATATAAACGGAAATCAAGGCCGCCAGAATGAGCAGCGGTGTGCTCGACAGAGAGTCTTGAAAGGCTCTCGCGTTGCCAAGAAATGTACCGGTAATGGAGCCTGGCACACCTAACTGGCGCTGCGTGTCCGAAACCACCTTGACCGCATCGCTCAGCGACGCACCGGAGGCTAAATTGAAGGAAATGTTGACGGCCGGAAACATTCCCAGATGTTGGATCGTCAGCGGTCCTACAGTAGGTGGTTCCACGTGCACGATTGCGAGAAGCGGCACCATCTGGCCGGTCAAAGGCGAATGCAGACGAAAGTAAGCGAGGCTGTCCGCCTTTCCACGCAGCGCTTCATCGATCTCGAGCACTACATAATATTCGTTGGTCTGAGTTTGGTATTGAACGATCTGCCGTTGACCGAAAGCGTCGTAAAGCATTTGGTCGACGTCGTCCGTGCTGATTCCGAACCGCGCAGCGGCTGCGCGATCGATGGTCAGCTTGGTCACCCCGGCGCCGAGCTGTAAATCACTCGATACATCGCGCAACATCGACTTGCCGGCGAGGGACTCGGCCAATAGAGGAGCCCATCGGTAAAGCGCGTTGCTGTCCGAACTGCGCAAGACGTACACGTATTGAGCCCGTGAGCCGAAACCGCTCAGGTTGATGTCCTGGGCCGATCGAAAGAAGGTTCGCATGCCGGGTACCTGCCGCTGCAGGCCGCGCACTCGATCAATGAAGCCGGCGGCGGACACATTCCGATCGCCGCGCTTTTTGAGCATGATAAAAAAACGTCCCTGCGACAATGTCCCATTGGTGCCGCCGAACGAACTCGCATAGTGCTCGACCGCCGGATCATTTTCCAAGATATTGCTGACTGCCTGTTGTTTGTGCTTCATCGCGTCGAAAGACACGTCCTGATCCGCCTGTGTCGCGCCGAACACAAACCCGGTATCCTGATCGGGAAAGAAGCCCTTCGGTATGTAGACATAGCACGCAACGCTCGCCGCGACCGTGAAACCAAAGACCGCGAGCACCACCCTTTGATTGGCGAGCACCCAAACCAACGCACGGTCGTAACGCGCCAGAAGCCACTCGGCAACGCTGAACGAGGAATTCTTACGGCCGTGAGATTGCGCCTTCATGAAGCGCGAGGCCATCATGGGTGCGAGCGTCAGCGAGGTCAGAACCGATACCAAGATTCCCGCGGTTACGGTGAGCGCGAACTCGCGGAAGATCCGGCCGATGATGCCACCCATGAATAACAACGGAATAAATGCGGCAATCAGCGAAACACTGATCGTCACGATCGTGAAGCCGATCTCTCCGGCGCCGTTGATCGCGGCCTGCAGCATCGAATCTCCGCGCTCCAAGTGCCGATGAATATTCTCGACTACGACGATTGCGTCATCGACGATGAATCCGACGGCTATCACCAGCGCGACCAACGTCAAATTGTTGAGACTGAATCCACAGACATACATGACCGCCAAGGTTGCCAGCAGCGACACGCTTAAAATGGCGCCGACGATCAGCGTCGCGGAAACTTGCCGCAAAAACAATCCCATGACCACGATCACGAGCGCAATCGATATCGCCAACGTCACGCCGACATCGTGCAGCGAGGCACGGATGGTGAGCGTGCGGTCTTCAATGAGCGTTACATCCATGCTTGCGGGAAGCGCCTTGCGCAGCGCCGGCATCGCCGCCAACACTCGGTCCGCGGTATCGACGACATTGGCTCCGGGTTCGCGAAACACCGCGAGCTGGAACCCGGGCTTACCGTCTTGCCAGGCGGCGCCGAACACGTCCTCTGAGCTGGCGACTACCCGGGCGACATCGCTGAGAAGCACCGGACGACCGTTGCGATACGCAATGACGAGTTGATTGTAGTCGGACGGCTTGAAAATTTGATCGTTGGTTGCGAGGGTAGACGTTCTCAGCGCGCCGTAGAGTGCTCCTTTGGGACTATTGACACTGGTACTTGCGGCGGCTTGACGGATATCTGCGAACGTCAGATTATAAGCAGCGAGCCGTTCGGGCGACGCTTGAATGCGTAGCGCGGGCCGTTTTTGGCCATTGATGCCCACCTGAGCTACACCCCCTATCTGGCTCAAAGGACGAGACAGCAGCACTTCCGTGGCGTCGCTCAACGCGGGCAGTGTCATTAGATCGGACTGTACCCGAAATACGAGGATCGGCGAATCGCTCGGATTCACCTTGCGCCAGGTGGGAAGATTGGGCATCTGTTTCGGCAGCCTCCCGGCGGCCGCATTGATCGCTGCCTGCACTTCTTGCACGGCGGTATCTACCTTTTTGTCGAGCAAGAATTGCAGCACGATGGACGTGGCGCCGAGGGTACTACTTGAAGTCATCTCGGTAACGCCCGGCACTCCGCTGAGTTGAACTTCAAGCGGCGTTGCGATCGCCGAGGCCATCGTGTCCGCGCTTGCTCCCGGAAGAGCCGCCTGCACTTGGATGGTCGGGAACTCGGCTTGCGGCAGAGGACCGACCGACAACAACGGAAAGGAAATGACGCCCAATAGAGCCACCGCAATCGTCAGAAGTACGGTGGGGATGGGATGGGCGATAAACCAGTTGGAGAAAGCTGATCCGCTCTTCATGGCTGCTGCGCAACTTTGACTGCCGGGGCGTGCGCGTCCGGGGAATCGTCCGATACCACCTTCACCTTCGATCCGGCCTTCAGCTGGTCTTGCCCGTCGGTCACCACCTGGTCACCGGCGCTGAGTCCCGCTCCGATGCAAGCCACTGCGCCTTGTTCGTAGCGCACGGTGACAGGAACGACTTCCACCGCGTCTTGCTTCAAACGAAACACATAAGTACCGTCGGGCCCATGTTGCACCGCGCGGGCATTCACGGTCATCACGTCGCGATCGATGCCGGTGCGAAGCTGCACCGTGACGAACTGGCCTGGCCATAAGAGGCCCTTGGCATTTGCAAACGCAGCTCGTAATTGAATCGTTCCGGTTGCGGCATCGATCTGGTTGTCGGATGTCAAAAGATAGCCGCGGGCCAACTCACTGCCTTCAACTCGATCGAACGCAATCACTTCCGCATGGTTGGGATTGTCCAGCAACGGCTGCAGGCGCGATAAGTCTTGCTGTGGCAGCGAGAACACGACGGAAATTGGATCGACTTGAACCACCGTGAAAAGGCCGTTCACATCGTTTGCGTGGACTAAATTGCCTTGATCGATCTTGCGCATTCCTACCCGGCCGGTTACGGGGCTTACAATCCGTGCATACGATTTCTGGATCTCGACCGCATGCAGCGCGGCCTGGTTGGCCTGCACAGTGGCAACGAATTGCTCGACCAACGCACGCTGCTCGTCGACGGCTTGGCTCGAAATGGCTTCTTGAGCCAGGAGATTTTCGTCGCGTTTGAGATTGAGCCTCGCGATCTTAAGATTAGCCTCATTGCGGCTTTTTTCTGCACGCGCCTGAGCCGCAGCCGCTCCGATTGCCCGATCATCGATCAGGGCGAGCAATTGGTTTCGCTGCACCCGCTCCCCTTCATGCACGAGAACTTCGGTCAAAACGCCATCGATCTGCGACCGCAACGTTACATTGTTGAGTGATTGCACATTACCGAGCGCGGAAAGCAGCTGCTGTACGTCGCTGCGATTTACTTTGGCGACAGACACTGCGATGGGCGGCATAGAATCCGCGCCGGCCGCACCGTGCGAGCGCAAGGTAATCCAAAGGATCACACCTCCTAACACAAAAGCGCCGCCGAAGATCCATTTGATGTTATGACGTTCCATGAGGCTACATGAGCTCAGCGTCCAACGCCGCGGCCAGGCCGCGACTACTGTTGAACATTCCCGCCAACCTATTTTCCGAGCACCTTATCCAACAGAGTCTCCACTTGGCTCCGAACCACCGGCTTCGGCACGAAGATACTTTCCACGCGTTTTTCCTTTGGAGTCACCCAAAAGCGTGTGCCGCCGGCGCCATCCCAACCGAAGCTGCCGTTTGGCACGTCTACGCCGGACGCCTTTCGATCTCGGACAATGGCAACGGCATAACCGAATGCCATGCCTTGAACATTGGTTCGGTCGTTGTAGGTATGGAACAAGTCGCCCACTTGGTTGGAAGACATCGTTTCGACCGAAGCACGCTTGAGTATGCGTTTCCCATGCAGCGCGCCGCTGTTAGCCAACATCTCGGCAAACTTCCGGTAGTCATCCAGCGAACCGTAGAGGCCCGCTGCACCCGAAAAGAACGTTGCGCCGATCAGCCGCTCGTCCTTCGCCAGCGGTGCAGCAATCGGCGGCATGCGATCCGCAAGGTCGGCGCGCTGTCCTCGAAACCCGGTGCTTTGCATCGCTAAGGGGTCGAAGATGCGTTTTTTCAAAAATACGTCAAAACTCTGACCCGAGGCGACCTCTACGATGCGCGCGAGCACATCGAACCCGACAGCGTTGCTGTAAGCCCAACGGGAGCCAGGCTGGAAGTCCAGCGGAACCACGCCGAGTTTGGGCACCCAGCTTGCAAGCGAATCACCGGGGTTAATCGTGGGGACGGCGGTGTTACCGATACCGATGGTCTGCAGCCCGGAGGTGTGCGTCAACACATCTTTGATGGTGATGGCGCGCCCAGCAGGTACTAGATTGTACTCAGGCGCAGGCCCTGCTGATGGCGGCGGGGGACCCGCCGGTCCGGGCGCGGCGGACGGTGCTTCTCCGGATTTGAGTACGCGCACCATCGCGGGGGCCGCAAACTCAGGTATGTACTTCGACACCGGTTCATCTACCGTGAACTTGCCTTCTTCGACAAGCATCATGATGGCGACCGCGGTGATCGGTTTGGACATGGAAGCCAGCCAAATGACCGAATCGGGCTTAACGGGCGTCATCGACTGTGCATTGGCGACGCCCGCGGCGTCCGAGACCAGCACCTTTCCGTCGCGGGACGCGATTACAATCGCGCCGGCAATGGTGCCGTTGGCCACAGCACTCGTGATGGTTTCATGTATTTCCGCCACCGCTGGATTCGTTTGCGCCAGCGACACGTTTATCTGGCCCGCAAGCAATAAAAAGACCGGCGCCAGCATTCGGTGACCAATAACGCCCTTCATAATCGCCCCTTGTGATTTGTAAAACCGAGGAATGCTGAACCGTTCACGGTTGATAAACCGGCAACAGCCGCCCGAAGAGAATGACAGCAAACCAAGTCAGTATAGAGAGCCCTGCGCAAAACTTGGTCACGCCATTCGGCGGATACGCCGCCGCCAGAGAAAGTACCTTGCGCTGCTCGGCCACTGTGAAAAACAGTGCGTTTGCACCGGCAACCGCAATGGCGAGCATCTTGTACCGAAACGCAACGTCGTACCAAAACCGGTACGGATCGGATGTAAAGAAAGCAAGGCCGGTCACCGCGTTGATGAAAAAACCGGCCAGCGCAACCGGCAGCAAGGCCAAGACCGGCCTCACCGGCATCCAGCGGAAGAATCCCCATAACCTCAAGTCGACCAACAGAATTGCGCCGATCAAAAAGCACAGGCCGATAAAGTGGACGACCTGTGCGGCGGGGTATATCCACTGCACGGTTCGCATCACATTACCGAGCCAATTGTATGCAAACCAGTCCAATACGATGGAATGATTCATGTCCGCCGCTCACACGCCTTCGGGTGCCGTATAGGCAATGAGCCGGCCGGTGGCGATCGCGCCCAGCCAAAATACCATTGACACTATCGCGATAACTTTGGATCCGCGTGAAAAGACAGCGTCCCCTGCGTCGGTACGCGCGTCTTTCAAGCTGCGCCACAATAGCCAAATCGAGATTCCACCCGCCAATATGCAGAGCATTTTCAGGTCGAAAGTCCAATTCGTGGCTAGAGTGTGCGCATACGCCATGAACATCAGAATTCCGGTCACAAAATTAAGCCCAAAGCCCGCCCATCCCAGCAAGATGCACCGTTCGAATAAACGCATCGGAATCGTCTTCGCGTAGCCCAATACGCGCAGATCGAGCATGAAAATGATCCCCACTACGGTTCCCATACCGATCGAGTGACCGACCAATAAATACGGGTGGAACCAAATACTCGCCAAAATTGCTTGGCTGACCGGTAGCGATTCGAGCCAGGTAAAAAAATCCATCGCCACCTCCCCAATTCAGCTGATCACCGCCCCTTAAATCACCGCCGCTTTACATTGCTTCCACTTAGTCGCGAGATCGAATCTCGCGGCTCACTTCTTTTGGCAATAGAAGTCTTAGTAAGCTTGCAAGCCATTATTCGCGTTGAGCGTGCGCCCGTCGGGAAGGGTAACCGTAAATAGGCGTAGCATTTTCACCGTGCCATCCCGCGCAGGATTGCCAGTGATGCTCAACTGCATGCCGGGCTTGAACATATCGGGCTTCCAGCCGTTGCGCAGCAGCCATGCAGCCAGTGAAGCCTCAGCCTTCCACTCGGTTTGCTCACCGTCCGCCCCCTTGATGTATAGCGTCATGATGGAATGCGGGTTCTGAAACTTGAAATCCTTGAGCGTGCCCGACACGGTCACGGTTTTTGAAACGTCAAAATAAGCGGGAACCGAGTGATGTGCGCCCACTGAGTAAGCAGCCAGCAACAAGGCGGACCCGGCGATTATGGACAACTTCTTCATGTCTTTCCTCCGTTCTTCAAAGCTGTTTCGATCATATCGTCCTTCCCTTCCTCGCACGTATAGTCGGTGACTTCCAAATTGTCCGCGTGCCGCTCGAGATACATGAGTTTTTTCAGCGGCTCGCTGTAATACGTCGGGTCATCGAAGGTGGCCATAACCTGCAGAGTCTTCCCGCCATTGATCAGCGAGAACTCTTCCAGCAATCGGGCATTCTCACTCACCGGCCACAAC
Organism: Gammaproteobacteria bacterium; assembly: GCA_025355445.1. Classification (GTDB taxonomy): domain Bacteria; phylum Pseudomonadota; class Gammaproteobacteria; order Steroidobacterales; family Steroidobacteraceae; genus Bog-1198. The sequence goes on from JANXZQ010000030.1 coordinate 9,203, forward strand.
AACATATTAGCCAACGGGTTCATCACCTCGCCGCGGATCTTTACCGTTTCCACCTTCAGGGTCGAACCGACCCAGTGTCCGACGGAATGGCCGTTCCACTGTTGCACGGCGTTAGCATGAGTTCTGGCATCCAAATAGATGATTCGGGCAGGGCCGCCGCCGTCTGAGGCAATGATGAGGGTGTCCTTGCTTTGAGCAACCTGAACTGCGTTGACTCCGCCGCCGACGCGCGAAAACACGTTTGTCGGATAACAATTGAGCTCGCGGTTTGACTCTTTCGCTTTATCGATGTTCGCCATGGCGGTCTTACCGGCTTCGGTAAGCGGCGGGGTTAGCGGCGGCGGAAAGCCAAATGTCGGATTGCCGTTATGAGTCTTTACGCTGACATCGACCATTTTTCCCATCTCGTCGAGCGTCAGCATCTTGTAAGCCTTGATATCGCCTTGACTCGGCGCGAGCCACGGGGTCTGAGCCGCCCATAGCGGCACTCCTGAGGAGTGCACTCTGAACGGTAGACTCCAAGTTCCGCTCAAATCTGGATGTGCATCAGCAAGCGCTAGGGCGCCCGTACATGCGGCACTCGAGACGAAAATGATGCGGGCTGCGAAATTGGTTCTCACGAAACACTTCTCCCATGACCGTACTTGGTATTAGAGTATAACTATTTACGCCCGCTAGCAACCACACCGATATCACGAGGAACGTCCCGATCGCCACCTGTATTCGGTTATACTGGGTAACCATAGCGGACGAATGTTCCGCCGATTTGGCGTTTATCGACAAGAGTTGGCGAGAGAGTATGAATTGGCGTTGGGCGATCGTGGTTTCGTTGGCGGCGGCGTTCGCGTTCGCCAGCCTGCTGCTTTACCAAATGGTAATGCAATCGCACTTGATGCGGGCGTGGAGCGATGATGTAGCGTCGCATCCTGCGCTTTTGCGATACGCCGCTCGCAGAGCACGGCCCGTGTACATTGAACGCTGCGCCTCTTGCCATGGTCTTGACCGGAAAGGAAGTATTCGCTTGGGCGTGCCCGATCTAACCGACCGTGATTGGCTTTACGGCAGCGGTCAGGTTTCCGAAATTGAACAAACGATTTTGTGGGGTATCCGATCGGGCCACCACAAGTCGCGTAATTTTGCCGACATGCCTGCATTCATGACCCGCGAGCCCTACAAGAGGTATGCGATCGACCCCTTGACCCCGGGCGAAATCCACGATGTGGTGCAATACATTTTCGCGGCGCAGCACCGCCCCGCCGATCGAACTGCCGCCGCCCGAGGTTTTGCCCTCTACCTCAACAAGGGTCAGTGCGCTGACTGTCATACGACTGACTTGCGGGGAGACAACTATATCGGTGCCCCAAGTCTCCTCGACGATGTTGGGCTTTATGGCGATGCCAGCGAGTCCGCCCTATTTGCCAGTATTGCTTACGGCCGGAGCGGTGTGTGCCCGGCGTGGTCAGGCCGGCTTGCGCCGGCGGACATCCGTGCGCTCGCGGTTTATCTTCATGCCAATGTCGAGTGATTCATGCCATGGGTGATCTGGCGCCGCCTTTTCCACAGCCGCATCGATCCTTGGTGATCGGCGCGCTCGGCGCGTTGCTCGGGTTGACCATTGCAGGCTATGGCCTTTTCACTGCGGGGGGCACTGAACTTCGTCAAGTGCCGGCCGAAGACGCGGCGTTGGTCAACCAGCGGCCCATTTTACAAAGTGATGTCGAAGCGCAAGCCCATTCGGCGCTGGGACTCTCACTGGCCGCGGCCACCCCAGACCAGCGGCGCAAATTGCTCGATGACATGATACGGGAGGAACTGTTGGTGCAGCGGGGCCTGGCTCTCGATGAGCCCAGTATAGATCCCGATACGCGTGCAGCACTCGTTGCTGCCGTGCAACAAGAGGTGGCGGTGAACGCAACGTCGCGCATCCCATCGGAACTCCAGCTGCGCGAGTATTTCAGTCAAAATAAAGACAAATACTCAAGCGTGGGTGTGATGACGCTGCGCGATCTGGTTCCTGCGACCACTTATGCCGACGTTAAAGCCGCCGTGCGTTTGGAGTCAGCGGTTGCTGCGTTGAAGCGTGGCGAACCCATTGCGACGGTGATGGCGCAGTACGCGCTCGCAGACTTTGGCGCGCCTGCGGGTCAACACCCGCCTGTCGGCGAACGATTGTATTTTGCAGCGAAAATCGACCTCGGCGATGCGCTGTTCGATGCCGCATCTCGTTTGGCGGACGGTGAGGTCTCGATCACGAAATTCAAAAATGAACCGCATATTTTAGTGATGCTGCACAATCAGCCACCCCGGCTGCGGTCGTTCGACGTTTCTCGCAGTCAAGTCTATAGCGACTATAAGGCCGAGCAACAGGCAACAATGCTCCAGGCCGAATATAGCTACCTACGCAGCAGCGCGGCGATCAAAATTGCGCCGAGTTACCGGTGAATAGCACTGCCACGCGCCACAGCTCTCGTGTTGCCGCCCGCGCCTCTGTGCTGCTGGCCATTTTTAGCAGCGCCGCGTTTGCCCATGCCCGGAGTGAAACCTACTCGGATTGGCAGATCAACGGCTCAACAGTTCACCTGTCATTCACAATTCCGGATGCCGAAGCCAAGCGTCTTGCGCCGCCTGGATCTGCGATGCCCAACTCCGATCGGCTCGGCGACTATGTTGCCGCACACGTCGGCGTGAACTCCGGGGGCAACCCATGCAAACGCCAGAGCGGCCCTGACGCAGTCATGGCGCTACCGGGCGTACAACGATTCGAAGCCAATTTCGAATGCCCGGCGGCCGCGATGTTGCAAGTCCATTCGTCAGCGTTTTTCGATCTGGTTCCGACCCATACAAATCTCGCGCAAATCCAAACCGCCGACGGTAATTTCATTGAGCAGCTGATCACCCGTGATCGTCAGACGCTCGACGTCTCAGCAACCGGGCAGAGCCCTTTGCAAAATGCTGGTTTTCTCGAATATGTGCGGATGGGCGTGCTGCATATTTTCACCGGACTCGATCACCAGGCGTTTCTGATCGGCTTGGTTTTACTGTCGCCGCGGCTACGCGACCTCGTTTTTGTGATCACAGGTTTCACACTCGGCCACAGCGCAACTTTGGCTTTGGCGGTCACGGGAATCTTGCGCCCGCATGCCGAATTTATCGATGCCCTAATCGGGCTTACGATCGCGTTGGTGGGCGCCGAATGCTTGTCTGCGAACTCGCGCAGACCCGGAGCGGTCGCCCTCTCCATCGGCAGCTTGCTGCTTACCATGGCACTTGGCAGTTGGTGCGGGGTGAAGGGCTTGCCCGCGACGCTGCTGATTGGCAGCGGCTTGTTCGGGATGAGCTACATATTTATCGCAGGTCATCTACGCGATGCCGCGCGATTTCGGTTGCTCGTTACCATCGTGTTCGGTCTGATTCACGGGTTTGGTTTTGCGGCAAATTTGCTCGAAATGAAACTTCCGACGAACCGGCTCGCCGAGCTGCTGGTTGGATTTAACATAGGTGTCGAGCTTGGCCAGGTGACTTTGGTGGCGGGGGTCGTATTGCTGATCAGCGGGGTGAAACGCCTATGGCATGCTCCGCCTACCCGTTTGGCGACGGACTTCGCCACCGCTCTGTTGATAGGCGTGGGCCTATTTTGGTTTGTTGGTCGCGGTTATGCGTAAGGCTGCCGCATTTTCAATGATTGGCCTGTTAACTCGGGCGTGTGTTAACCTTTTTGCCCTTTATCTCAGGTGCGTTCGATGGATTCTGATGCAACCGACGCTGTACCGCCAATGGACGTGAAAACACGCCGTCGCAGCAGTGCCTCCGAAAGCAGCAAGAAAAAACCTTTCAAACAGTTGTCGATAGGAGTGCTGGCCAACTACGTCGCCTTCGCAGTTCGACGGACTCACAATGAAATTTGCGCTCAGGTCAGCGAAGTGCTGTCGACTCATGGCCTAACGCCTGGTCAGTTTGCCGTGTTGATGGTAATTGGGCACAATCCGGCGCCGACGCAGATGGACGTCGGCAGAACCTTGGATATTCAAAAAGCCAACTTTGTGCCCCTTATTGCCGGCCTGGAAAAACGCGGATTGGTGGTCCGCGCAGCTTGCGCAGCAGATCGCCGCGCGCAGCGTTTGAGACTTACGGCTGCTGGGCGCGCACTACTGCGCAAAGCCATCCGTGCCCACGATAATTATGACGCCCGACTTGCCAAGAAGATGGGTGGGCGAAACAATTTGCAGCTCATCGAAGAACTGAACAAAGTATTCGTCTTGCTGCGTGAGGTACCCCCGGCAATCGAGTCCGCGCAAGTTGATAACGCCGCTCCTTGAGCGGATACATCGGCAGCTATTCGTACCGCGACATCAGAGGCTACTTACTTTGTGACATCGAAGACTCGCCAAGCCAATGTCACGGCGCAGATTGAACCGATGGCCGCGACCGGGACCAGGTCCAATAACAACTGAGGTGCAACCTGACCGGCGCCAATTAATATACCGCCGAGGGCTGGACCCGCGATGGAGCCGATGCGCCCGACAGCGATAGCTGCCCCAACGCTGACACCGCGAATCGGCGTGGGATAACAGATTGGAGCGATGGCGTAGAGTATCGATTGCGATGCGAGGATTGCGCACCCGAGCAGGAAAATTACCAGAAACGTCAGCACCGGCTGTACAGGTATCAAGGCGAGAGCGCCCAAAAGGCATGGCAATGCAGCAAAAGTCGCGAGCACCGAGGGCCGACGCCATTTTCCTTCCAGCAGCAGACCGGCGATCGGAATTGCGAGTCCTCCCAAATTAAAGATAATTTGAGCGATGACCGTCTGCGGGCGGCTCAAGCCTCTCGTCGCCATCAGCGTAGGCAGCCAGTTGAGCAATAAATACAGAGTCAACAAAGCCAAAAGAAAGCTGGTCCACAGCAAGACGGTCGTCGGACCTCGGCCATTTTTCATAATTTCGCTGAAAAGACCACTCGGCGCGGCCGATGCCAAGCGAAGTTTCGTTGGGCCGGACGAACGCATCTGGACGAATGCTGCCGAGTCTTTGAGAAACAATATCATCAACGGAGCGACCACCAGGGGGGCTATTCCACCGCCAACGAACACCCAACGCCACTGCACCGGTGAACTTCCCAAACTTATAAGACTTGCCACGATACCGCCCAAGGGCGTGCCGCTGTACATCAGCGCAACATTAGCCTTACGTCTCTGTTGCGAACTCAGTTCCGAGACGAGAGCGACAAGGTTCGGCAACGCACCGCCCAAACCTACACCAGTTGCCAAACGCGCGACCATCAACGACTGAGTGTCCCACGCAAGCGGCGTCAACAACGAAAAAACGCCAAATACGACAATCGAGATGACGAGCGGCGTTTTGCGACCATACGCATCCGCAAGTCGCCCACCGGCCAACGCCCCAAAAAACAAACCGATCGTGCTGGCACTAAAAAACCAACCGAGCTCTTCGGCCGTCAAGCTGAATTCGCCGCGAATTCCAGCCGCCGCCACGCCGGCGGCTTGCAGGTCGAGACCTTCACAGAGCGCCGCGAGCATGCACAGAAACACTCCCAGGCCAATACCAGCCGGCTTGATATCCTCACGCTCGCTCATTCCTCTCCTCCGTCGCTTTGCCGTTCAACACAGGCCTTGCAGCTTTCGTTATACAGTATTACTGTATCCGTGCCAGGGAGTTCCAGTACATTTATGACCGCCAACAGCGCAGCGAAACGCGGCACGCTCGGCGGCAAATAAATAAACGACTCACGCAGTTACAAAAGCACACGCATGCACACAAAGTCATTCGCAGGAACAAACCATGAATATCGGTAAAGCGACCTTTTTCTCGATTCTGTTAGTAGCTGCTGCAATCGGTGCCGTTGCTCAATCACAGGCGCCAAAGGTTAAATGGATCTGGGACGACAAGTTCGACTCGGTCAATGCTGCGCCCAACATCCATAAAGTATTGTTCGAGAACGATCACCTGCGGCTCCTGGAGGTCACTATTCACGCGGGCGAAAAAGAGCCCATGCACGGCCACAAATATCCTTCGGTTTTCGCCTACGACGCACCTCAGCCGAATATGACCAACGAGGAAATTGGCGGTGAGACCAGGCTCGTCAAAGGCTCGCTGAATGATGCGGACTTTCCCACCTGCCGCACGATGGGGATTCAGGCCCCGCATTCCGTTAAAATTACGGATACGTTCCAGCAACATTTTTATCGCCTCGAGTTTAAGACAATTGACGGCTCGACGATTCACGATAAGCCTTGAAGTCAGGCCCTGACGTATCACGCCCCATTTGAGACCGCGATTGAGACAGAGGATCTGCAATGAGAAATATTTGTATATTGGCGAGTTTCGGTTTTTTCCTGATGACTACGGTCCATGCACAAACCGTTCCTGAAATTCAGTTCGACTCAGCGGCGAATTTCCTCAAACTTCCCAAGGATTTATATCTCGGCGAAGTTGCCGGCGTTGCCGTCAACTCAAAGAATCATTTGTTCGTGCTGTCGCGTGGCAATACCACGGGTCCGGCATACGGGGCTGCAGCCGCACAGTTGCTTGAATTCGACGCAACCGGCGCGTTCATACGCGAAATAGGCCATAACTTGTACGCATGGTCGTATGCCCATGCCGTGCGAATCGATTCCGAGGACAATATTTGGGTGGCCGACAAGGGGTCTGACGTAGTCGTGCGCTTCGACCCGGAAGGGCGGGTCACGCGGGTTTTCGGACGAAAAGCCGAAGCTGCTGACGAAAGCGCTCATCCGTTGGCGCATCCTCACCCTCCCCTGCCGCCTATGGATGGCATGTTTCGTCAGGTCACCGACATGGCCTGGGATTCCGATGGAAACGTCTACATCAGCGATGGCTACATCAACTCGCGTGTCGCCAAGTACGATAAGGATGGCAACTGGGTGACATCATGGGGCGAGCCGGGATCCGGTCCTGGACAGTTCAGTACGCTGCATGCGATTGTGTCCGATCACCATAATGAAATTTATGTCGCGGACCGAGGCAATGCCCGCATCCAAGTATTCAACACGTCCGGTGCTCTGCAACGCACCCTCAAGATCGATGTGCCTTTCCCGCCGGATGCCCCCGTCGCCCTTGGAAATCGACCAAGCGAAGCCGGAGGCACCGGGTTTCTGGCCGGAGGCACGATGCACCCTGGGTCACCTTGGGCCATGTGCATAACGCCGGGGCCAACTCAATACCTGTACGTTGCCGATGCCTATCCGGGGCGTATTTACAAACTGACCTTGGATGGAAAAGTCCTCGGCTGGCTCGGTGGATCGGGCAAGGTTATGAAGAAATTTGGTTGGATTCACGAGTTGAGCTGCCCGTCCGAAAATGAAGTCTACGTTGCCGAACTGCTCAATTGGCGTGTGCAGAAGCTGCAGCTGCATCCAAAGTAGGTATCGCGTATGGCAACAGGCTTGGCCCACTGCGCGACGGCGGTATGTGCAACAGCGTTGTGCGCCGCGGCGGGCGCGTCGCCGCCGCCGAATCAGTGGGGATACGCTTATGATGATTCGTATGATGCGGTGAAAGCCGCTCCCGATGT
>JANXZQ010000279.1 GCA_025355445.1 Gammaproteobacteria bacterium
GCAGCGAAAACTTGTAGGTGGCGTTCAAATCAATGGTGCCGGAATTGACGGCGAAATTCAGGCGATCCTCGAGATACTCCCAAATCGTGTGCGCCCGCAGGCCTTCGATCTGAAACTCTCCGTCCGATTCGATGGGTTGCACGGACACATGCCCGTGCCACTCCACCCGCTCACCGAGTTTCGATGAGCCGCTGAAGGTGAATCGGCCGCCGTCGGCTCCCGTGGTGAAGTTCATCAATTCGAAGTTGACGGGTTCCAGTCGCGCCGCGAACGCGGACGGGCGGCTGCGATCTTCGTATGACACCCATCCCTTGCTGACCTTGAAGGAGCCTATGCGCACCGCGGGCAGCGGCTCGTTCTTCGCCTCCGGCGGCGGCTTTGCCGGCGGTGCTTTCGGATGCAGCTGCAGCAGGTTCAGATTGCCGTCCTTCGCCACGACAGCGCTGATATAGGGTGAGTCGATGTCGATGTTGGCGAACGAGTACGCGCGGTGCCACAACGAGGACAGCTCGAAATCAACGAACAGGCGCTCGAAGCCCAGCAATTTCTCCCCATCGGGGGCCGCCAACGAAAGCTTTCTCACGTCGAGCTGCAAAGAAAAAGGATTGAAGCGGATCTCCCCGACCGAGGGATTCGCGCCCAAGGCCTTGGGGATGTTCTGCATCAGCGCCGAACGCAGCAAGCGCGGAACGAGTACGAATCCCGCCAGCGCATACAGCGCGAGCAACAGGGTCACGACTGCAGCAATACGGAAGGCTTTTGTTCTAGTAAATTGCAGCACCGGACATCCCGTTATCACCGCCCGCCGAATCGGCGATAGTCTAGCAAAATTCTCCGCGCAGGCAGCCTCCTACCGCTTATTGCGCTGTATCAGTCTCTTGCGTTTGCGCACCTGGCGGGGTGTCAGAGGATTTCGCTTGCCGGCGAATGGATTCTCATCGCCGCGGAAAGCAACGCGCACCGGCGTGCCCATCAAATTGAATGCCTTGCGATACACATTGACGAGGTAGCGCCGGTAAGCGTCCGGCACATGATCGGTTTGATTGCCGTGAATGACCACCACGGGTGGGTTGCGGCCGCCCTGATGGGCGTAGCGCAGCTTTATGCGCCGGCCGCTGACCAGCGGCGGCTGATGGCTTCCAATGGCCGCTTCGAGCACCCGGGTCAACTCCGGCGTACTCATGTCGCGAGTGGCCGCAGCGTATACCTTGCGCACTTCGGCGAACAGTTCGCCGACGCCGCTGCCATGCCGTGCCGAAATGAAGTGCAGCGGTGCAAAATCGGCGAATTGCAGACGCTGTTGAATTTGCCCGCGAATCAAATCGCGCTGTTCCGTGGGAATGTTGTCCCACTTATTGACGGCGAGCACCAATGCCCGGCCCTGTTCGATCACCGTACCCAACAAACTCGCGTCTTGCTCGGCGACATTATCGTGCGCGTCCATCACCACCACCACCACGTGGGCGGTTTCGATCGCCTGCAGGGTCTTGATGACGCTGAACTTCTCGACCACCTCCTCGACGCGCGAGCGGCGCCGCAGGCCGGCCGTGTCGATCAGCGTGTAGCGCTCGCCGTCGCGCTCGAACGGCACCAGCACCGCATCGCGCGTGGTGCCGGGCTGATCGAAAGCCACCATGCGATCCTCACCGAGCAAGCGGTTGATCAATGTGCTCTTGCCGACGTTCGGGCGGCCGATGACGGCCACTTTGATGCCGGTGACTTCCGGACCGTCGTGCGGATCCGGTGTCAATCCGGCGAGCGCGGCCTCGAGCAGCGAAATCACCCCTTGATCGTGCGCCGCGGCGATCGGATGCGGTTCGCCCAAGCCCAATTGGTGAAAATCTGCCACCGCGATGTCGTGATCGAAGCCTTCGGTCTTGTTCACCGCCAGAAACATGGGCTTGCCGCTGCGGCGCGCGAGCTGCGCGACGAATTGGTCCTGAGGCGTGACCCCTGCGCGGCCATCCACCAGCACGATGAGCCGGTCCGCCTCACTGATGGCGCGTTCAGTTTGCGCAATCATCAGGCTCTCGATGACGTCGGCATTCTCAACCAGGCCGCCGGTGTCCACCACGATGCAGGGCACTTCCGTGCGCCGCGCAAACCCGTACTGCCGATCCCGAGTGAGGCCCGGCAGATCCGCGACCAGCGCGTCGCGGGTGCCGGTCATGGCATTGAACAAGGTCGATTTGCCTACATTGGGTCGACCTATCAACGCGACTACCGGCAGCATCGCCCCTTACCTTAGGGCTTGGGCGGCGGGGTTACGGGATCGGTCACCGGCGTCGCTGACCCGGCCGCAGGCTCAGCCCCAGGCTCAGCCGCAGGCTGGGCCGCAGGGGTCTCGGGAACTACAGGCGCTGCTGCCACCGGAGCGACGGTCGCGGCTGCAGCACGCGGCGTTGCGCGATAGGCAGCCAACTTGCCGCCGTCGGTCAGCACAATCACGGTATCACCGACCGCGATCGGCGAATTCGTCACCCGCTCCTTGGCAACTCGCTCTCTCGCCACGAGCTCGCCGGTGGTCTTGTCCAGCCAGTGCAAGTAGCCCTGGAAATCGGCGACGGCCACCGCCGTGCTGGTCAATACGGGCGTGCTCAATCGGCGCAGCTTCATTTTCTGATTGCGCCACAGCTCCGAGCCATCTCGCTGGCGCAACGCGACCACGATGCCGTCCGATTGGGTGACATATAAATTGTCCTCGTCAGCCACCAGGCCGCGATAGCTCGACATGTCATGCGCCCACCAGATCTGGCCCGAATCGAGCGCCAGCATCGCCGTGCGGCCTTGAAATCCGGCAGCGAACACGTTGTCGCCCACGGCGCGCACCGCGGAATCGATGTCCACCAGCCGATCGAGTTCCGTGCGGCCGTGGGGCGAGGCCAGTGCCGTGTCCCAAACCGTATCGCCGGAGCTGAGCGAAACCGCCATCACCTTGCCATTGTCAAAACCGCTGATGGCTACTTCCTTGGCGATGATGGGTGTGGCTGTGCCGCGCAGGCTCAGGCGCGGCACCTGCTGCTCGACCGACCACAGTTCCTTGCCGTTGTGCACATCGAAGCCATGGAGCCGGCCGTCGACCGAACGCATGACCACGAGCTTCTCGTTGATCGCCGGAGCGGACAGCAATTCGGAATTCACGTGCGCGCGCCACACCTCGCGTCCCGTGGCGCCGTCCAACGCCACTACGTTGCCCTTGCTGGTACCCAGCACGACCAGCCCTTGGCCGGCGCCCGGACCAGCGGAAATCGGCATTTTTAGCTTCTTTACCCAGGCGTGATGGCCGGTTTCCACAGCGACGGCGAGCACCTCGCCCTTGTGCGAGGCGGCGAACACCATGCCGTTGTCGGCCGCGGGCCCTAGGCCCAGACGCAGCACGATTTGTTTCTTGCCGCCGCCCACGCCCTCGCTCCACAGCCTCTTGACCGGCAGCGTTTCGGGAAATTTCACCAGAACGGCCGGCGGCTCGACATCTTTGTCTTTGCTGCAACCGGCTGCGGTCAGCAGCGCTGCCAGGCCCAAAGCAAGCAATAATCGCATCAGGGTTTAACCTTGTTTAAAGTGTCTACGGAAACCGCCTTTGCAGGCGCAGCCGGGTCGGCGCCGAGGTCCTGCATCTTCAATTCGAGCAAAGATGCGTTGATGCCGCCACGATCGGCGGCGGCCAACGCCGCCTGATACTCCGTCACCGCGTGCGCCGTGTCTTTTTTCACGAAATAGGCGTCGCCGCGCACCTCGTGATAGCGCGCTGCGAATGCGGGCGGAATGGGGTCCGCCAGCGTCTTGATCGCCTCATCCGGCTTTCCTTGATCGGTCAGGATCCGTGCCAGGCGCAGGCGGGCGATCTGCCGCAAATCGGTGTCCTTCGAATCGTTCATCACCTGGGTCAGCGGCGCGATGGCCTGGTCGGCGTGGCCGTCATCGAGGTCGAGCCGCGCCAGCGTCAACTGCGCCTGGTCGGCATAGGGCGAGCTCGCATGATCCTTGATGAGTGATTCGGCAATTTGCCGCGACTTCCCGTGATCGTTGGATTGCAACGCCGCGGTCATGGCGCTGAACCGGGTCGCCGCCTCGAGCGAGCGGCCGTCCGTATAGCTTTGGTAGTATCGATAGCCGAAGAACAACGCGGCGCCGACGATCACTCCGCCGATGATCCACGGCGCGTACTCTACAAACGCGTGTTTGACAACTTCTAATTGTTCGTCATCCGTCAAGTAATCTTCTGCCATGGCTTCTCCGCTACCCGCCCTTAAGACCCAACAACACCCCTAAGCGTTCACTGATTTGGGCGATGGGGCATTCTTCCTGCGCCATCTCCCGGCGCAACGCCTTGACCGCGACTACGCCGCGGGCTACCTCGTCATCCCCCAAAAGAATCGCAAACTGCGCGCCGCTTTTGTCCGCGCGCTTGAATTGTGTCTTGAAACTGCCGCCCCCGAGGTTGATTTGCAACGCGAGTTGCGGCCAGGCGTCGCGCAGCTGTTCTGCCAGCTTGAAACCTGCAATCTCCGTGCTTTCACCCGCCAGCACCAGATAAACCTGCGGCTGGGCGCGTTGCTGCCCTAATCCCTGCTTTTCGAGCAGCATGACGATCCGCTCCTGGCCCATGGCCCAGCCGATCCCGGGAGTGGCGGCGCCGCCCAACTGGGCTACCAAGCCGTCGTAACGTCCCCCGGCGCATAGCGTGCTCTGCGAGCCCAGGGCATCGGTCGTCCACTCGAAAACCGAGCGGGTGTAGTAGTCGAGTCCCCGGACCAGGTGCGGCTCGACATGATACTCGATGCCGGCGCTGCGCAGGTGAGCACACAGGGACTCGAAATGAGCGCGCGAATCGGCATCCAGGGAATCGAGCAGCAGCGGCGCGCCGGCGATCAGGCGCTGCATGTCTGGATTCTTGCTGTCGAGTATGCGCAGCGGATTGCCCGCGAGCCGCCGCTTGCTGTCCTCATCGAGGGCACCCTCGTGGGCACCGAAGTAGGCGGTGAGCTGCTCGCGATAGGTCGCACGCGACGCAGGTGTCCCCAATGAGTTGACCAGGAGCTTCGGTTGCGTCAAGCCCAGTCGCCGTAACAGGCGCGCCGACAGCAGTATCATTTCGCCGTCCACATCCGGTCCTTCGAAACCAAATGCCTCGGCGTCGATCTGGTGAAATTGGCGGTAACGGCCCGCCTGCGGCCGTTCGCGCCGGAACATCGGACCCATGCACCAGACGCGCAAGCGGCCCTCGCGCAGCATGCCGTTCGAGATCACCGCGCGCACGATGCCGGCGGTCGCCTCCGGTCGCAGCGTGATGTGATCCGCCCCCTGATCGACGAAGCTGAACATCTCTTTCTCGACGATGTCCGTAAAGTCGCCGATCGAGCGCTTGAACAGCTGGGTTTGCTCGATCACCGGGACGCGCAATTCCTCGTAGCCGTAGGCCGCAAACACCTCGCGAGTGACGCGCTCCAAGTGCTGCCAGGCGGCGATTTGCGCAGGCAACACATCGTGCACGCCGCGCAAGGGCTCGATGATCTTGCTCAAGAGCCCGCTCCGATCAGCCGGTCGGGCGCGCGTTGCGCGACGGCGCTGCGCCGGCCGCAGCGGCGCCGGCCGCGCCAGGCGGGGCGGCACCCGTGGGCGCGGCACTATGAGAATCGCGGCGCAGAACCCCGTCGGCGCCGGCCTCGAAGCGCGCCACATCGCCGGCCAGAAATTGCGGCCCGATCGCTACCGCGCGGTTGTTGACCTCGAGCTGCACGCCGCTGGCAAACCCCAAGTACACGCGCATCGGCGCGGGTCCTGCTACGGTCCTTACGGTGTTCGCACGGCCCTTGCCGGCAAACGTCCGCCGGCCCAGCGCATCGTGGATATCGACCCATGAGTCAGCGGAAAAGCTCAGGCGCATGCGGGCGCGTCCCGTCCCTGCCACGACGTCGCCCTCCGCCGCCTGTGCGCCGGCGGGTACAGCGGCGGGAGTCGAAGCCGGTACCGTCGCCGGGGCGCCGCTCGACGGCAGGGCCGCAGCGGTGACGGACCCTGCGGACCCGGCCGAGGCGTCCTTCAGCGCGGCGCTCGGAGCAGTCGCTGCCGGCGCGGCGGTGACAGGGGCGGCCCCGCGATGATGCCAAGGCTTCCACCACAGCACTCCCACCACCAGCAACAGGATCGCAAGCGAACCCACGATCTGCGGCCATGGCAAATTGCTGACCGCCGGTGTGTCGGTGCGCAGCCGCACATTCGCTGGCGGCGGCGGCGTCCTCGGTGTCTGAGAACGGGTTTCATAGCCGGCCATGATTTCCGCCGCGGGCAAGCCCAGCAGCGCCGCATATCTCTTCAAATGTCCCTTGGCGAACACCGACGGGCCGACACGCTCGTAGTCTTCCGCCTCGAGCGCATTGATGACCCAGCCATCGAGATGCAGTTCGTCGGCTGCCTTCTGCGCACTCAGTCCCCGACGCTCGCGTTCGGCCTTGAGCCGTGGTCCGATGGTGGTGATCGCATCCGTCATCGATCAACGCCGGAGCGCATCATCTGCGCCTGCTGCGAATCGGGGTATTCGCTCTGCACGCGCCGCGCATAGCCGGCGGCTGCGACGGTATCGCCCAGCTTGCGCTCCGCACGAAACCCCAACCACAGCACTTCGGCAGTGGGCGGGTTCACCGCCAGATAGCGTTTCACGATCTCGCGCGCCTGCTCGGCGTCGCCACGATCGAACGCAATATTCCCGAGCTGCAGCAGCGCCTCGGGCATATTCGGACGGATCGCCAGCGCCTTGTTGAAATAGCGCTCGGCGTCGAGCACATCGCCGGTGCCTCGCGAACAAACCCCGGCGTTGACCAGCGCCACCTCCGGGGTTCGATACAGCGGGCTGCTCGCAACCTGCAGGAAGAGCTTTTCTCCCTCGATGGCTTTGCCGGTGCGGCACAGATATCCGGCGTAGTTGTTTTGCGTGTTCGGATCGCCCTTGCCCAAGCGATAGCCGGTGGCATAGGCCCGATCAGCCTTCGGCATATCGTTCAGCCGTTCGTAGATCAGGCCCGCGGTCATCTGCACATCCGGGTTTCCCGGAGCCTGGCTCAGCGCACGCTCGATGGTATCGCGCGACTTGATCATTTCGCCGAGCCTCAAGTATTCGATCGCAAGCTGCATATTGGTGGAGGCCGCCACAGCGGGGGATGCTTTCTTGAAACCCTTATCTTGCGCGCATGCCGCCAGGCAGCAGACCAGAACCAGCGCAATGATTTTCACCATACCTGACTTCATAGGGTCTCCACCGCAGTGCGTGTCATGGGAGTCAGCTTCGTGCCCAGCCGCACCAGCGTGCGATCCGTGACGCGGCCCGCCAATTGGCCGCATGCCGCATCGATGTCGTCGCCGCGGGTCCTGCGAATCGTGGCGATGACGCCGTGCTCGTTGAGAATGTCGCGAAATCTCACGATGGCCGCCGCGGGCGAGCGCCGATAGCGGGTGCCGGGAAATGCATTGAAAGGGATCAGGTTGAGCTTGGCCGGCCGGCCCCGCAGCAGCCGGGCCAGCTGCCGCGCGTGCTCGGGCTTGTCGTTGACGCCGTCGAGCATGACGTATTCGAAGGTCACGCTGCGGCCGTTCTGAACATCGATGTAATGCCAGCAGGCGGCGAGCAATTCGCCGATCGGATGCTTGCGGTTGATGGGCACGAGTTCGTTGCGCAATTCATCGTTCGGGGCGTGCAGCGAGACGGCCAGCGCGACGTTGCATTCCTGCGCCAATTTGTACATTTGCGGCACCAGTCCCGAAGTGCTCAAGGTCACCCGCCGCCGCGACAGGTCATACCCCAAGTCGTCGAGGAATACCCGCATGGCCGGCACCACGTTGCGGTAGTTGGCGAGCGGCTCGCCCATGCCCATGAATACGATGTTGGTGATATTCGCTCGGCCATCGCCGTGGCGGCCATTGCCGTGGCCGGGGCGCGACTCGGCCAGTTCGCGGTGCGCCAGCCACACTTGGCCGACGATTTCGGCGACGCTCAAGTTGCGGTTGAATCCCTGTTGCGCAGTGGAGCAGAAGGAACAATCCATGGCGCAGCCCACCTGGCTCGAGATGCACAGCGTGCCGCGATCCGGCTCGGGTATGTACACGGTTTCAATCCCTTGCACCGCGTCCATACGCAACAGCCATTTGCGCGTGCCGTCGTTCGATACCTGCTCGGATACGATTTCGGGAACGGTGATTCGGGCGACCTCGCCCAGCTGCGCACGAAAGTCCTGCGCAAGATCGGTCATCGCCGCGAAATCCGCCGCACCCCGCCGGTAAATCCACTTCATCAGCTGGCGCGCGCGAAACGGCTTGGCACCGAGACGCGACGCCACGAACGCCTCGAGTTCCACGCGCGGAAGCCCAAGTAAATTTACGCGTTCCCCCGCCTCCAAGAAATTCTCCTTTGTGCCGCGCCCTACGCTAGCGCGTACGCGGACAGAGCTCAATTTCGCGAAAGAAGTAGCCGATTTCCCGCGCCGCCGTCTCCGGCGCATCGGAGCCATGAACGATGTTCTCGTCGATGCTGGTCGCAAGATCAGCGCGTATGGTGCCCTTGGCGGCCTTCTTCGGATCGGTGGCCCCCATGACTTCGCGATTCTTCGCGATGGCGCCCTCGCCCTCGAGTACCTGCACCATCACGGGACCGGATGTCATGAAGCGCACCAGATCTTTGAAGAACGGGCGCTCGCGGTGCGCCGAATAAAACCCTTCGGCTTCCGTCGTCGAGAGCTGCATCATGCGCGCCGCCACCACTCGCAAGCCCGCCTGCTCGAAACGACGATAAACGTCGCCGATGAGGTTACGGCCCACGCCGTCCGGCTTGACGATAGAAAGGGTACGCTCGATTGGCATGACAACCTCGGGTGAATTTAAGGACCGCGAAGTGTACTGGAGCGGGACCGCTCAAGCAATCAGGATGGCACCCGAAGTGCCTGTATTATCTGGAAAAACCGGCGCGATGCGTGCAGCTAAACGTTGAAGCTCTCACCGCATCCACATTCGCCCTTGGCCTTCGGATTTTGGAACTTGAAGGCCTCGTTCAGACCCTGTTTCACGAAGTCGACGACAGTCCCATCGATCAGCGGCAGGCTCAAAGGGTCAACCACCACTTTAACGCCCTGCGCCTCGAAAACCGCGTCCTCAGGAAGAATTTCATCAGCATAATTCACGACATACGCGAATCCCGAGCAGCCGGTTTTCTTGATGCCGACACGCAGGCCCAATCCCATTCCGCGCTGCGCCAAGTGAGATCGAACCCGATTCGCGGCAGATTCCGTCAACATAATCGCCATACTTACCCTGCCTCCATCACGGCCCGGCCATTGAGCCGTCGCTATACATAACACGCCCCATCCCCACGCGCACGGAACCAGGACGCGTTTTTCCCCATCACCTCATATGAGGCCTTAAGTCCCCGCTCTCAATACCTCCTCCGCTGCCGGCCCGGCCGCTGCGGCAGCGGCGGCCCAGGCGTCCTCGATGATGAGCAGCCGGCCGCGTTTTTCGACCGGTACCGCGAAACGGTCGCTCAAATCTTCAACCGTCTCTGGGAGGGCAGTCCCGACGCTCCGGCCGACGGCCCGCTCGACGATCCAGGCGGACACGGCAATGGTGTGCGGGCAACCGAAGGCCTGAAACCGCGCCGCCCGAATGGTCCCTGAACGCACTTGCAGGTCGAACTGCACCCAGGTCCCGCGTCCTCGGCTGCCCGCGTTTCCGCGAAATGCATCGGCGCCGCTGAGCGCTCCGGCACCCGGCGCCGACTCGAAGTAGTGCAGCGTCAGTTCGCTGTATTTCAAGCGCCGCTGATCCGCCGCAGGCGCGATACCGCTTGCGTCACGACGGTGATCGCCGTGTCGATATCCTGCTCACTGGTGTTGCGCCCCAGGCCAAAGCGCAGGGTGCTCTCGCTCAACACCTCGCCGCGGCCCAAGGCCCGCAGCACATACGAGGGCTCTTGCAGCGCCGACGTACAGGCGGACCCGGCCGAGACTGCGAGCCGCCCGTGAACGGCGGCGAGCAGGCTCTCTCCCTCGACTCCCTCGAATGACACATTCAGCAGCTGCGGCACCGAATGCGTCGCAGTGCCGTTGCGCAAGACACCGCCAAGCAACTCCAGTCCCTGCCAGAGCCGCTCCCTCAAAGCTCCCAAGCTTGCAGCCTCGGATTCCCGCGCAGCCGCTGCCAGTTCGAATGCCAGACCCATGCCCACCACCTGATGCGTCGGCACGGTGCCCGCCCGCAGTGCGCGTTCCTGGCCACCGCCGAAAAGCAGGGCCCGTAGATGTACGCGAGGGGCGCCGCCGCCCGCATCGCCGCCGCGCCGCGATACCAGCAGCGCGCCCACCCCCTTGGGGCCATAGGCCTTGTGCGCCGAAAACGACATGAGATCAACGCCGAAGCCGGCAAAATCCACCGCGCACTTGCCCACACTCTGCGCTGCGTCCACGTGCAGGCGCGCGCCGCCGTGATTCGCGCAGATCGACGCGATGGCCGCGATGTCCTGAATGACCCCGATCTCGTTGTTGACGTGCATGATGGACACCAGCACGGTATCCGGCCGCAATGCCGCGGCGACTTGCGCGGCGTCTATCACACCATCGCCGTCCGGCGTCAAATAGGTGACGCGCCAGCCGCGCCGTTCCAGTTCCCGGCACGGATCCAGCACCGCCTTGTGTTCGGTGCGCGAAGTGACGATATGCCGTCCCGACTCGCGGTAGTACTCGGCGGCGCCGAAAATTGCCAGGTTATTCGCTTCCGTGGCACCCGAAGTCCAGACGACCTCCTGTGGTTGCGCGCCTACGCTCGCGGCAACTTGCGCGCGCGCGTTTTCCACCAGAGCCGCCGCGGCGTGCCCATAGTCATGGCTCGCCGAGGCGGGATTGCCGAATTCACCCTCCACGGTCAGGCATTGCAGCATGGCGGCGGCCACCCGCGGATCGACGGGCGTGGTCGAGGCGTAGTCCAGATACACCGGCCTGCTCACGCCGCCCGCCACATCATTCAGGCGGCCGTTCGGCCGGCGGCCGCCGCTGCGAAGACTGGCCCCGCCGCCCCTGCACCGCGCTCAATATGCCGCGCAGAATGTTGAGTTCGTTGCGATCCAGCTGCGCGCGATTGAACAGCCGGCGCAGGCGCTCCATGAGATGGCCGGTCCGGTCGCCAAAATCGATTTCGTTCAAAACCTGGTGCAAGTGGGTGTAGAAATGCTCGACGTCGCCCGACGGCGCCAACGGCAGTTCCAGTTGCGTGCGGGATTGCGGCTGCTCGCGCGACATGAATAGCTCGTAGGCGAGCAGCTGCACCGACATGGCGAGATTCAACGAGCAATACTCCGGGTTGGCGGGAATCCGCACCAGCACATTGCAGTGATTCAAGTCCTCGTTGGCGAGGCCGTAGCGCTCGGAGCCGAACAGCAACGCCGCCCGAATCTCCTCGGGCAGCCCGACGATGCGTCCGGCGACGTCACGCGGAGTCGTAAACTCCCAATAATAGTTGCGCGGGCGTGAAGTCGTGCCGGCAACGAACGCAACGTCGCTGATGGCTTCCGCGACGGTGGCGACCACGCGCGCACCGCTCAATATGTCGTCCGCGCCCGCCGCCAGCGCGTTCGCCTCCGCATGCGGGAAGCTGCGCGGCCGTACCAGCACCAAATCGGACAGAGCCATGTTCTTCATCGCACGTGCAACCGAGCCGATGTTGCCGGGATGACTGGGATCGATGAGGACGATGCGAACGAGAGCCGTCATCGGAGTCTCCCGCCAGATACTCCGGCCTTCAGGCCGGAGAAGGATAGCGGTGCGCGCATCGCGCATTTCGGGTTCTTTGCGGTAGTTTCTCTCGTATTTTCCAGGGTTTGAAGTGCTATACTGTATTTATGTCCAGTCCTCGATTCCGTGCCGTTCGTGTGCTGCATCTGCGCGTGAAGGACAAGCACGCCGCATGGCTTTCGAGCTTGGCGCATGAGGTCAATGTTGTCTTCAACTACTGCAACGAGCTGTCGCTCAAAGTGTTTGAGCGGGAGCGTCGGTTCTTGTCGGGATTTGATTTCTGGCCGTTCCTTAAGGGTGCGACTCGCGGGGATTGCGCTTTGCATCTGCCGGTCCAAGCGGTGCAAGAGATTGCCGAAGAATACGCGCGGCGGCGGCGCCAACACCGCAAGATCCGGCTTGCGTGGCGCAAGAGCCGCGGCACGCGCCGCTCCTTGGGCTGGATCCCGTTTAAGGTCCGAACGATCCGCTATCGCAGTGGCCAGGTGTACTTCGCCGGACGGTGGCTGTCGCTGTGGGATAGCCGTGGCCTGGGCAATTACGAACTGCGTGCGGGCAATTTTAGTGAAGACAGCCGCGGACGCTGGTATTTGAATGTCTGCGTCCCTCGCGCGCAGCGAGGGGCGGAGGGGAGAGATAGGCCCTGCATCGGATCGATCCTCGATCGTTCGGTCCCAAACCTCGGAATCGACCTGGGGTTGAAGCGCTTCGCCGCCTTCAGTGACCCGACACTGCCGCCGCTCGATGCACGACGATTCTACCGTGATCTGGAGCCTAAATTGGCCCGCGCGCAGCGCGCGCGACACGGATCTCGCGCCCGAGCCATTCACGCCAAGATCGCAAATCGCAGGAAAGATTTCCTGCGCAAATTGAGCACCCGCCTCGTCAAGGCCAACGGTGCGATCTTCGTCGGTAACGTCAATGCCTCTGCTCTTGCCAAGAGCCGACAGGCCAAGTCGGTGCTCGATGCCGGATGGAGCGCATTTCGAACCATGCTGCAGTACAAGTGCGCTGACGCAGGCGTGTGGTTCGCAGAAGTCGACGAAGCGCTTTCTACCCAGATCTGCAGCGTGTGTAACAGCCGCGCCGGCCCGAAAGGCCGGAAAGATCTTGGAATAAGAGGATGGCAGTGCTCTGTGTGCGGAGCGATCCATGATCGTGACGTCAATGCAGCTCACAATATCCTCGCGGCGGGACATCGCCGTCTTGCAGAAGGAATCCTCGTCCTTTGAGGGCGAGGAAGATGTCAAGAGTGCTATTCTACCGCCCCCATGCAGCCCCTTCTCAATATCGGCATGCGTGCCGCCCGGCGTGCCGGTGATTTGATCGTACGCAGCCTTTCGCGTCTCGATTCCTTGAAGATCGACAGCAAGGGGCGCAACGATTTCGTCACCGACATCGACCGCAAGGCCGAAGCCGACATCATCGCCACCATTCGCCGCAGCCACCCGCAGCATGCCTTTCTCGCCGAGGAAAGCGGCCGGAGCGGCGACAGCGAATTCGTCTGGATCATCGATCCGCTCGATGGCACCACCAATTTCCTGCACGGCTTCCCGACGTTTGCCGTGTCGATCGCGCTCCAGCACAAGGGCCGCCTGCAGCACGCCGTCGTCTACGATCCCATGCGTCAGGAATTCTTCACCGCTTCGCGCGGCGACGGCGCACAGCTCGAGGGCAAGAAAATCCGCGTGAGCACCCAGCGCACGTTGGAAGGATCCCTCATCGGCACCGGCTTTCCGTTTCGCGCCGGCGACAATATCGATGCGTACCTCGCCATGCTCAAGGTCGTCATGTCGACCGCGGCCGGCGTGCGGCGGCCGGGGGCGGCCTCGCTTGATCTGGCCTACGTGGCGGCAGGTCGCATCGACGGCTTCTGGGAATTCGGCTTATCCCCCTGGGACACCGCGGCCGGGACTCTGCTGATTCAAGAGGCGGGCGGCCGTGTGGGCACTCCGACCGGTGCCGAATACGCGCTGGGTCCCAATATCGTCGCGGGCAATCCCAAGGTTTACGAAGAACTGCTCTCGGCGTTAGGACCGCTCACGCCGCCGGCTTTGCGCGCCTAGCGGGGGGCGCGCCTAGCGCGCCGCGCCGGCCGTCCCGCGCAGACGGCTATGCTTGTAGCCATACACGCCGTACACCACGAAGCCGATGAGGCTCCACACGAGCAACCGTATCCAGGTGGGGGTCGGCAGCGAATAGGCCATGCCGGCGCAGAACAATACGCCCATGGGGGCGGTGAACCACACGGCCCAGACCCGGAACGGCCTCTTGAGGTCAGGCCGGGTGACGCGCAGCACCATGATCCCCAAGCACACCACGATGAAAGCGACGAGCGTTCCGATGGAGACCAATTCGCCCAGGATTCCGATGGGCAGCAAGCCGCCGAAGGTGGCGGCCAGAATGCCGGTGATCAGCGTCGACACGTGCGGCGTACGGAATGTCGGATGCACCCTGCCGAAGAACTTCGGCAACAGCCCGTCGTGCGACATCGTGAGCCAAATGCGTGCCTGCGGAATGATCATGGTGATGATCACCGAGGTCAGGCCGAACAGCGCGCCCCAAATCACCCAGGTGGATAGCCACGCGAGTTCTGCATGCGACTCCAGCGCCACGGCGACCGGGGCCGCATCGTTCAGCTGCTTGAAGGGCACCAAACCGGTCATGACCGAGGACATCAGGATATACAGCACCGTGCAAATGGCGAGGCTGCCGAGCATGCCGATCGGCAGATCGCGCTGCGGGTTCTTCGCTTCCTGCGCCACCGTCGACACGCCGTCGAAGCCGATGTAGGCGAAGAAAATGATCGCCGAGGCCATGGCGATGCCGCTCAGGCCGAACTCGCCGAAGGTGCCGGTGTTCTCGGGAATGTAGGGGTGCCAATTCGAGGTGTTGATGTACTTCATGCCGAAAATGATCACTGCCAGTACGATGCTCACCTTGATGGCGACGATGATGGTGTTGACGATGGCCGACTCCCTGATGCCCTTGTAGCAAAGCCAGGTGGCCGCCCCGACGATGGCGATGGCCGGCAGGTTGACGATGGCGCCGGTGGAATGGACTTGGAAGCCGGAGTCGCCCGCAGCGAACGGCGCCGAACTCAAGACCGCGGGAATGAAATTGATGTGGTAGTGATCGAGCAGCTTGACGAAGTAGCGGCTCCAACCCACGGCCACGGTGGATGCGGCCATCATGTATTCCAGAATCAAATTCCAGCCGACGAACCAGGCGATGAATTCGCCCAGCGTGGCGTAGCTGTAGGCATAGGCACTGCCGGCGACCGGGACCATGGTGGCAAATTCGGAGTAGCACAGCCCCGCGAACATGCAGCCCACACCGGCGAGCACGAAGGACAACACGATGGCGGGACCTGCGTGCTGGGCGGCCGCGAGGCCGGTGAGCACGAATATGCCCGTGCCGATGATGCCGCCGATCCCGAAGGCGATGAGGGCCGGAATGCCGAGCGCCCGTTTCAGGCTTTTATCCGACGCCTCCTTTTGGTATTCGGCGATCGGCTTGGTTGCGAGCATCCCTTTTAT
>JANXZQ010000054.1 GCA_025355445.1 Gammaproteobacteria bacterium
GCCGATATGGCGGCTTTGAATCGGCGTGTCGTTGATGTAGATACCGGTGGTCGAGGCCCCGGCGGCGGAGTCGATGCCGCGGATATTGATATCCGAACTCTCATCGTTGTAGTTCGCCGAAGACCCGGTGCCATTGCGCGAGAAGGCGACGCCCGGGGTCAATCGGGTGACGTCATCGATGCTGCGCAGTCCCTGGGCATCCATCTTCTCCTGACTGAACGCGGTCACGCTGATCGGAACGTCTTGCAGGCGCTCGCTGCGCCGGGTCGCGGTGACCACGACCTCCTCCAGGGCCCCGCTCGAGGTATCGGCGTCTGCGGCGGCCGCTGCTGCCATGGAAAGCGCCGGCCAGCCCAGCTGGCTGATGACGGCAATCGGCCAAAAGCATCGTTTAATCGTCTTCGTACGCATCGCGCATCCCCTTGATTTGCCTTTTCCCCACATCCCGTACCCCTATAATTTTCATTCTTTCGGCATTCCGTTGCGCGTAGAAGCCGGGTACGGCTACGGAGCTTAATACTTCTATTAACGGGCGTTCAAGGATATTAACTATCAATAAACGGCGGCGGGCATTTTTTGAGGACCGTTAGTTGGCGCCCACCAGCTCCGACACCTCGCGTGCGTCCGCGCGCTTCATCGGCCGGCCGTCAACGGGAGAGTACGGCGATTGGCGGATGCCATCGATGGGGAAGACGGTGGCGTCGACCGTGCGGCCATTGGCCTCGAAGCGCAGCGCCGGATAGTTGATGCTGCGCCCGGCATCCATTTTGACGCGCCGCTCATAGAATTCATGAGGGACGCCGATGTCGAGCAGCTTGATGGCGACCGATTCGGAGGCGTCGGCAAACAAATGCAGATTGATGTCGCTGTACGCGGTGGCGGTGCCCGTGAGCACCGAGCCCACCAGCCGCGGTTGAAACTCGTTCAGCATGCGCATGGTGTCCAAGGCGATGCGCCGCTGTTCCTTCAAGGTGTGATCATGCGAATCGCGGCCGAATAACCGCTGGTGTTCGCGCAACGCCGCTTCGATTTCGACGTTCTTCGGCAACACGGCGACATCGTTCACGCCCAGCCGGTCCGCGGCCTTGCGTTTGGCCTGCAGGAAGTCCTCGATGCCGTGCTCGGCCATGATCCGTGCCGCCTCTTGAGCGAGGGCGCGGCGTAAATCCTCAGCGCGCTGCGAAAACTTTTTGGGCATGGGCCACTCTAAAATAGCGGTTTATCGCCGACATTCATCGGGTTCGATTGATTGGGTCCTTCGTAAAGTTCCGACTTGGGCAGGTTGCCCTCGATGAATTTCTCCACGATGCCGTTCGGGTTATCCGAGCTCGCGAGCAACCCGGTCTCGGGTGAGATGCGCACGCTGACTATGCCGTCGGGCACGGGCACCCCGCGCTTGGGAGCGCCGGCCAGCGCCTCATGCATGAAGTAGGTCCAGGCGGGAATCGCCGTGCGGCCACCCTGCTCGCCCTCTCCCAGCGAGCGATCTTGGTCGAAGCCCACCCACACGGTGGTCATCAGGTCGCCGTTGAAACCGTTGAACCAGGTGTCGTGCGCATCATTGGTGGTGCCGGTCTTGCCGGCGATGTCGTCGCGATTGAGGGAGCGTGCCCGTACCCCAGTGCCGCGGCGAATCACGTCCTTCATCATGTCGGCCAGCAGATAAGCGATCTGTGGCCGGATGATTTGCGGGGCCAGATTCTTCACGGGAATCACGGTCTTACCGTCGTGCGGCGCTTGGTCGACCGACCCCGCCGCTACCCGGGCAGAACTGCTTACCGCGCTGCGTTGGGCGTCCGGATCGGTGGCCTGGTCGCATTCAGCGCAGGCGATGGCGGGCGTCGCCTGCTGGAGAACCTTGCCGCCGGCATCCTCGATGCGATCGATGAAGTAGGGGCTGACTTTAAAACCTCCGTTGGCAAAAGTGGCATAGCCTATTGCCACCTGTAGCGGACTCAATTCGGCGGTCCCCAGCGCCAAGGTCAGGTCATTCGGCAATTGCGATTTGTCGAAGCCGAAGCGAGTGACATAGTTCCAGGTGTAATCGCCCCCGATGGCGCGCATCAGGCGCACCGAAACGAGATTCCGCGAATGCACCATGGCTTCCCGCAGGCGCATCGGTCCGGCGAAACTGCCCTCCATTTCCTTGGGGCGCCAGGCCTGCTCCGTTCCTGTCTCATCGATCACGATGGGTGCATCCAGGATGATGCTGGCCGGCGTGTAGCCCTTGTCGAATGCCGCTGCGTACACGAAGGGCTTGAAACCCGAGCCTGGCTGGCGCCTGGCTTGGGTGACTCGGTTGTACTTGCTCTGAAAGTAATCGAAACCGCCGACCAGGGCGACCACCGCGCCGTCGCGTGGGTCCACCGACACGAGCGCGCTCTGCGCCTCGGGAACTTGAACGAACAGGAGTGACTCAGGGGTGCGCCCCACCGTGTAGATCACATCACCACGCGCCAGCACTTCCGATGCTTGCGTGGGCGAGCGATCGACTTTCTCGTCGGGCAGCTCGCGCCTGGCCCAGGATAGCTTCTCCCAGGGCAGGGTCACCTCGCCTAAATCCTTGACGTAGATTTTGGCGCTTTTCGCCTCGACTTTAAGCACCAGCGCCGGCCGCAACCCACCGATCACCGGGAAATCCTCGAGTTGCTCATTCATGTCCGCAGGCGTGGCGAGCGTGGACGCATCGACCTTGGCCGTCGCACCTCGGTAGCCATGGCGGCGATCGTACTCTAAGAGTCCGGTGCGCAGCGCCACCGTGCCGGCCGCTTCCAAGCGCGAATCGATGCTGGTGAACACCTTGTAGCCCGCGGTGTAGACGGCATCTCCGTACTTGGCCTGCATCTCGCTACGCACCATTTCGGCTACATATTGCGCGTCCACTTCGATTGAGGCGCCGTGCAGTCGCGACTCCATGGGGCTGCTTTTTGCTTCGTCGTATTCGGCTTGGGTGATGTAACCCAGTTCCAGCATCCTGCCCAAGACATGGGTGCGCCGCGTTATGGCGGCATCGGCATTGGCCACGGGGTTCACGACCGAGGGAGCGGTCGGGATACCTGCCAAAGTAGCCATTTCTGCCACGGTCAATTGATCCAAGGTCTTGCCGAAATACACCTCCGCCGCTGCGCCAACCCCATAGGCGCGCTGGCCGAGGAAGATCTTGTTGACGTACAAGGAGAAGATCTCCTCCTTGGTGAATTCCGCCTCCATCAGCAGGGAAATGTAGATTTCGCTCATCTTGCGCTTCATGTCGCGCCGCGGCGTAAGGAACATGTCCCTGGCCACCTGCATGGTGATGGTGCTCGCCCCCTGGCGAATGCCGCCGGCCTTGAGATTAGCGACGGCCGCCCGCAAAATCCCTTGCCAATCAACACCATGGTGCCTGAAGAAGCGATCGTCCTCGGTGGCCAGAAAGGCCTGGATCAAGCGCTTGGGGATCTGCTCATAGCTCACCGGAATGCGCCGCTGCTCACCGATGGCTGCGATTAACTTGCCGTCGCGGGTATAAACCCGAAGAGGAACCTGCAGCTGGACATCCCGCAGGCTGTCCACATCGGGCAGGGCGGGCTTCAAGTAGACATAAGCACAGACGTTGGCGAACGCTATTAAGGCTATTGCGCCCACTAAACCTACGCAAATGCGGGATATGAGAACTAGGTAACGTTTAGCCACAGGAAACCGTTCTAACTTATTGCTCCGGCGATATAGGGCTACATATTACCGCCGGCGACAGGGGCATACTCATCGAAAGATGAGGACGCAAAGCCACCGATCCTTAGGGTTCTAACGCCGAAGGACAGCGGGGTTGCCAGGCCAAGCTTAACCAGACGCCTTTTACAGCATAGGCGCAGAGGTCTGAACGGGATGAGACAAGCAAGCATTTGCCATCGCTGCGGATTTGCCGCAGGTCCCACTTTGGTCAGCGACCGCTGTTTGAGGGTCGGTACCGTGAATAGTTTCACGTTCTATTTAACAGTTTCTTGCTAAGTTTGCGTGGGCTAAGTTAATCTCGTGCACCAGTTTCGACCCCCAAGGTACTGAGCGAAAAAGGAAAATAGACAGTGTGGTCGTTCGGCAAAAGATATCGTCCGCTGTTGGGACTTGACATAACCACTTCGTCGGTGAAGCTCATCGAGCTCACGATGTCGGGTGGCCAGTATCGCGTTGAGTCGTATGCGGCGGAACCCACGCCGCACAACGCCATCAATGAAAAAGCAATCGTGGACGCGGAAGCCGTCGGCGAGGCAATCCGTCGGGCAGTAAAACGCTCGGGCGCGAAAAGCAGGCTTGCCGCCATCGCGATCTCGGGTGATGCCGCGATCACGAAAGTGATTCAAATGCCGAAGAACCTCGGCGACAACGAACTGGAAGGTCAGGTCGAGATGCAGGCCGACCAATACATTCCGTTTCCGATGGAGGAAGTCAGCTACGACTACCAAGTCGTGGGCCCGTCGGAAAAGGATCCGGAAATGATGGACGTGCTCTTGGTGGCGACGCGCACCGAGAACGTCGAGCAGCGCCAAGCGGCGGTGCAGGCCTCGGGACTCACCGCGCAGCTGGTGGATGTTGAAGCCTTCGCGCTGGAAAACGCCTGTGCGCTGATGCGTCATCAGATGCCCGACGGCGGTCTCGACCGCACGGTCGCGGTGGTGGACTTCGGCGCCAGCAGCACCACGTTCAGCGTGCTGCGCGACATGCGGGTCATCTACACGCGCGACTTCGCCTTCGGCGGACAGCAGCTCACCGAAGAAATCATGCGCACTTACGGGTTGAGCATGGAGGAAGCCGGGCGCGCCAAGAAAGAGGGCGGTCTGCCGAGCAACTATCAGCCTGAGGTGCTCGATCCTTTCATCGACGACATGACGCAGCAAGTCAGCCGTTCGCTGCAGTTCTATCTCGCGTCCGGACCCGGAAGCGAGGTAGAACTGCAGCGAGCGGCTCACCTGCTGGGTCATGTCATCGATGAAGGGGTCGAGCACTTCGGCCTGGAAGTTGCCGGGCAGCCCGCCTTCCTTCTTGGCGCGGCCGGCCTCTTCCATCGTCAGGCCGTAGGTCCGCATGATTTCCTCGGTCAGGAGCTGCCCGCCGAAGGCGAAATCGCGCGTATAGATGATCTTGAGGTTGCGCAGCACGCTGAAGGTGGTGCTGCTGGCGCCGAAGTCGACGTTGGCGATCGTGCGGTCGATGCCGCCGTCGGGCATCTGGTGCGTCATCAGTTTGCAGGCGTTCTCGAGGGCGAAGGCCTCGACGTCCACGATCTTCGCGGTCAGTCCCGCGGCCTTGACCGCGGCCTGGCGCTGCTCGACGTTCTCGGTG
>JANXZQ010000055.1 GCA_025355445.1 Gammaproteobacteria bacterium
TCGGCGAATCTTGCCAATCGTTTCCACGCACAACACCCCTGTTCACCCCGCACGGCCGGTAAAGCCCTACAGGGTATGGGGTGGTCAATTTTGCACGCCGATTTCACCCCGAACCTGGTCAGAATTGCACGCCGGTTCACACGCACCAATTCAACCCTGACGTTCACTCTCCCCGACCGGGGGAACCTCGTTGACATTGGAAGGACTTAGGGATACAAGCTGAGGGTCCCCACTAGTTCTTTGGGGCCAGGAGGCCCGCCCCGCCACAAAGCAGCGAATAGGCCACTCCCCCCATGCGAATGCATCTCGTAAGATCTTGTGTCATTCCGGATCATAATCATGCCGGCAATCCTCTTGATGCTCCTCGTCCGCCCGCCGCCGAGTAAATCGATTCGTGCGGATGCTCAAGCGAAAAAATTCATTTCTTACTTATGTCACAACGTCGTGTAGCCCACGGCTAAGTGCCACTACACTCGTGTGCGCGTGCAGCGCAAGCTTCACGCAACCGTTGGCAAAGCTGGCTAAATTCCAACCTAGGCAGGCGGCCAGGAGACCCGAATTCCAGCGTCGGCATTGGATAACAACTTATTAAGGGGAGAGCTAATGAATTCCGTCAAAGGGTTTATTATTGTCAGCTGCGCCATCGCGGCCGGATCGGCGCTCGGCGGCGCGGCGTGCGCAACGCCGGTGCTCGGCGTGCCGAGCACATCCGTTCCGTCGCCGGTGCCGCTCGCCACGAGCGTTTCGATCACCGCAAACGCGACCGACACGGACACGGGAACGATCTCCTACCGCTTTCAAATCGGCGGCGCGACCAGCACAGCGCTGCAGACGGTGCGCGACTTCAGCACCGACAACGTGTTGATCTATACGCCCACCCGCACCGAAGGCGCCTACCAGTTCGTCGTCACTGCGCGCAACAATACGACAGGACTGACCGCGACCAGTTCTGTGCCGTCGTTCCATTTCACGGCCCGCGTTCATGGTGCGACACCGGTGGTCAACTTGACGGCCAATGCGCTCGTCGCTCTGCTGAGCTCACCCCCTTGTCCGACAGGCGCAATCAACGTCAGGGCGAGCGTCACGCTCGCGGGAACCAGCACGACGTTCAATACGAATTGGGAGACCTGCCGGGCTGGCCACAACGTCAACGTGCTCATTGCCGGGATGCATGCGACGTCGACGTACAACATTGTCGTGCAGACCTGGAACGGAAGGAAAGTCACGAGCGGCGCGTCGGTCGCCGTCGTCACCGGCACTCCGTCGGTGACCTTCCCGACACTGACCGAGCGTGTGCCGTTTACTTCGGGTGACAGTCAGGCAGAGCAGTTCCTGCTGTTCTCGACTATCGGTACCAACGTGTTCGGTGCCGACGTCTTTGGCAACCCGAATTGGTATTACGTTGATTCTGCGGGCCCAGCCTTGATTACCCGCATCGTCACGGGCGGCAAGATCCTTGTGCTCGCGAACGGCAAGAACTCGGTCAGTAGCGCCGTTCAGTCGTCACAGATCCTACGCGAGATCGACCTGGCCGGTAACATCATCCGCGAGACCAATGCCAGCCGCATCGGCGAGCAGATCGCCGCGCTGTCGGGCCTGCCGAATCAGTGCCAGATCGGTGGCACGGATTGCCTGTCGGACGCCTTTAGCCATGATGCCATCGAGCTGCCGAACGGCCACACGCTGGCGTTGGTCAACGAGGAAAAGGTCTTCACGGACGGCACGCAAGGCTCCTCGCCCAGTAATCCGGTGGATATTATCGGCGACACCATCGTCGACTTAGACGCAAACTATCAGGTGGTGGGGTACTGGCGCTCGTTTGATCACATGAGCGCCGACCGGGCCGCGATTCTCGGCGAGACCTGCGCGGCGCCGCTTCAAGGCGGCTGCCCTCCCCTCTATCTGGTGACCACCAAGGGTCAGGATTGGCTGCACGGCAACTCATTGCAGTATGTTCCGGCGGACGGGAGCCTCATCTATTCCGCCCGTCACCAGGATTGGATCTTGAAGATCGACTACGGCAATGGAACCGGCTCTTACAACACCAAATGGACCTTGGGCAAGGGCGGGGACTTCACCATTAACTCGACCGACCCGTATCCCTGGTTTTCGCACCAGCATGACCCCGGGTACGTGCAGAGCGGCTCCACGACCATGGCAATCTTCGACAATGGCAACACGCGAGTGGCGCCACCGCCGGTGGGACTCGGCACGGGCCACAGCCGCGGGTACGTGCTCACGATAGACGAAACCAACAAGATTGCGACCCCCACGTTGCTAGCCGACCTCGGCTTCTTTTCGATGGCGCTCGGCACGGCGGAGCCGCTGGCGAACGGCGACTTTCATTTCGAAGCTGGCTGGGACTCGACGACCAATCCGCCGAACAGCGACGCAGTTGAAGTGACCAGCGGTGGCGTCATCGACTACGAGCAACAGATCACGGGGCATCAAGACTATCGCAGCTTCCGGTTGCCCAACCTGTACTCGCCGCCGTTCAAGGATTGATGCGAGGACGATCACGCAGCGCGTTCCGCGGTGTCGGAAACGAGGGGCCGAGAGTATTCTCCCGCCTCGTTATTTCCGGCACCGCGCAGAGCGGATGAGAGACTCGACTGAATCCAGCAGCGCTGTCCAGCGCTGTCCCAAAGCCTCGGCGGCCCTCGTCATGAGGCGATCCAGAAGTACGTTTTGCCATAACTCCATGGGGGGTCCAGCGGGTTATGTCTAGCTCTTCCGATCATGAGTTAAGAGGCAGGGAAATCTTCTTGAGCTGTGCCATGACGTGTAGGATGGGATTACTGGTGTTGTGAATTTTGGAGATATCTACGATGCGTAGTGGAAATTCGGGATTGCCTGTCACGGTGACGTTTTTCTTCTTGCTCGCGTTGAATTTTTCGATTTGCGATGCGGCAACTAGCGGCGCCCTCCAAACCCAAATCCCGGCGATCTGGTATGCCCCGGGTAGCGGACCTTCCGCATCAAACACCTTTTACATTCTCACGCCCGGCGGTCAAGCGGTTATCATAGACACCAGCGGCAGTTCGCAGGCAGCCACGCACAAGACCTGGATCCAGGCTATACCGGGTTATGTGCCGCCCTCCTACATCATCTTGACTCACGGTCACGGCGACCACACCGCTGGCGTCGCCCAGTGGAGGGCGACTGGCAACCCAGTCGTGCTCGCGACGGCGATGAATCAGGATCAGTTGGACTTCCAGTATCGCCTCACTGGATTCTTCAATTACCGCAATGCCGCCGACGGCGGCCATCCGCCGCGGGTGGTGCAAATACCCTATCCGGGCGATTATGGTGCACCGCCATTCGCCACGCAGACTTTCACGCAGAGCTACAGCTTCACGTTGGGTGGCCTAACCTTCATGCTATTTAGCGCTCCCGGCGAAACCGCGGACATGCTAAACGTGTGGATCCCGGAGTTGCGGGCGTATTTCATCGGCGACAATTGGTATCGCAGCTTTCCGAATCTGGGCTCGCCGCGCGGCACACGACCGCGCTTTGCGCTCGACTATGTCAATTCGTTGAACCTCGCGCTCTCGTATAACGCGGTCATGCTGCTACCCTCTCATGGCGCCCAGGTCTATGGACAGCCCACGGTAGCGAGCACGCTGGCGAGCTACCGCGACGCCATCCAAAGCGTGCATGACGAGGTCGTCGCCTGCCTGGACGCACAATTCGGCAGTGTCAACGGATGCCAGAATTCAAACGGGCCACCGACGATCGAATGGATGATGCAGAACATCGTGGCGCCACCGTCGTTCACACTTGGGGAATCGTACGGCCGCGTGGCCTGGGCGGTGCGGGCGATCGCGCAGGACTACATCGGCTGGTATCTCATTCCGGACGGCGCCACCTGCAGCATGTGCGTCGGTGATGCGGAGAATCTTTTTCCGAGTTCGCTTGATTCAACGCTCAGCTCGCTCGACAGCGTACTTGGCACCGGTAAGAACGACGGTTTCATCACGACCTCGATGGCCGCGACCGCCGTATCCGAGGGTCAGTCCCTGCTGATGAGTAGGGGCAGCGCCGTGAAGGCGGCACGCCTCGCGGACATCGCACTGCGCAACAACTCGGCCGACCCGAACGCGCTGAATCTTAAGTACTGCGCGCTTAACCTGCTCGCGAACTTATCTAATAATTTCACCGAAAAGAACTGGCTGCAGTACAACGTCGCCGCTGTGCTGGCTTCACTGGGAACCAACGCTCCCAACTGTAGCTTCGTGCCAGCTTTTAGCGCGCCCGCTGCGGCGGTCCAGCTGCAATGAACAGGCTGATCGCCGTCGTCGCGACCGGTCTCACGCTGCTGAGCTTCGCTGCCGGGAACACCGCGTTGGCGCAGGCGCGGCCGTTCCAGCACATCATCATCGTCGTGCAGGAAAACCGCACGACCGACAATATATTCGGCAGCGACCCGCAATTCGAGCCAGGAGTTGACATCGCGACCAGCGGCATGAATTCCAAAGGGCAGACGGTGCCGCTAACGTCACTGCCGCTGTCCGATTGCTACGACATTAGCCACTCGCACCATGCTTTCGAGCAAATGTACGACCATGGCAAAATGGACGGCGCCGACCTGATCCCCTTGGTGATCGGTAAGGGCTGCGTCCCGCCGCAGAATCCGCAGTTCAAATATGTCGATAACTCGACCGGCGGCGTGCAGCCGTACTTCGACATAGCCAAGCAGTTCGGCTTCGCCAATCGCATGTTCCAGACCAACCAAGGTCCGAGCTTCGCGGCCCACCAGTTCCTGTTTGGCGGCACTTCGGCGCCGACCGAGAGCAGCGTGCTGTTCGTCGCGGATAACTCTTCGACGCCAAATAACAACGGCTGTATCGCCACGCCCAACACTCGAGTCAACCTGATCGATCCGTCGGGCAGCGAAACCACCAACGCGCCCATTTATCCCTGCTTTGAGCGACCGACTCTCAGCGATCAACTCGACCTCGCCGGCGTGAGCTGGTCGTATTACACGCCAAGCGCGAGCTTCGTCTGGTCGGCGCCCGATTCGATCTCCCACATTTGCGTTCCGGTGACTACGCCCAGCGGCAAGAAGAACTGCACTGGCGCGGAATGGAAAGCGCACATGGTGTTGAACCCGGCCCAGTTGCTCACCGACATCCAGCAGTGCAAGCTCCCGGCGGTGGTATGGTCGATGCCCGACGGTGCGAACTCCGATCATCCCAAACTCAACACCGGCGGCGGCCCGGCCTGGATCGCTTCGATTGTCAACGCGATCGGCACGCAGACGGCTTGCCTGGGCGGCGAGTCATACTGGCAGGACACCGCGATCATCGTGACCTGGGACGATTGGGGCGGCTTCTACGACCACGTGCCGCCGCCGCGCATCGGTCAGCCGAGCGGCTGGGGAACCGGCTATACGTACGGATTCCGCGTGCCGCTGCTCGTCGTGTCGGCTTATACACCGGCTGGCTACGTTGACAACGACGCTCACGACTTCGGTAGCATTCTGCGGATGGTCGAAACCAATTTCAACATTGGACTGATTGGTCCCGGGTACTACGCGGATGCGTATGCCGACAATCTCGGCAAGTTTTTCAGCCTGGCGGCGCCGCGTGCTTTCCAATCAATCGCGGTGCCTGCGGGGGCGCACGCCGCCGGTCTGCGTCCCTCGGGAATACCCCTCGATGACGACGACGACGAGTAGCGGCGGACTGGATCGTGGTACCGTGAGGGGTATCGAGGTTAATACTATCCCCGGCTCCACCAACTTCCGAAAGGGCCAAAGGGCGCGGCGGCGTTCAGCTCATGACGCGGATTGAAGTTCCGAATTCCACGGGACGGCGCGGATCCCGCGGCCGTTTCGGTCGCTGGTTCGCGATATTGCTGCTCGTGATCGTGGTCGGCACGGGGTT
>JANXZQ010000060.1 GCA_025355445.1 Gammaproteobacteria bacterium
CAGCGCCGGGATGGGTTCTGCCAGTCTCACGGTGAGCGCCGCGACCGCGTTCTCGCTGACCAATCTGGTAGCGGACACCTCCGGAGGGGCTGCGGCAAACGTCGATCTTACCGTTGTGAAAATCCGTGGCATACAGAAAGAAATTGCCGTTATTCTGCGCGATGGCCAGTCCCTTGTAGACCGCGCCTCCGGCATCGGTGTACATGGTGACGGCATGGGTGAGATCGACCCCCGGTGACCATCCCGCAATCATGCCGCCCTCCCCGTCGAAAATAAATTTGGCGACCCCGGATATGCCGGCGCTCGTCACAGTGAAGTCGGTGCCGCCGTTAAAGACGATTCCCGTAGGATCGAACGTCGTACCGCCCTCGGCCACCGCAAATTGCACGATGAGCGGAGCCGCATTCGGCTGTGCCTTGCCGTCGCCGTCGTAGAGTGTAGACGTCTCCGAATGATTGTTCGCCACCCATGCGGGGAAATTCCCGGCAGGAATCGATATACCCCAGGGATTCACTAGATTCGCATCGACGTTTGCCGCAGCCCCTCCGGAGGTGTCCGCTACCAGATTGGTCAGCGAGAACGCGGTCGCGGCGCTCACCGTGAGACTGGCAGAACCCATCCCGGCGCTGTACACACCGCCCGTGCAGCTCAAGTTGAAAGTGTCGGTGCCCACCGCTGCCGGGGTCACGGTTTGCGTTCCGGTTGCCGCAAGGCTGCCGCTCCACCCGCCGCTGGCTGTGCAACTAGCGCCGTTCGAAGACCATGTCACCACGATCGATTGACCCTGAGTGATGCTCGTTGGATTCACGCTGACGCTGACGGTAGCAGCGGACATGGTTCCCGCGCCATTGGCGCCTCCGTATCCGCCGCCGCAGCTCGCCAGAATCAGGCCGCAAAAAATCCCCGTCACGCCGCTCGATGCGGCACGTAGTATGTGCATGATGTTTTCCCAGAGTCGAAAGTCAGGTTGACTCGTGAGATAAGTGCCTGCACATCTGGAAAATGTTTAGTTCCGGAGCGGGCGATGACCGGCTTAGTCCACTGGGCGGCTGTGTTAACATTGCGCCAACAATATGCTTGCAAATAACATGCTTGACACTCAACCAGCCGTCCACGCCACGGGCGCCAAGATCATTGACGGCCGCCAACACGCCAAACGCCTTCGCGAAGAGCTACGCATCGAGGCCGCGAGCTTTCAGGCGAAATTCGGCGTGCCTCCCAAGCTCACCGTCATATTGGTGGGCGACGATGCCGCCTCGCGTCTGTACGTGTCGAATAAGTCCAAGGCCTGCGCCGATGTCGGCATAGAGTCGTTGGTCATCGTGCTTCCCGCGTCCACGGAACTGGAAAGCTTGCTGGAGGTGATCGAGGAGCAGAATCGCGATGCTTCCGTGCATGGCGTTCTGGTGCAGCTCCCCCTACCCCGCCATCTGCCGGTGCACGCGGTATTGGAGCGCATCGCGGTCGAGAAGGATGTCGACGGATTTCATCTTTACAACGTCGGCAGCCTGGCTCTTGGAACCGCGGTATTCCCGCCCTGCACTCCGTACGGGGTGCAGAAGCTTCTGGAGGCGGAGGGTATTCCGATCGCCGGACAGAACGTGGTAGTGGTCGGCGCGAGCAATATCGTCGGCAAGCCCACTGCCATGATGCTGATGCAGCGGGACGCGACCGTATGCATTTGCCACGCCAAGACTCGCGACCTGGCGCAATTCACCATTCTCGCGGACATTCTAGTGGTGGCTGCCGGCCGGCCCAATATCATCGTGCCGCAAATGGTGAAGACCGGCGCCGTGGTCATCGACGTGGGCATCAATCGGCTGCCGAACGGCAAGATCGTGGGTGATGTGGACTTCGAGGGTGTCTCGCAAAAGGCCTCCTACATTACACCCGTTCCCGGCGGCGTCGGCCCGATGACCGTGACCATGCTGCTCGCCAATACCATCACGGCAGCGAAACGTATGCGGGAGTCGCAATCACCCCATCTCAGTGTGCCATCCACGGGTACGTCGCCATCAACATCATCCGCTGATTGACGGGAATTACGCGCGGAAACCGACCGCTGCCCAACGGGCCGGACGTGCCGGCTGCGAGCGTCAGCGCAACTCCAAGAGCCCGCACATCGACTTGCGACAGAGTCGGCACATCCACCAGCGGCGGACGATCACAGCCGTGCGCCCCATGGAACTTCGTTTGCTCGTCCACTATTGCATCGACGCGCCGCGCGCTCGCGGCATAGTCCGCGAGATTAGCGCCGGGCAGGAAGGCGTAAATGTCGGATGGGTAGATGAAATCGCCCGCGTAGACCCGGTTGGCGCCCCGATCCACCAGCACCACCGATTCAGGCGTATGCCCCGGCACATTCAGCAGTTGCAGACGCCGCCCACCCAAGTCGATCTCCGAGCCAGGCTGGAGCCAGTGGGCGACTCGGAAGGGCCTGCGCTCGAACCCCTCCACGAAACCCAAGCTCTGATACAGGCCCAGCGAGAATACGCCGTCGTGCACCTGTGTATGCAGCGCCGGCAGGTCAGGCAGCGCCACATCGTCGAAGCGATGCAGATTTCCGGTGTGATCGAAGTGCAGATGCGAGGGCAACACCTCCATGGGAAGTGAGGTGAGGGCATGCACCACCGGTGAAATGTCCCGCACCCCCGGCCCCGTGTCGAACAACAGCGCCCGCCGAGATCCGACGATGAGGTAACTGAAGTTGCACTGGCCATACAGCGGTTCGCCGATGGCGAAAGCGCCCTCCCCCATGTCCCCCACCACGTAGTAATCGTCGAACCAGCGCAGCGGAGCCGCGAGCGTCGGCTTGACCGAGGACAGGGTGGGATGTCCCTCGCGGAAACGCCACAACCATGCCTCTGCTTCCGGCGCGCGCCACACCACCATGATCGCCGAGAGGGCGATCAGCGAGATGAGCACGGTCAGCGTATACAGGATAATTCGGATAAACGATCGACGGCCGCTCATGCACCCTCCCTAAGATCGCCGGCGGTCACAACTAGAAATCGCGGGCCGTGACGGCTATCCATTCGAGCAGATGATCGGCGTATACCCGCTCGACGAGCAGCAGGACTTCATCCGCGTCTGCGCGAATGGCGGTCACCTGCAACTCCGCCAGCCGGCCGGTGAGCGCCTCACCCAGACCGGGGATCACCCTGTCTGACCCCAGACGCGCCAATAAATCCTCCGTCCTGCGTCCTCGCACCCGGATTACACACACGCCTCCGGTCTGATCCACCATGCAGCCGTCCGCCGCGGCCGCGAGCTCGCCTTCGAGGCGTGCAAACTCCGCTTGATTCTTGGTCAATAACAGCGTCGCTGTCGGCCCGCGCCACACCAGCAAAAATGGCGCGTGGATCGCGCCGGGGTCAGATCGTATGACCCGTAGCGGCTCCGGCAGTGCCGCACCGACGGCATTGCGCAGTATTGCAGCGAAGCTGCCTTGCAAATCGAAATAACGCAGCGACGCCGCAAGAAACTCATCGTCGCCGCCGGCGGACAAGCCTTCCACGGCAATGGGGGAATACGCGGTGCGCGAGCTATCCACGCAGACGCTCGCCCTTGGGATCGATGAACGGCGCCTTGACTACTTCCGCATCGATAGTGGCGCCCAGATGATGAATCCTGATTTTCTCCCCCAGTCGCTGCGTCCCTCGCGCCAACAGCCCCAAGGCCACCGGGCGCCCTAGTTCCGGGCTCCAATAACTGGAGGTGACATGGCCTTCGGTCTGGGTGGGCGGCTCGCGGGGGGCAATTTGCGCACCCACCGGCAGCAGAGTGCGCTGATCCAGCGGCGACAACGCCACCAGCTGAAATCGATTGGGATCGAGCGCGGCGGGCCGGAGCAGCGAGCGTCGACCGACGAAATTGGCGGCCTTGCGCTCGAGGGCGCGCGCGAAGCCCACGTCCTGCGGCAGTGTCGTGCCGTCGGTGTCGGTGCCGATATGGATGAATCCCTTTTCGGTGCGCATGATCTCGAGCGTTTCGATTCCGTACAGCACCGCCGACAATTCTCCGGCGCGGGCCCAGAGCCGCTCCAGCAATGCGGCGGCATGATTCGCCGGGATGTTGATTTCGTAGCCGAGTTCGCCACTGAAACTGGCGCGCAGCACGCGCAAGGGTATGCCTTGCAGCGTGCTGTCATGCATCGTCATGTGGCCCATCGAACTCGGCGACAATGCCGTATCGAAGCCCGCCAATGCAAGCCAATCCCAAGCGCGGGGACCGGCGACGGTGACATTGCCCCAACGCGAGGTCACGGGAGTCACCAACACCCGCAACTCTGTGTATTCGCATTGCAGCCATTCTTCGAATGCCGCCGCCGTGCGCTCCACTCCCGCACTGGTGGTGTTGACCCAATAGTGCTGCGGCCCAAGGCGGGCCACGATGCCGTCGTCGACCACGATGCCATTTTCATTCAGCAGCAATCCATAGCGGGCTTGTCCGATGCTCAAGTTGGACATCGTGCCCACATACATGAGGTCCAGGAAATGCGCGGCGTCGGGCCCAAAAATCTCCAGCTTACCCAGCGGTGAGCCATCCAGCAGGCCCGCCGCCTTGCGCACCGCGCCGGCTTCCCGCTGCGCCGCAGAGTGCAACGATTCGCCATGCAATGGATAAGCAGCCGGCCGCAGCCAGTTGCCGAACTGCTCGAACAGGGCGCCGTGCGCTTGATGCCAAGAATGCGCAGGCAGGCGTTTCAACGGCCGATACAACACGCCCACCCGGCGGCCGGCCAACAGACCCAGCGTGACCGGAGCGAACGGCGGCCGGAATTTCGTGGTGCCCACGGCCGCAGGCTCGCGGCCGGTGAATTCGCCCATCAACACCAGCGCGTTGACATTGCTGGTCTTGCCCTGATCCGTGCCCATGCCGGTGGTGGTGTAGCGCTTCAAATGCTCCACCGATCGATAGTTCTCCTGCGCGGCCAGCCCGATGTCCCCGACCGCCACATCGTTTTGCAGATCCACGAATTGTTTGCCGGATGCCCCGGCCATGTGTGTGGCCGCCAGCGAGCGTCCGGCTCCGCCTACCGGCGCTGCCGGCACGGGCCGCCCGGTGACGAGTGCCGTCGCCAGTTGCGCCGCATGCGCGACTACCGCGTCGCGCGCAAAGATGCCCGCGCAGGCGCCGGCGCTCCACAGCCCGGGCGCCGCGCCGTCGGGCACGAACATGGCCGACTCTTCGACCCAGCGCAATTTCCCGCCCGCCTGCGAATGCAAGTGCACGGCGGGCGCGTGGCCGCCCGCGCTCAATATCAGGTCGCAGTCCAGCCGCTGCGGGCGCGCGCCGTCCGAATCCGTGGCAATGACAGTGCAGTTGCGCACGGCGCGAGCGCCGCCCACTTTGGCGATCCCTGCATTGACGAAGGTACGCGCGTGCACGGTCGCCGCGCCGATGTCCGGCTGCGGCCGCCGATCGACCAATGCAATGACATTTACCCCGGCGGCGCGCAGAGAGTCGGCAACCTGATAGGCGGAATCGCTGTTGGCCGCGATCACCGCTCGTTGGCCGCAGGCGACCCCAAATGCATGCGCATACTTATCCGCGGCGCCCGCCAGCATCACGCCCGGGCGATCATTGTTCGGGAAAATCATCGGACGCTCGAACGCCCCCGCGGCCGCAATGACGGCGCCCGCACGGATTTTCCACAGCCGCTCGCGCAGCACTCCGCGCTCGGAGCCAGGCCTACCCGCCATTGGCAGCATCTCGCGGGCGCACACGAGATTGTGGTCGTAAATGCCGAATGCCAGGGTCCGTGTCAGCCGCCGCACGCCGCTGCGTTTGGCGCGTTCGATGAGTTCGGCAACGAGGGCGTCGCCGCGCCACGCCAGCGCACCGCCGAGTGTGGCGGCGCTTGCGACCAGCAAGGTGTCCGCACCCGCTTCGGCTGCCGCCACCGCCGCACTCAAGCCCGCAAGGCCGCCGCCGATGACCAGCACATCGGCGCGTGCCGCCGTTTCCTCGTAGCGGTCCGGATCGCTCTGCCGGGAAGCTCTGCCGAGTCCCGCCATGCGGCGAATCGAGGGTTCGAACACATGCCAACTGGGCCATTTGAAGGTCTTGTAATAGAATCCTGCCGGCAACAACGCGCCAAATCGGTTGTTGACGGCGCCGATATCGAAGCCGACGCTGGGCCAGCAATTGACGCTGCATGCGACCAGCCCGTCGTAGAGCTCGACGAGCGTCGCGCGCATGTTGGGAGTTCGCCTGTCGCCCTGACCTAAATCCACCAGCCCCGTGGGCTCCTCCACTCCGCAGGACATGATGCCGCGCGGGCGATGCAGCTTGAAGCTGCGCCCCACCAGCTGTACGCCGTTTGCCAGCAATGCCGAAGCCAGAGTATCGCCGGCGAATCCGCTCAAGCTGCGACCGTTGAACTCGAAGCTCAGCCGTCGGGAGCGGTCAATTTGGGATCCCACTGACGCTGCCAGTCGCGATGCCGTCATGGCGGCGGATCGGTGATGGCGTACACGGACTCGATTGAATGAGTGAACGTGTTGCGTACAAGATTGAACCACTGCCCGCAGCCCTGCGTGTGGCGCCAGCGCTCGCAGTGCAGGCCCTTGGGATTGTCGCGAAAAAACAGGTACTCACCCCAGACCTGATCACTTTTTTCCAGCCCCGGCCGAGTCATGTGCGAGGTGCCCCCGCAGGTGAACTCGCTCTCGTCGCGCGGGCCGCAGTGGATGCAAGGAATCTGCATCACTAGTGCGCAATTCCCGAGGCGGCCGCCTCGTCGATGAGGCGCCCGGTAACGAAGCGCTCGAGTTGAAAGGCCTCAGCCAGCGGGTGGCTTTTCTGCGTCGCCAGCACATGGGCAAGCGTCCAACCGCCGACGGGGATGGCCTTGAAGCCGCCGGTCCCCCAGCCGCAATTGATATACAGATTGGGGATAGGAGTGGGGCCGATGATGGGGCTGGAGTCGTGCACCACGTCGACGATGCCCGCCCATTGGCGCATTAAATTCAAGCGGCTGAAGGATGGAAATAATTCCAGGGTTGCGGCAATGATGGCCTGCTTGACCGCAAAACTGCCGCGCTGTGCATACGAGGGGAACAAATCGAGCATGGCCCCCATGACAATTTCGCCCTTGTCCGACTGGCTCACGTACGCGCCGGTGCCCGGCGATAAAATCACGGTGTCGAGCACGGGTTTGATGGGTTCGCTCACCATGGCCTGCAGCGCGTAACTCGTCACCGGAAGACGAAAGCCGGCCAGTTTCGCCAGCACCGAGCTGTGCCCCGCGGCCGCGATGCCGACGCGTTCGGCACCGATGCGCCCGCGGCTGGTGCTCACCCCGGCCACGCGGCCGTCCTGTTTGATGAAGTCCACAACCTCGCAGTTCTGAATGATGTCGACGCCCAGGGCGGAAGCGGCACGCGCATATCCCCAGGCAACTGCGTCGTGTCGCGCCGTGCCGGCACGCCGCTGCGTGAATCCGCCGAGCACCGGCAGTCGTGCCTGCGGCGACAGATCGAGCGCGGGGGCCAAAGCGCCCACCTGGTCCCGGGTCAGCAACTCGGCCGCGATTCCGTTCATACGCATGGCATTGGCCCAGCGCGACATGGCATCGAGATCGTGACGGCTATGCGCCAGCATGACGAGGCCGCGCTGGCTCAGCATGATATTAAAATTCAACGCCTGGGAGAGACTCTCGTACAACTGCAACGAGAAGTCATAGAGGCGCGCACTCTCGGGAAACAGATAATTTGAGCGTACGATGGTGGTGTTGCGGCCGGTGTTGCCGCCGCCGATCCAGCCGCGTTCAATCACCGCCACCTTGTCGATGCCGTGGTTCTTTGCAAGGTAGTAGGCAGCGGCGAGTCCATGTCCACCGCCGCCGACAATGATGACGTCGTAGCGCGGTTTGGGGACCGCATCGCGCCAAGCTTGCGGCCAATGACGCTGCCCCGACAGCGCGCCGCGCAGCAGCCCCCAGGCCGAATACCTCACGACAGAATGCCCGCGATGAGCTCGCGCCAGCCCGTCAAATGAGTCTACTTTCCATCGTCCAATAGTCTGCCCTCAAGATGCGTGCAATACCAGTGCACGAACTGGGTGACGCCGGCCTCATGGACCGGAGAATAAGGCGCAGGGTCGTAGGCCGGCGAATTGACGCCGATCTGATTTTCCTGACAGTTCACCGTATCCGCCGCATTGGTCGCCAGCCACACCTTCGTCAACTCCTTCACGTCGTAGTCCACGCCCTCGACGGCGTCCTTATGCACCAGCCACTTGGTGGTCAGCTGAGTCCGGGTGGGGCTTACGGGCAGCACCCGAAAGGAAATGGCGTGATCGGCCAACACATGGTTCCAGGTCGTAGGAAAGTGGAACATCAGCAGACTGCCTACGTCCGGTTCTACCACGGAATCGGACAGCGGCCGGCGTACGGCGGCCTGACCCGACATGGTGAAGCTCACTGAACCCTCGAGCAGCGGGGTACGCACGGTCCGATACTGGCTGTCGGGAGAGATGTGAAACTTGCTCGGTAAGCCGATGGACTCCCAGTGAGCCCATTTCGCGGCCGTTTTGGGGTCCGAGGCGGCATCCTCGCCGTCGGTCGCCGTGGGATCCTCCGGGAAAGTCCGGATCAGTTCCGGGTGGTTGGCAGCGCAGTGATAGCACTCCCGATTGTTCTCCCAAACGAGTTTCCAATTGGCCTGCTCGATAATGGTCGACTCGAAGGCAATTTTCGCATTGTGCAGCTGGTGCGGTTGGAAATACGGTTCGAAGTGGCGCCGAATGGCTGCAAAATCCGGCGCGACCCTGGCCAATGAAATCCAAATGTACCCTGCCACGCTGGCGCAATGCACGGGCTTTAGGCCGTGCTGCGACTTATCGAATTCGCTGCCCATATCGCGCGCCGCGATCAAGCGGCCATCCAGCGCGTACGTCCATTGGTGGTACGGGCACACCAGACGCGGCGCCGTGCCACGCCCAGCCGAGCAAATCCTCGAGCCACGATGCCGGCAGGTGTTGTGAAAGGCACGCAAGCCGCCATCGCGGTCGCGCACCACCACCACCGGATACTCGCCGATCTGCACCGTCAGGTAATTGCCCGGATTCGATACCTCGCAGTCGTGGCCGACGAACAACCAGTCGCGATACCAAATCATGTCCAGGTCCACTTGGTAGTCTTCCGGACTACAATAGAACTCCCTCTCCAAAGCCGTATCGAAATTGCGTCCCCGCAGCCGATTGAGCATGGTGTCGCGCGCGGTCATGATGAAACCCCAAGCCTTAAGGTGCTTTCACAATAGCAACAAACCGCCGCGAGCCAGTGCACCGAAGCGACGCTTTTTAAGAAATTTACGACAGTCGGATTTGCACCGCCGCGGCGCTTGAGTAACACTTCTGAGACCATGGGCGATCAGCAATGTGAAGCACTACCTCGGCGGCGCGCCGTGCAGGGTCTGCATATTCAGTTATGCGCTGCGCTCACGCTGCTATGCCTGAATTCGATGGCGTTGGGCCACGATACCCTCCTCAAAGGATCGATCGAATTGCGGCGCTGTCCGGGCGCGCCCGCTTACTGCGGCTCATTCGATCGGCCGCTGGATCCCACGGGGGCAATTCCCGGACGCATTTCGATTTACTTCGAGTACTACCCGCATTCAGGCGCGGGTGAATCCTTGGGCACGCTGGTCGCCACCGAAGGCGGTCCAGGGTATCCGGCGACCGAATCCCGCGATGCCTATCTGACGCTGTTCAAGCCTCTGCGGCAGCGGCGCGATGTGCTGATCATGGACAATCGCGGCACCGGTCAGTCCGGCGCCGTGGACTGCCGCGAACTGCAGACGGCGGAAAAGTGGACAGTGGAGCTGAACGGCGCCTGCGGCGACTCCTTGGGCGGGCGCGCACCGCTGTACAGTACGGCCTACGCCGCGGACGATCTGGCCGCGATTCTTAAGGCCCTCAACATCCGCCGCATCGATCTGTACGGCGACTCCTACGGGACTTATTTCGAACAGGTGTTTGCCGTCACGCATCCGCATGTACTGCGCTCCATCGTACTCGACGGCGCGTATCCGCTGAACGGCGCCGACTATGCGTGGTATCCGAGTTATGCACCGGCAATGCGCGATAAATTCAATATCGCA
This sequence comes from Gammaproteobacteria bacterium, assembly GCA_025355445.1. Taxonomy (GTDB): domain Bacteria; phylum Pseudomonadota; class Gammaproteobacteria; order Steroidobacterales; family Steroidobacteraceae; genus Bog-1198. Next base: position 10,110 of record JANXZQ010000060.1, read on the forward strand.
TGCCGGCGTTTCAAGCCCTGCGCGGCGCTTCCCGGCACCTCGATGGATCACATCCAACCGGTGCTGCAGGAGTTGCGCTCGCACCCGGCTGCGGCGAGCGCCGCGGACAGCGACGGCAAGCAGCGCGAATTTATCGCCGATGCCTCGCAACTCGCCATCGTCATGTACGGCGGCGCGCCGGCCTTCGCCACCGTTCGCGAGCTCGACGCTGCGGCTCGGGCCTTCACGGCCGGCGATCGCGCGCCGCTGTTGCGGCTCATGGCCGAGACCGCCAGCGCCGTGGACTCGCGCGATCCCACGGGCGATTCAACCAAATACAGCGCCGGACTGGCAGCGGCCGTGATGTGCCAGGATCCACCGCAGATTTTCGATATGCGCCTGACGCCTGCGTTACGCACCGCGGATCGCGACCGCGCCGTCAGCGCACGCAAGCGCACCCTGCCGGACACTTATGCGCCGTTCAGCATCGACGAGTATCGCGGCATGCCGCTCGATTACAGTTTCATCGATCAATGCGTGAAGTGGCCGGCGCCGCCTCCCAGCCATCCGGCGTCGCATGTCGTTGCCGCCGACGCGCACTATCCGGACATTCCGGCGCTCATTATCTCCGGTGAACTCGACAGCATCACTACCATGGCCGACGGCGCCGCCGTGGCGGCGGCCTTCAAAAATGGAACTCAGATTCGGGTTGCCAATAGCTTCCACGTCAACGCTCTGTCGCACGCGCGTAGTGGCTGCGCCGCCCGGATCGTGCGCCGCTTCATCGACACTCTCGAGCCGGGCGACGTCTCCTGCGCGGCGGCGATCCCGCCGCTGCGCCTGGTGCCGCACTTCGCCGAGCGTGCCGCGCGCGTCGAACCCGCGATCGCAGTGCCTGGCAATCGGGCCAATGCCGAGCAGCTGCGCTGGGTCAATGCCGCGGTAACGACCGCCGGCGATGTGATCGCACGCCTCGGCGGTAATTCAACCGGACAGGGCGTGGGCCTGCGCGGGGGTACGTTCAGAGTCATGGCCGCTGCCGCAGCGATTCGCGTCAGCTTGACCGAGGTGCGCTGGACCGAAGACTTGGCGATCAGCGGAGAAATCGACAAGCCCGTGGACCGGACCGGTACGCTTCGGGCGACTCTACATCTTGTCGGCCCCGGCGCCGTCACGGGCGATATCAAGGTTGAATGGCCGGAGGGCGTCGCCGATTCCACCGCCGCCATTCGCGGCACCGTCGACGGCGTTGCGGTGCTGGCTCGAACCGCGGCTCCCTGACACGAGACCTTCCGACGCGAGACCTTGGTCGTCGCGCCGGTTATTGCACCGATTACTTCGCCGGTATGAAGCGGTCCAACCATGCCGACATGCGGTCGGCGAGATCTTTGACGTAACTGGGCCGCGTGAATACGTGATGCTGCCCCGGATAGACCACAAGCTGCGAAGGCACGCCGAGAGTGCGCAACGACTGATACATTTGTTCGCCGCCGATGATGGGCACGTTGAAGTCTTTCTCGCCACCCAGGAACAGCGTCGGCGTATGAATGCGGTCGGCATGAAAGAACGGATACGAGACCTTGAGCCACAACGCTGTATTGCGCCACGGCGGTCCCAACTCGCTGTTGTATTGGAGCACGTATTGGTCGCTGCCATAGGTCGACAATTGATTGCCGCTGCCGGCACCGCTGATCGCCGCCTTGAAACGCCCGTC
>JANXZQ010000099.1 GCA_025355445.1 Gammaproteobacteria bacterium
AGAGTCTTTTGCAGCAGAATGAGCTGCGGCTGCACCTGCATGTCGAAGCGGCGCGCAATCTCGAACAGCCGCAGCAGCACCTGCGCAAAGGAAATTTCCTGCAGCGGCTTGTTGAATATGGGTTCGCAAACCGTGCGCACGGCGGACTCCAGCTCATCGACCCGCGTGCCCGCGGGAACCCAGCCTGATTCGATGTGCAGGGACGCGACACGGCCGTAGTCGCGGTCGAAAAAGGCCAGAAAATTCTCGGCCAAGTAGTGTTGATCGCGCGGCGCCAGGGTGCCCACGATGCCGAAGTCCACAGCCGCATAGCGCGGTTTCTCCGGGTCGTCGAGTTGTACGAAAATATTGCCCGGATGCATGTCGGCATGGAAGAAATTGTCGCGAAACACCTGCGTGAAGAAGATCTCCACGCCGTTCTCCGCCAGTTTGCGGATATTCGCACCACGTGCGCGCAATTCCTGCAGATCATTGATGACGACGCCGTGAATGCGCTCCATGACCATGACGTCGACGCGGCAGTAGTCCCAGTACACCTCGGGCACGTACAGCAGTGAGGAGCCCGCAAAATTGCGCTTCAGCTGCGCGGCGTTTCCGGCCTCGCGCAACAGGTCCAGCTCATCGAGAATGGTGTTGCGGTACTCGCGCACCAGTTCCACCGGCCGCAGCCGGCGCGCCTCGCGCCAGTACTCGTCGGCAAGCTCGGCCAGGTATTGCAGCACTTCCAAGTCCAGATCGATGATCTCGCGCATCCCCGGTCGCAGTATCTTGACCACGACTTCGCGGCCGTCTTGCAGCGTGGCGACGTGAACCTGGGCAATGGAGGCGGCGGCGAGCGGCACTGGATCAAAGCGGCCGAACACGTCGGCAAGCGGCGAGCGGAAGGATTTTTCGATGGATGCGGCCGCAATCGCGCCGTCGAAGGGCGGGACACGATCCTGGAGCTTCGCCAGTTCATCGGCGATGTCGGTGGGCAGCAAGTCGCGTCGGGTCGACAGCGCCTGGCCGAACTTGACGAAGATCGGCCCCAACTCCTCGAGCGCCAGACGCAGCCGTTCGCCGCGGCTGGAGCCTATGCTGCGTTGAAACCAGGTCCAGGGTGAAAGATAGACCAGAAAGCGGAACGGCCTGTACAAATGCGTCGCCCGTACGAAATCGTCCAAGCCGTGCCTGACCAGGGCGCGCTGAATCTGCAGCAGCCGAGCGAGGACCCGCAGCCGCATCAAGCGGCGCCCTTGACGCGCTGCTCGAGCCGCTTGAGCCGAGCTTCGATTCGATCGGCAGTGTCCCGCAGACTGTCCACGCCGCGCAAGAACTCCTCGAGCTCGGTTTTGTTCACGAGATCGCGGCCTTCCTCCTGCAGGTACTCGGCGATATTTTCTGCCGCCGTGCGGCGCACGCGCCGCGCCGTTTGCAGCGCGCGGGCGGCGAACTGCGACACACGCCGTGCCGGAAAATCGCCGATCCAGCGCGACAGTTCTTCCTCCGGATCGGGCCGGGCCAGCATGAACAGCTCCCGATAGCGATTGGCGATTTCCGCATCGCCGCGAATTTGCGCGGCGCGACCCGGCGCCGCGCCTTTGCCATCGCGTATGCCGGCGCCCTTGAACAATTGCAAAAGCGCCGGCACTGATCCCGAAATGGCGGCATTCACCGCGGCGGATGCGGCGGATGCGGCGGATGCGTCGGCGGATGCGTCGCCGGTGAGCAAGTTTAAGCGTCCGCCGGATACGCCGGCGCGAATGCGCGTGATTGCCGTGACCTCTACGGCCAACGAGGTGCCTTCAAGGGTGCGCGCCAGCGCCGTGGCCTGCGCCGAGTCGCCGATGCAGCGATTGAGCAGCGCTTCGGCCGAGGCCAGCCATGCAGGGGTCGCAGGCATGTCAGATCTTGTAGCCGCGATGCACGGCCACTATGCCGCCGCTCAGATTGTGGTAGCGCGTCTGCGCGAAACCGGCGGCGCGCAACATTTCGAGCAGTGTCTCTTGATTCGGGTGCATGCGAATCGATTCCGCCAGATAGCGGTAGCTGGCCTCGTCATCGGCGACCAGCCGGCCCAGCAGCGGCAGCACCTTGAAGGAATAGGCGTCGTAAATCGGCTTAAGGCCGGGCGCCACGGGCGTTGAGAATTCCAGCACCAGCAGTTGGCCGCCGGGCTTGAGCACGCGGTACATGGACTCGAGCGCAGCGGCTTTGTCGGTCACATTGCGCAGGCCGAAGCCGATGGTGATGCAATCGAAGGAATTATCATCGAAGGGCAGGCGTTCGACATCGGCGACGATGCATTCCACGTTGCCGACGAAGCCCTTGTCGAGCAGGCGGTCGCGGCCGATATCCAGCATGGCGGGGTTCACGTCCGACAGCACCACTCGCCCCGATTTGCCCACTTGGCGTAGCAAGCCAAGAGCGAGGTCCCCGGTACCGCCGGCGACGTCGAGCGCCCGTCCGCCCTGTTTGAGGCCGGTCAGGGAGAGCGTGAACCGCTTCCATAATCGATGCACGCCGAACGACATCAGATCGTTCATGACATCGTATCTCCCCGCCACTGACGCGAATACCGAGCGGACGCGCCCAGCCTTGTCCTCCCAGGAGACCTTTTCAAATCCGAAGTCGACCTTGCGGTCTGTGTTATCCATGGCGGCCCTTGATTGCTTGAGGCATTGTAGCCGACCGCGGCCGCCGCCTGCCTTAAGCTGCCCGGTGGGTCACCGGGGCGCCGCTTTCTGGGCTAGGGCGCAGCGCTCCAAGTATCGCGCCCAGTTGCGGCTGCGATCCCGCCCCAACTCGTGCAAGAGAGTCCAAGTGTAAAGCCCCGTATTGTGGCCATCGTCGAACAGCAGGCGCAGGGCATAGTTGCCCACCGGTTCGACGCCGGTAATGCCCACGTTTTGTTTGCCCGTTTGCAGCACGCCTTCGCCGCCGCCGTGGCCCTTCACCTCGGCGGATGGGGAGAAAACCCGCAGGTATTCGAAGGGCAGTTCGAAGTGCGAGCCGTCGTCGAACTGCACGTCGAGCAGCCGCGAGGCGGTGCGTAATTTGATGTCGGTGGGCTGGGGCACGGGCGTGTCGAAACTAGAGGATGTACCGTGACAGATCCTGGTCCTTCACCAGTTCGCCGAGATTCGCCTCGACATACTCCCGATCGATGCGGACATGGCTGCCGCTGCGATCGGCGGCGTCGAAGGATACGCCTTCCAGCAGCCGTTCCATGACGGTGTGCAGGCGCCGCGCGCCGATATTTTCCGTGCGCTCATTCACCTCGAAGGCCACTTCGGCGAGCCGCTGCACGCCGGAGTCGACGAATTCCAGTTCCACCCCTTCGGTGGCGAGAAGGGCGGTGTATTGGCGGCATAGCGAGGCGTCGGGCTCGGTCAAAATGCGCACGAAATCCTCGACCACCAGAGCCTCCAATTCGACCCGAATCGGCAGACGGCCTTGCAGTTCGGGGATCAGGTCGGAGGGCTTCGACATGTGAAAGGCGCCGGACGCAATGAACAGCACATGATCGGTCTTCACGGTGCCGTACTTGGTATTCACCGTGCATCCCTCGACCAAGGGCAGGAGGTCGCGCTGCACGCCTTCGCGCGACACGTCGGCCCCGGTGGTTTCCTGGCGGCGGGCGATTTTGTCGATTTCATCGATGAACACGATGCCGTTCTGCTCTGCATTTTCCACGGCGCGGACTTTCAGTTCCTCTTCGTTGATCATTTTCGACGCTTCTTCGTCCACCAAGAGCTTGAGCGCCTCCTTGATCTTGAGCTTGCGCTGGCGCGTGCGGCCCTGGCCTAAGTTCTGAAACATGCCCTGCAGCTGTTGGGTCATTTCCTCCATGCCGGGAGGCGCCATGATTTCCACCCCCACCGGACTGGCGCGCACTTCGATTTCGATCTCACGGTCATCCAAGTGGCCTTCACGCAGCATTTTGCGAAAGCGCTGCCGGGTTTCGTTGTCCCGCAGCGCTCCATCGCCGGCGAACTCTGACGAGGCGCGCGGCAGCAATACTTCCAGGACCCGCTCTTCGGCAGCATCGGCGGCCCGATGACGCACTTTGGCCATTTCCTCCTCACGGGTCATTTTGACGGAGATGTCGACAAGATCGCGGACGATAGAGTCCACTTCTCTGCCAACATAACCCACTTCAGTGAATTTCGTGGCCTCTACCTTGATGAAGGGTGCCTTGGCGAGACGGGCCAAGCGGCGGGCAATTTCGGTCTTGCCCACCCCGGTGGGTCCGATCATGAGAATGTTCTTCGGTGTGATCTCCGCGCGCAGCGATGCCGCCACCTGCTGGCGCCGCCAGCGATTGCGCAGAGCGATGGCGACGGCACGTTTGGCGGCTTTTTGGCCCACGATGTGCTTGTCCAGCTCTTCGACGATTTCACGCGGAGTCATCTGCGACATGGCTACAACTCTTCGATCGTCAGATTGCGATTGGTGTAGATGCAGATGTCGGCGGCAATGTTCAGCGATCGTTCGACGATGTCGCGCGCCGATAGCTCGGTCCCTTGCAGGAAGGCAGTGGCCGCCGCTTGCGCGAAACTCCCGCCTGAACCGATGGCAATCAGATCGTGCTCGGGTTCGATGACATCGCCCGTGCCCGATATGACGTACGTACTCTCGGCGTCCGCGACGCAGAGCAAGGCCTCGAGCCGGCGCAGGCTGCGATCGGTGCGCCAGTCTTTGGCCAGCTCGATGGCGGCACGCGTGAGATTGCCGAATTTCTCCAGCTTGCCCTCGAAGCGCTCGAACAGAGTAAAGGCGTCGGCCGTACCGCCGGCGAATCCGGCGAGTACTTTGCCGCCGTACAGGCGGCGCACCTTGCGGGCATTGCCCTTCATCACGTTTTGGCCCAGGGTCACCTGGCCGTCGCCGCCGACCGCGACCCGCCCGCCGCGCCGCACGGCCAGAATCGTCGTGCCATAGATTCGCTCAGGGTCATGATTCATCAGATATTCGGCGAAAATACCCGGGCCATTAGGCCGGGGAGGAAACGCCTCTCCTTGTGTTGGGAATTGGGAAAAACGATAATATAAGCTTGCCGTGTTTCGCAGTTATGCGGCGGCATTTTGAGTCGATACGGTTTCAAAGCGGCGTACCTAAAGTCGGTGCGTGCGACGGCCAGTCGGTTGCAAACTGGGATGGCACGTCGGGTAAGTGGGTACACACTGTCCACCGTTCGGGGCATCGAACGCCTAATCTGGGAATCCCCGTCATTTATGGCGCGAGAGGATGTCAAGGGCTAAGACTCATCGTCTGGAGAGGGTGGGGGCCGTTGCCGGCCGTTTCAAGCGCTGCGTTGGCGGCGCCGGGCTCGCGGATGCGCGGCTTCGTACACCGTCGCTAGATGCTGGAAATCGAGGTGCGTATAGATCTGCGTGGTACCTATATTGGCGTGGCCGAGCAATTCCTGCACGCCGCGCAAATCACCGCTGGACTCGAGCAGATGGGTGGCGAAGGAGTGGCGGAACATGTGCGGATGGACGTGCACCCCGATGCCTTGACGCCGACCCCAGGCCCCGACCCGCAGCTGCACGGCGCGAACCGACAGGGGTCGTCCGCTGCGGCCCACGAACAGCGCCTGCACGTCGCTCTTGACCAAGCCGGCGCGCTCCTGCCGCCACTTCTTCAATGCATCGATGGCAAAACGTCCGATGGGCACGATGCGCGTCTTGCTGCCCTTGCCCAGCACCCGCACGGTGCGGTCCTGCAAGTCGACGGCACCCATTTCCAGCCCCACAAGTTCGGCCAGGCGCAGCCCCGAAGAATAGAACAGCTCCATGATGGCCTTGTCGCGCGTCGACAGGGTATCGTCGACGCGAAATGCCAGCAGGCGGCCCATTTGATCGGCGTCCAGAGTGGCCGGTAGCCGCTTCTTCGGCTTGGGCGCCCGCACATCCAGCGCCGGATTGCGCGCGCAATGGCCTTCGCGCAACAGAAATTCGTAAAAAGTTCGGGCGGCGGACAGCCGCCGCTGAATGCTGCGGGGGCTCAAGCCCCCGCCATGTTGGGCGGCAGCGAAGGTGCGCATGTGCGAATTGCCCAGCACGTCCCAGGACTTGAGACTGCGCCGTGCGCAGAACTCAGCCAGGGTGGCAAGATCGTGCCGATAGGCCGCAGCGGTGTGCGCGCTCAAGCGCCGTTCCTGCAGCAGGTGCGAAATAAATCGATCGATCCACGCGCGCTCGCCCGAATCCACGATGCCTCTCAACGCATCAGGGCGTAGGTCACGAGTTCGCCGATGCGCGACAGAAACTCCGTGCTCATCGCCGGGTGAAAGCGCTCCGCGTCGCTTGCGCCGATGGCCAAAAATCCAAGTTCGCCCTTCGGCCCCAAGGGCGTGAGGGCCACCGAGCCGATCTCGGCCGAGTCCTTGCCGAACAGATAGTCGCGCTGCCCATCGCGGACCTGTCCGCACCGCGGCTTCCCCGACTGCAGCAACGATTCGAAACTCTTGATGTCCGGATCGGCGGGATCGGTGCTGCGCAAGAACCGCCCGGCACCTTGCAAAGAGCGTGCTTGTTCGAGGAACAACACCAGCACCGAGTGCATGGCGTCGAAATCCTCGCGCAGCGACGTCTCCACCGCATCGATGGTTTCGAGCAGGGTGTGCGCGCGAATCAGACGCTGGCTCAGACGGTGGATGCGATCGGCCAACGCGTCGTTGGCGCGGGCCACATCGACCAGTTCCTTGAGCTTGCGATCCAGCGACTGATTGCGTTCGCGCAGCACCTCGACTTGGCGCTCCACCAAGCTGACCGTGGCGCCCGCGTCGCGCAGGTGCGGCAGCCGCAGCTTCGTCAGCAGCGGCGAGTTGCGCTCGAAGAAATCCGGATAAGTCTGCAGATACTCCCCGACAGTGGTGTCGTTGAGACCGTCTTGCTTGATCCCGCGCGCCTGACTGGTTGTCATCTTTCAGCTCCCATACATCATGTTATATCGATCGATCCGGTAAACACCGTGGTTGCCGGCCCCGTAAGCCATATATGCTCGCCCGCCGCCGCCCAGGAAACCTTGGCGGTCCCGCCTGGCAGATCAACTCGAACGTCTTCATCCAGCAGGCCGCGCCGCCGGCCGACGGCGACGGCGGCACAAGCTCCGGTACCGCAGGCTAAAGTCTCACCCACTCCGCGCTCGAACACGCGCAATCGAATGTGATCTCGACTCACGATCTGCATGAACCCCACGTTGGTTCCCCTCGGAAATCGAGGGTGATTCTCGATACTAGGCCCAAACCGGGCGAGCGGCGCGGTTTTCACGTCGGACACCTGTACCACCACGTGTGGATTTCCCATCGAGACCGCGCCGATCTCGAGCTCCGCACCATCGACGCTCAATGAATAGGCGGGCGCCTCGGCCAGCGCGAGGGCGCCCGGCGCTGTCGCGTCCGGCGCCGGTTCAAAGGGTAGAGCGCGTGGATTGAAGTCGGGCACGCCCATGTCGACGCAGACCATGCCGTCGTCCGCCACGCGCGCATGCACCACTCCCCCTAAGCTGCCCATCGCCAAGTCGCGGCCCAATTCGGGCGCGCGCGAATACAGCAGGGCCGCGACACAGCGCGCGCCGTTGCCGCATTGCTCGACCTCGGTGCCGTCGGAATTGAAGACGCGGTAGAACGCCCGCGTGCCCGCATCGCGGGGAGTCTCCAGCATCAGTGCTTGATCGAAGCCGACGCCGGTATGGCGGTCGCCCAGAGCGCGCAGCTGCGTCGAATCCAGTTTCGCGTCGGCGGCAGCCGCGGGGGCGTCGAACACCAAGAAATCGTTGCCAAGCCCCTGCATCTTCAGAAACTCGATGCGCATGAGGAGAGCATAGCCGAAGCGTCAATTAGTCGCGAGCAGGGGTTGCGCAATCCAGCCTCGAGTTTTACCTTAGGGAAAACTACAAAACCGGGGGACTATGCGCCACGTAATGGTATTGAATGCGAAGGGCGGATGCGGCAAGAGCACTTTGGCGACGAACATCGCCGTGTTTTTCGCGCGCGAAGGTCAACAAGTGTGCATTGCCGACTACGACCCGCAGCGTTCCAGCCTCGATTGGCTGGCGCAGCGGCCGGCCGATCTGCCCGCCATTAGCGCCGTCGCCGCGTTTGATGAGGGTCTGCGCAACGTGGCACGCAACACCGACGTGCTCGTGATCGACGCACCGGCCCGGGTCCACGGCACGGAGCTCAACGAGCTGGTGCGGCGCGCTGAAACCATCATCGTGCCGGTGCTGCCTTCCAGCATCGACATGAAGGCGTGCGGGCACTTCATGGCGGAATTGCTGGAAATCGGCAAGGTGTCGCGCAAGCAGGCGCGGCTAGCCGTGATTGCCAATCGGGTGCGCGAGTACACGTTGATCTACGAAGAGCTGGATCAATATCTGACCAAGCTCAAGGTGCCCTACTTGGGCGCTCTGCGCGAGGCGCAGAATTACGTGCGTGCCTATGCGCGCGGCATGGGCGTGCTGGAACTGCCGGAATATCTGGCGTGGCCCGACTGGAAGCAGTGGAAGCCGATCGGCGAATGGCTGCATAGCAAGCGCAGCCAGCCTTAGCGGCTTAGGTTAGCGCCAGGCCGCGGATCTGCGCGTCAGGATACTCAACTCCGCTGCCGGCTTCAGCGCAGCACCGGATCAGTCGCTGCTCGATGCGGCGCTCGGCGCCGCGTTGAATCTGCCGCATAGCTGCAAGTGCGGCAATTGCGGCTCGTGCCGCGCACGGCTGCTGCAAGGAGAGATCCATTACCCCAACGGCCGGCCGCTGGGACTATCTTCTGAGGAAGCCGCAGAAGGCTACGTGCTGCTGTGCCAGGCCCGCGCACGCAGCGATGTGACGATCCAAACCTTCGCGGTCACCACGCCGGAGCAAGCCCTCATCAAGCGGCTGCCGGCGCGCATCGAGCGTGTGCTGCCGCTGTCGCACGACGTCATGGGCCTGTATCTGAAACTGCCCGTCGCCGAAGCATTTCCTTTCGAAGCTGGCCAGTACATCGACATCATGTTGGCGGGCGGGCGGCGCCGCAGCTTTTCCATCGCATCCGCGCCGCAGGATTCGCGGCTGCTCGAGTTGCATGTGCGGCGGGTCGCCGGCGGCGAGTTCTCCGAGTCGCTGTTCAGTCATACCGTGCGCAGCGCGCTGCTCAACATTGAAGGTCCCTTGGGACAGTTCGTGTACCGCGCGGGCGCAGCGCCGATGCTGCTGGTCGGCGGTGGCACGGGCATCGCGCCCCTGCTCAGCATCTTGAGGCACTTGGTCGGCAACGGGATTGAGCGCGAAATGGCCGTGTATTGGGGGGTGCGCAGCGAGCGCGATCTATACGCGCTGGCGGTACTCGAAGAGTTGGCCGGGAGGGCCGGCGCGCGACGGGTGGAAGTGGCGGGCCCGCGTCACGCCGATGTTGCGACGCCGAGTCTGCGCATTGTGCCGGTGCTGTCCGAGCCTGCGCCTGGATGGTGTGGCCGGCGCGGATTCGTTCACGAGGCGGTGCTCGAGGACATCAATGATTTGCACAAATACGAAGTGTATGCAGCCGGGCCGCCCGCCATGGTTGCCGCCGTCCGCAGTGATTTCACCGCGCGTGGCGCTGCCGCCCACCGCATATTCTTCGATTCCTTCGATTACGCGCCGGATTCCCCGGCGCGCCAGCGCAGCAGCGCCGCAACCAAATCCTGATCTTCGGCCGAGTCGGCCTGCAGCAGCGGCGCCGGCATTCCCAATTCGCGCACCGCGGCCGCGACGCGTTCTCCGGGAACCAGCCAGAGCGCCTGCTCGAATTGCCGGCGTAGCGCGAGGGCGGTAATTTTGAGCAAGTTGGCTGCAATCTCCACGCTGGTGGCGGTGATCACCTGTACCTCTTGATCGGCGAAGCTGCGTTCAAGCGAAGCGAGAGCGGCTTCACTCGGAGTAGCCGGCACGCGCTCGTAAACTTCGGCGGCCAGCACTTCTGCGCCGCGGCTCACGAGCTCGCGCTCGAGAAACGGACGGCCGTGACTGCCCTTGATCAGAAGTATGCGACGGCCGGCCGGATGTTCGAGCTGCGGGTGTAGGAGCAGGCTCTCCGAATCAGAGTTCCCGGTCGGCTGCACCGCCACCCGATAGCCTGCTTGATTCAGAGCGCGGCCTGTGGCGGGGCCGACGGCCGCCAGAGTCAGATCGCGCTTCTGATCGAGCAGCGAGGCGCCGAAGCGCACCGCGTTGGCACTCGTGAAGATGATGACGTCGAAATTCTCGAGCGCGCCGAGCCGCGCCGCGGTAGCGCGCGAATTCCCCAGCGGCTTGATCTCGATGGCCGGCAAACGCACGGTACTCGCCCCTTGAGTTTCCAGCAGCCGGCACAGCGGCATCGCCTGTTGCTCGGGGCGAGTAACCAGAACGCCGACACCATGCAAGGCCGACATGAGATCAGCCGCTGCGCAGCCGCTCCAGCAACGGACCCGCGCCGTCGGCCAACATGCGCTCGGCCAGCAACGCTCCCAGGGCGGCGGGATGGCCGGCTGTGCCCGATTGCCCGTCGCGCAGCAGCCTCGAGCCGTCGGGTTCCGCCACCAGGCCATCGAGTATCAATGTGCCGCCCTCGAGCCTGGCATGTGCGGCGATGGGTGATTGGCAGCTGCCGCCCAGCCGGTGGGCAAAGGCGCGCTCCGCATCCATGACGATGCGAGTGGCCGCGTGTTCCAGCGCCGCCAGCAAATGCAGTGCACGCTGATCCGAGCTTCGGCACTCGATGCCGATCACGCCTTGTGCGACGGCCGGTAGGCAGATCCCGGCATCGAGACGTGCGGTGATGCGCGATTCCAACCCGAGGCGAATCAAGCCGGCGCAAGCCAGCACGAGGGCGTCCGATTCGCCGGCATCGAAGCGCCGCAGCCTCGAATCCACGTTGCCGCGCAGCGGCTCGATGCGAAGATCCGGCCGCGCCGCTAATAGTTGCGCCTGTCGCCGCAGGCTCGAGGTTCCCACGCGAGCACCGTGCGGCAAATCATCGAGCCCCCGAGCCTTCGCCGCGACGAGCGCATCGAGCGGGTCCGCGCGTTCGAGCACCGCGGCAATCACCAGCCCTTCGGGAAGGTCGCCCGGCAAATCCTTCATCGAATGCACGGCGATATCGGCGCGCTGCTCTTCGAGAGCCACTTCCAATTCCTTGATGAACAGGCCCTTGCCGCCGATGGCGGCGAGCGATCGGTCTTGAATGCGATCGCCTTGAGTCACGATGGGCACGAGCTCGACCTCGAGGCCGCTGTGCGCTTGGCGCAGCAGCGTCGCGACGTGGGCAGCCTGCCAGAGCGCGAGCTGGCTCTTGCGCGTGGCGATTCGCAGCGGTGACTTCACGTGGGCTTGGGCTGCGGCGGGAAGAGGGCGGACTTCAGCCGGTAAATGGCGGAGATATCCTCATCGCCGAAGCCCTGGATGATCAACTGCGCATATTGCGCCAGAGTGGATTCCACCACCGGCAGTTGCGCGCCGTGCTGCGCGGCCATCTCACGGCAAATGCGCAAGTCCTTGGCGTGCAGACGTACCCGAAAGCCGGCCGGATAGTCGTTGTGCGCCATGAAAGGTGCGCGGTTCACGAAGTACCAACTCGAGCCCGCGCCCTTTCCGAGCAGCTCGATCAAGCGATCGAGCGGCAGGCCCTCCGCATGCGCGAAGGCCATGGCCTCGCCGACGGCCTGGATGATGCCCGCACACATGATTTGATTGGTGGCTTTGGCCGCTTGCCCGGCGCCACTCGATCCAAGATAGGCGACGTTCTTGCCCATGGCCTGCAGAATTTCTTGCGCGCGGGAATACACCGGCTCATCACCGCCCACCATGATGGCGAGCGACGCAGTGCGCGCGCCTTCGACTCCACCGCTCACCGGACAATCGAGAAAGCCGACGCCGAGAGCGTCGAGCTGAGTGTGGATGTCGCGCGCCGTACCCGCGCCGACCGTGGAGCAGTCCATGATGATCATATTGGGATTGAGGCCAGGCTCTAGATCCGCGATCACCGCGCGCAAGTCCTCGTCGGCGGACACGCAAATCACCACCGCTTCGCAGTTGCCGGCGAGTTCCGCCAGGTTAGCGAAAGGAATGCAGCGCAATTCTTCAGCAAGAGCGTTGGCCTTGGCGGCGGTTCGATTCCACACGCCGGTCAGCAGTCCGGCTCGCTTAAGACTGCGCGCCATGTGCGCACCCATGGCGCCCAACCCGACGAAACCTGTCTGCATACGTTCCCCCGCCTCCTTATCAGAGGCGTAGCCTAAGGCTTTGCAGGCCGGTCGGCAAAGCGCGAGGATTGTGGAACTCGCCCCGCAGGGCGCAACTCACGTCGGGCTATTGCAAGTCGCGTCGACGTCGCGCTTGGCGTTCACCCGCTCCGAATCGATTTCTTCGGAGGTCAGGTACTCGCGCTCGCCGTTGGCGCCGGTCTTGAAGAGACGCCGGCCCTCGATCATTTTCTTGTAGCGATCCTGCGCGTCCGCACATTGCTTTTCGCGCGTCTGCGCCACGTCGGCGTCAACGGCCTTCTTGGCCGCGCTGTCATCCGCCGCTTGACTCGCCGCGGGGGGCCGCGCCGGCGTGGAGGAGTCATCCGCCCGCGGGGAAGCGGCACGGCCCGGGTGGCCGCCGAGAAATTCCACGACTTCCGCATGCACGCCGTCCGGCGGCCGGTCGCCGTATTGCAACTTGCCCTGCGCATCGGTCCACTTATAGACGACCGCTCCGGCCATTCCGGACCAGGCGATCAAGGCTGCGAACAACAGAAGGCGTTTCATTGTCCGATCCTCGCTAAAAACCGCTACCCAGCGTACATGCTACAGCGCGCGCGAACCGGCTTCACCGGTGCGTATGCGCACGGTCTGACCAAGCCCAACGACGAATATTTTACCGTCACCGATTTTACCCGTGCGCGCAGTCGCAATGATGGCTTCTACCACTTGATCGACTTGCTCGTCATCCACCGCCAGTTCGAGCTTCACTTTCGGCAAGAAGTCGACCACGTATTCCGCTCCTCGATACAGCTCAGTGTGGCCTTTTTGCCTGCCGAAGCCTTTGAACTCTGTCACGGTAATGCCTTGTACCCCCACATCTGCCAGGGCGGCGCGGACATCGTCAAGCTTGAACGGTTTGATGATGGCGATGACCATTTGCATGCGGGCACACTCCTTTTCGATAAAACTGCAGTCTAACAGCGGAATTTAACTAACAACTGCTGCATCGCAGCATGGAGAAATGGTTATTTCTATTGTATAAACGCATAGCGTCTTGCGTCGGGCGCGCGAATATAAAAAACGGCACGAGACCTTTGCAGGTCCCATGCCGCCGCGATATCGCACCGACGGGGGAGTTGGCTGGCTTGCCGGCGCGAGATGCTCCTAAAACGTCAGAAGTTTTGGCCTCGCTCGGTAGCGGGCGAGGCCTCTGAAAACCTCGTAAAACATCACAAAATTGTCGTTCCTGCTCATGGCGCTCCTAAATGGCGTCCGGACCGGTCTCGCCGGTGCGTACCCGCAGGGCCTGTTCCAATTCGAGTATCCACACCTTGCCATCGCCTGTTTTCCCGGTCCTCGCCACGTTGCAAATCGCCTCCATCACCTGTTCCGCAATCGAGTCATCGACGGCCAGTTCAACCTTGGCCTTGGGCAGAAAACCCACGCTGTATTCAGCGCCTCGATAAACTTCCGAGTGCCCATGCTGCCGTCCGAACCCCTGTACCTCCGTGACCGTTACCCCCTGAATGCCGATGTCCGCCACCGCTTGCCGGACTTCGTCCAGCTTGAAGGGTTTGATGATCGCGGTGATCAGCTTCATGCATTTATCCCCGCTCTCACCGTTTAAGACTTAGGCCTCCGGCGCCGCTTCCGCGTACTATCGACCTCGATATTGCAGCTTCCGTGCCAGTCGTAACGGGACGGCGAATCAATGGGTTGCGCTCTCAGCGGCTGCGGCATGCACCGACGTGGCGCAATGCCCGCGAATGGGTGCGTTATGGAAGTGCGGGGCGGGGCTTCAAGCGCCGATCAAAGGTTGATTGCGGAGATCGCTATGAGCTTTATGAATTCGAGCGGCCTGGACGACTTGGCGCGGCGCCTGGCGGACTCGGTGCCGGAGTCGGTGCGGGCCTTCGGCCGCGACCTGGAAGGCAATTTTAAGGCCGTGCTGCAGGCCCAACTCAGCAAACTCGACCTGGTGAGCCGCCAGGAGTTCGATGTGCAGGCCGCCATTCTAGAACGCACGCAGGCCAAGCTTGTGGACATGGAGGCGCGTTTGAAGGAAATCGAGGCTAAGTACTCGCCGCAATAACGAGTACTCGCCGCAATAACAGGAGGAGGCTGGTTGATCACTCACACGGAAGTGGGTGTTCGGGAGGCGACCGGGCACACGCGTATCAGTACGGTTTTGAGCCGGGCACCTTTAGGACTCGCGGCACCGCAGGTGCGGGTGGAGGTTCATTTGGGGCCCGGGTTGCCGGCCTTCGCCATGGTCGGATTGCCCGAGGCGGTGGTGCGCGAGAGCAAGGAGCGAGTGCGCTCGGCGCTGCTCAACAGCGGCTTCGAATTTCCCGCATGCAGGATCACCGTGAATTTATCTCCCGCCGATTTGCCGAAGGAGGGGGGACGCTTTGACCTGCCCATTGCCGTCGGCATCCTGGCCGCCGACGGAAAGATACCGGCGCGCGCGCTGGAGCGGCGCGAGTTCTATGGTGAGTTGTCGCTCGCGGGCGATTTGCGCTACACCCCGAAGCTCCTGCCGGCACTGGTCGAAGGATCACGCTGCGGCCGAGAACTAATTCTACCCTTCGCCAATGCCCTCGAAGCGGTTCTGGTCCGCGACGGTAAGCTCAAACTGGCGGACGATTTGCGGCAGGTTTACGGCGCCGTTAATGGCTGGGCGGTATTGCCGGCGGCGTCGGCTCCCGCGAGCGCCGCGACCGCGGCGAACCCAGGGGGCTCGGGGAACTCGGCTTATATGGATGACGCGGCGCGCCTATCGAATGCCGCCACGGCGGCAGCGCCGGATCTTGCCGAGGTGAGGGGACAGTTCGCCGCCAAGCGCGCGCTCGAGATTGCCGCCGCCGGCGACCATGGATTGCTGATGATCGGCCCGCCCGGCGCGGGCAAGACTCTGCTCGCGCAGCGCTTGCCCGGTTTGTTGCCGCCCCTCGCGGATGCTGAGTCACTCGAAGTCGCCAGCTTGGAATCGGCCGCGGGGCGCAGCCCCAGTCTCGGCGGCCGCCGGCCGTTTCGCAGCCCGCAGCACACCGCTTCGATTGCCGCGTTGATCGGCGGCGGCTCCATGAAACCCGGCGAACTGTCGCTGGCCCATCTAGGAGTGTTGTTCCTCGATGAGCTGCCGGAATTCGCCCGCAACGCACTAGAAGCTCTGCGCGAACCGCTGGAGAGCGGTGTGGTAAAGATCACGCGGCTGAAACGCAGCTGCGAGTTCCCGGCGAGATTTCAATTGGTGGCCGCGATGAATCCCTGTCCTTGCGGTTACGCCGGCGATACGGGAGGGCGCTGTCACTGCACCGCGGAGCAAGTGCTGCGCTATCGCAACCGGCTTTCCGGACCGCTGATCGATCGCATCGACATGCATGTCGAGCTGCTGGCATTGCCGGTTGAGCATCTGTTGGGCGAAGCGCCCGCGGACACGGAGAATTCCGCCACCGTCGCGCTACGCGTTGCCGCCGCCCGACAGGTGCAGATGCTGCGGCAGGGCAAACTCAACGCACGCCTCACGCCGCCCGAGGTGGGAAAAATGTGCCGTCTGCAGCGCGAGTCGCGAGTACTGCTGAGCACAGCCGTGTCGAAACTGGGACTGTCGGCGAGAGCCTGTCACCGGGTGCTGAAAGTCGCCCGCACCTGCGCCGATCTTGCCGGCGAGCCGCAGATTCGCAGGACCGATGTCGCAGAGGCCGTGCAGCTGCGTGCCCTGGACAAACGCTAGCTACTTATTGAGCGACACCATGTAGTCGACGGTCATGCGAATGGTCGCATCGGGCCAATTCGTCCCGCCCTTGGGCGGCATGTTGCCCTTGCCGTTGATCGCATCTTTGTACAGCGTCTCCTTGCCTTGCGCGATGCGCGGCCCCCACGCCGCATGATCTCCGATCTTCGGCGCGCCATTGATTCCCGCCGTGTGACAGGCAGAGCAAACCTTGGT
>JANXZQ010000103.1 GCA_025355445.1 Gammaproteobacteria bacterium
GGTGTTTCACCGTTGCAGATCGATCCGGAACATGTTGCGGCGATCGATGCGCCGGAAAGCGACAGCCATTACAGCATGAAATACCTGCATACTCAGTCGACACGGGTGGCCAGGCCGCAGCAACATCATGTTCCGCCGCGCATTCAGGCACAGATCGAGAAGGAATATGCATGGTACTACCAATACTTCTATTCCAAGCCAGGCAGCACGCCTAGCGGTCGTCCGCTGGTGTGACCGCCGGACCCAGCGCCACCTTGAGCGGCCCGAGCCAGGGCTCGAAATTCCGCCATTGGTCGAGCCCCTCTTTGAATATCGGCTGCCGCACCTGCTCCGAGCTCGCCGTTCTGATGCTGCGTTCGGTCTTGTAGAACTCGACGCATTGCGTCTCGAACGGCAGTCCGCAGAAATCGAGAATTCGACGCACGTTCGCCTGTAGATCCTCGACCACGTCTTCGTGGTTGACTCGCAGCACCTTCCCGGGAAGCACCGCGTCCCAGTGTGCCATCAGCTCCAGGTAAGTGAGGTAGTAGCGGCCGATGTCGTCCAGATCGTAGGTAAACTCCTGGCCAGAGGCGAACAGTTGTTTGAAATTGCTGAAACAGCAGGCCATGGCATTGCGGCGTGCATCGATGATCTTTGCGTTCGGCAATATCAGGCTAATCAAGCCCAGATGCCGGAAGTTGTTCGGCATCTTGTCGATGAAGAAAGGCTTGCCTGAGGTCCGGTACACGCGCGTGTCGTCGATGTATTTGCGTCCAAACCGCACGAAGTCCTCGGGACGAAGTTCCCCAAGCACTCGAGGATATTGGGGATTATCTTGGGCCGCATCACGTCCCTGCAGTTCAAGCACCAGGCGCGGAATATCCGCCAGTTCCATGGTGCCCTCGACTTCGGAGTGCGACGCCAGGATCTGCTCCAGCAGCGTGGAGCCCGAACGAGGCAGCCCGACGATGAAGATCGGGTCGGGGCTGTCGCAGCCGGCGCCGCTGCGGGCGGCAAATAACTGCCGGCTGCAGATTTCCTTCTGCAGCCGAGTGTTGCGTTCCACCGGCTCGGGGCGGTAGCTGCTCTCGGATCGCTTCAGGACATTGCCGCGTTCGTAATAGTGAAACGAGTCGGCGTACTCGCCGCGATCCTCGAATGCCTTACCGAGCGCGAAGCACAGGTGGTATCGATCGGCCCGGGGCGTGGTCGGCAATTCCTCCTGGGCGCGCATATGGGCGATTTCAGCGGCAGAGAATCGGTAAGTCTTGAGATTGGCGAGACTCCAGTACGCATCGCCGAAGCTCGGACGCACCGCCGCGGCTGCGCGGTACGCGTCAATGGCCTCGGTCCGGCGGCCGAGTGCCTTGAGGGAATGTGCGATGGACAAGTGCAGCTCGCTGGCCTGAACCGGCAAGCGGGCGCCGGCGACGAGCTTGCGATACAGATCGAGCGCCGCTTCATGTTCGCCCAATCCCACCTTCGCCGTGGCATAGGTGGTTGCATACGCTCTATTGTCCGGTTCTGCTTGCAGCAGTTTCTCCAGTTCCGTGATGGCCTGCTCGTGCTTGTGCCGGCGCAGCAGTGCAATCGCGTAATCATATCGCGCGGCTTGATAACCCGGCGCCAAGGCGAGAACCGCCTCGAGCAGAACGTCTGCATCGTCCAGCACATCATGCGCCAAGCCGATCCGTGCCAGCAGGCGCATGCCTTCGATATGATCGCCGTGCTGCAGCAGATAAGGGCGCACTATGGCCTCGGCGGCTGCAAGCTCGCCGTCGGAGAACAAGGCGGTCGCCGTGACGATCTCGCCCGGAAGATTCGCGAGCGCCTCCAGATGCCCCGCGGCCATGGTGGCGTTCTCGGATTGGGCGGTCATTTGATACAGCGAATGCAGCACGCGCCAGCTGGCCGGCAGCGCCGGATTGATGTTGACCGCAGTGAGGAACGCGTCTATCGCCCGCGGCGCGTCGCGCAATGTCACGTAGCAATGGCCGCGCTCTTGGAATAGCCGGCTGAACCGTGGCTGCAGCCGTTCTAGCTGCTCCAACGCAACGAGCGCTTCGGGAACCCTCTGCAGGCAGCGCAGGCTGACCGCGGTCATGTAGAGAACGTCGCGATTCTCCGGCACGGTCTTGGCCAAAGCTTCGGTGGCGCCGAGCGCGGCCGCGAATTGGTTGCGCTCCACCAGAGCCCGGATGCGCAGAACTTCCGTTTCGATCGGGGATGGCGTGTTTATGGCGAGCTGGCTCAGTTAATAAAAAGGCGGGCCAATGCCCGCCTTTAGTTTATATCCGAAACGCACTGCCGCGAATCGGTGGATTGACGATCAGAATTTGTACGCGAATTTAACCCCGATGATCCGGGGACGAAGCGTCGATTGCGCCACGACGAATTGAGCGGTGTTCGTGAACAGAGCGGTCTCCTTGTTGAAGAGATTCTGCGAGAACAAGCGCACGTTCCAGGCGTCCTTGGCCACACCGAGCGAAGCGTCGAAGGTCGAGTAGGCAGGGTTCTCGAACTTCAGCAACGTCGTATTGATGGCGCCTCCCGTGGCGAGCGACGGATTGCTGCCGGCCTGGGTGTACGAATGACCGGTGTGCTGTCCGCCAAACTGTACGAAGGCATTGTAATTGTTGAACGTCCAGTCATAGCGTGCGCGGGCGTTGAACTGGATGGGCGGCGAGTTCGCGCTGGGGGATCCCACGGGGCCGAACAGGTTGTTGATGGCGACGCAGTTTGCTCCGGTTTTTTTGGCGCATTGCTCCGCAATCGGATTGCCGAAGTTAACGCTGCCCGGGTTGGTGTCGATCAGCGCGGGCGAGTTCGTCTGCACGCTCGAGTTCCAAGACGACGCTCCCTGAAGGGTGAACCCCGGGAAGACGACGGCGACGACGGAGGTCTCAACACCCCGGATACGAAAATTCTGTCCATTGGTGCCGAAGGCGAGGTTGCCCGTCTGGCCTGGGTCGAAAAAGCCGATTTGCACGTTGTCCCAGTTCTCCTGGTACACGGCCCCGTTGAATTGCAGGTGGTGATCGAGGAACTCCGATTTCCAGCCGAATTCGTAGTTCGTCAGCTGGTCGGACTTGTACTCGTTGGGAATGGCGAATTGGGGCTTGCCGTCGGGACCCGGGATGTAGGCGGCGGTAGCGCTGCCCTGGCGGTTGAAGCCGCCCGGTCGAAAACCTTGCGAGTAGGTAAAGTAGCCGAGGATGTCCGGCGTGACGTGCCAAGTGATATTGGCGCGGCTCTTGGTGCCGGATTCCGTGAAGCTGAGATTCTTCGCGTTGAGATTGGTAGCGGAGTTGACGCAACCCCCCGCCGCAGCGCCCTGCTCGAAGCAGTAGAAGCTGCCGGTGACGCTGCCGGTTAAGGAGTTGTCGAATTTGTAGTGGCGCAAGCCGTAGGTGATCGTCAGGGCTTTCGGGATGATGTCGAAATCGACCGACGCGAATTCCGCCAGCTGCTTCACTTCACGCTGCGTGTCTTCGAAAAATGCAACATTGTCGTTCTGTACGCCCGGGTTTTCCGTGGTCGTGCCTGGGGCCGTACCGATATTGGACAGGCAACCGGTATTCCCGGCGGTGCCCGGAGCGCCGTTCGAGGTGCAGGCGGGAATGGTCTTGTACAGCCAGTCGGTCTGGTCAAAAAGCTTGTTCGTTTCCTGAAACACGCCGACGATGGCGCGAATGCGCCAATCGTCCGGGGTGCTCAGGCGGAATTCATTGCTCAGATGTTGGTTGCGCTCTGTCTCGCGCCAGGTTGAACTGGGCGAGAAGCACGTAGGTGCCAAGGCCGGATCGCCTGCGCCGCCGTTGACGGCGTAGCCGGTTCCGGGTCCATAGCACTGGTAGTAATCGGCGAACACACCGCGGGCGTAGTTCGTGTAATCGGCCACCTGCTGAACATGGCGCACCAGATATCCGCCGGTGTAGACGGCCTTCAAGTCCCCGAACTTACCATTGACCGTCCAGGCCGTGTTCTCGAACTTATCCTTGTCGTAGGAATTATTGAACAGCGTCACTTCCAGCGGATTGAGCTTCGCGCCGTCCGACGCGTAGGGCATCTGGTAGAACACCCCTTGAGAGTCCATGTTTTGATAGGACTGGCTCACCAGGATGTTCCAATCCTCGTTGATCTGGTACAGAGCCTGGACCCGGGCGCCGGTATAGGTCACCGGATTGATGGCCCGGCCGGCGATGGCATTGTTGTTGATCACCGGGGCTCCGTCCGGAACTCCGCCGCCGGGGTTGTGAGCGTAGTAAATGCCAAGATCCGAGCCCTTACGTGTGAAGGTTCCGGGCACGTTATCGATGTAGCCGCCGCGGCGATCGTTGTAGATCACCGCGCGCACCGCCAGCGTATCGTTGATCAGCGGTACGTTCAGCACCGCGGTCAGGTCGGTGTTCGGGTCGCCGTGCGCCGTGACGCCGTAACCGGCTTCGACATTGCCTTCAGTGACATTGAGCTTCGGTTTGTTCGTGATGTAGCGGACCACGCCTGCCTGCGCGCCCGCGCCGAAAAGGGTGCCCTGCGGCCCCTCGAGAATTTCGATTCGCTCGAGGTCTGCGGCGTACACATCGAGGTTGCGCGCCGGCAGCTGGCCGGATTGCTCATCGAGGTAGATCGCAACGTTCGGGAACCCGCCGATGGTGCCGCTCGATTGGCTGCCGGCGGCGCCCACGCTCAGGCCGCGCATGTAGATGTTGCCCTGGCCCGGGCCGTTGCTCGCCGTCGAAACGTTGGGCAGGTATCGCAGATAGTCGTCAAAGGTGGTGACGTTGAGCTGCGTCAGCGTCTCCGCCGTCAGCGCTTGGATCGAAATGGGAACATTTTGAATGTTCTCCGACCGCCGCTGGGCGGTCACGGTGATCTCTTGGATGGAATCGGAGGCTTCGGTGTCGGTGGCCGCCGCCGCATGGACGAATCCTGCGGCGGAGCCGCTGAGGATCGCGGCAATCGCGTAGGACAACTTCGGATTTGAGTTCATGCTTCGATCCCTTCCCTTTTCGTGATTGAGTCGGAGAATAGCATCGCCGGCGCCAAGCGGAAGCGCTATTTTGTTGTGGGCATGCATCGTTCGTATGCCGATTTTAGATTCCGCCATGCGGAAATTCGATCTTGGCCGTGCGCGGCGCAGCGCCCGTAACCTTGGCTTCCAGCGGCTGCGCACAGCGCCTGCGGGGCTGCGCGCTGCTTAGGCGGATATGCGCACCGCTAGGCGGTTCTCATGCACCTCGAGCGGCCATTCGGCGCCCCATGGCTGACCCTGCAGCGCGCCTCATAGGCGTTGAACGTAGGCTAGATTCTCTTAAACTATAATTAGTAAAAACAATATGATACAAACTATTGGTGATTAATATTGTCTTGTTGAATTGCCGTGTGCGGAGTGACTCGCGAGGGCCATGAGCCTTCGCCGTTGGCGTTGACGAGCGCCGAGGTTGAGCCCTTGCCATCTCCGGCAATACGGCGCGTGCCCAGCGCAGTCTCCTTTGCAGACATCCCCCTACCTTCGCACTCGCCGCCGCGGTCCATTCATATATATCTCCACGAATACCAATAACTCGTAACAATCTGTTGCGCAGCGCCAACGAAAGCGGGCAAAGGACCAAAGGACCGCAGCCCGATCAAAGGCCGCCCGTGCCGCTGATCGCCGCTGCTCAGCTTCTCGACGCCGACACGGAGTTCAAGGCCGCGCTCAGCGGGGCCAGCCACGGCTCGAAATTGCGCCACTGGTCCATGCCGTCCCTGTATAGGGGCCGTCGAACCTGCTCAGAACTGGCGGTTCGTATGCTGCGCTCGGTCTTGTGGAACTGCAGGCATTGCGCTTCGAATTCGAGGCCGCAGAACTCGAGCATGCGGCGCACATTGCCCTCCAGATCGTCGATGAGGTCTTCGTGTTGAACCCGCAGTATCTTTCCCGGCAACACCGAGTCCCAGTGATTCATCAGGTCGACGTAGGCGCGGTAGTAACGCGCGATGTCCGCCAGTCCGTAGCTGAATTCCTGGCCGTTGGCGAACAGCTGCTTGAAATTGCTGAAGCAACAAGCCATGGGCTCGCGCCGCGCATCAATGATCTTGGCATTCGGCAGGATTAAACGGATGAGACCCAGGTGCCGAAAATTATTCGGCATCTTATCGATGAAGAAGGGCTTTGCGCTGCGGTACACCTGCGTGTCCGCGAGGAATTTCTCGCCGAAGCGCCGCAACTGGCCGGCATCGAGCTCGGTGAGCACCGCGGGATAGCGAGGCACGGAGTCATGCGACTCGCGGCCATTGAGATACTGCACCAGCCGTGGAATGTCAGCCAGCTCCTTCGTGCCCTCGACCAAGGAGTGCGAGGCCAGTATCTGTTCGATCAGCGTTGATCCGGCCCGCGGCAATCCCACGATGAATATGGGCTGGTTGCCGGCGCAGCCCACCCCGAAGCGTTGGGCGAAGAATTCCTGAGTGCACACTGACGCCTGGCGCTTAAAGTTGCGCTCGAGCGCGTCGGGGTCGTAACGCAGTTCGCCGCGCTTCTGTGCATTGCCGCGTGCATAGAAATGGAACGATTCGGCGAATTCGCCGCGGTCCTCCAGCGCCTTACCGAGCGCAAAACACAAATGATAGCGGTCGACCATTGGAGTCGTGGGAGAGGCCTCCTGCACTCGTATGCGTGCGAGTTCCTCGTCGGTGAAACGGTAGGTTTTGAGATTCGCCAGGCTCCAGTAGGCGTCGCCGAAATTCGGCCGCACCTGCGCAGCACGCCGATAAGATTCGATGGCCTGCCGTGGGCGTCCCACGGTTTTGTGGGCGTGGGCGATGGCGAGATGAAGCGTCGGGTTCGCGGGGGTCTGATCCCTCAGCTCATTGAACAACTCAAGGGCTGCATCGTGCTCGCCGAGGCCCACCAAGATATTGCCATGCAAGGAGCGAAAGTTCGGATTGCCGGGTTCGATCGCCAGCAGTTGCTGGATTTGCCGCAGAGCGTCGCCGTGTTTCTGGCGGTCAATGAGTACCTGGGCATAGTCATAGCGCGCGGCGTGATAATCCGGAGCGAACTCCAAGACGCTCTCCAGAAGGAACTCGGCGTCGTCGAGTACCTCGAGCTTCATGCCGATCCTGGCGAGCAGGCGCATGGCCTCGACATGGTCGGGGTGCTTCAGCAAGAATGGCCGTAACAGCTGCTCGGCGGCGTGCGTGTCGCCTTCGGCAAACAGGCTGTGGGCAGTGACGACTGTTACTGGCAATTGTTCGAAACTTGCGGCCATATTCGCAGCATTCGCCGCTTCGGCGTCGCGCCCTGTTGATTTCAATAAGGGGGCGAGGGCCCGCCAACTCGCCGGCAATGCCGGATTGCGCTCCACCGCCTGCTGGTAGGCGGCGATCGCCGCCGCCGTGTCGCCGAGCGCGCGGTAACAGTGGCCGCATTCCTGAAATAGCCGGCCATAGTCGGGATGCACGCTTGCGAATCGCGCGAGGGTGGCCAACGCGTCGGGGATTCGACCCAGGTAGCGTTGGCAGACGGCGATTAAATAGAGGACGTCCCGGTTCTGGGGAAACTCCAGCAGCAACGCTTCGGCCGCCTCCAGCGCCTGTGGGATTTGACGTTTCTGCAGCAGCGCCCGGGCGTGCGCGACCTCGGCCTCGACACCGCTGTGTGAGGCATCAGGTTGCGCGGCGGCCATACGAATCCCCGGATTGCATCGGGAGATTGTACCTGCGACGGTCGCTAGAATCCCCCTCGCGCCACTTGACGCGAGGGGGCCATATCAGAATTTGTAGCCGATCTTCAGCATCACCGTTCGCGGGCGGATCACAGTGTCCTCTTTGACCTTTTGCGCATAGGTGGAAAAATCTACGCCGCGAGTGTCGGTGATGTTGGTGCCGTAGATCTGCGCGGTCCATTGATCCCTGGCGATTCCCACCGACAAGTCGTAAGTCGTGAACCCCGTCATGTCGTAATTGATGTGGGTCACGCGGTCGTTTTCAGTGGCGAGCCTATCGGTGGTGGAGTACGAGTGTGCGCGGCGCTGAGCAGCGCCCTGCACGAACGCGTTGTAGCTTCCGAGGGGTATCTCGTAGCGAACGCGTAAGTTGCCTTGAAACGGCGGCGACTGCGCGAGCGGAGAACCGATTTCCCCGTAGGGATTGTTCAGTCCGAGCGCGCTCCAATTGATGGGTGCTCCGGTCTTGTCGTATAGAGTCGGTGTGTTGGTGAGTTCGGAGTGATTCCACGCCGCTGACAAGGTGACCGTCAGGCCGGTGAGCGGTGCCGCGATGATTTCGGTCTCGAAGCCCCGAACCCTATAGTCCGGCCCATTCGTGGTGAAGGTGAGGTTACCCAAGACACCGGGATCGAACAGCCCGATCTGGACGTTCTTCCAGTCCTCGCGATAAAACGTACCGTTGAATTGCAGGCGGTGATTCAGCCACTGGGTCTTGAAGCCCAGCTCATTGTTGGTGAGCACGTCGGGTGCGAAGCCGATCGGAGTCAAGAAAATGCCCTTCAGCGGCGACTGACCGGCGCTGACGAATCCCGACGAGCGATTGAACCCGCCGGGGCGAAAGCCTTGCGACCAAGTGTAGTAGAGCAGGCCGTCGTCCATGAATTTCCAGCTGACATTGGCGCGGCTCTTGAACCCCTTGTAGGTCTTCTGCAGGCCGATGGCCCGGTCCGAATACGATTCATTGCCGGCAGGCACGGGCAGGGTGTCGAGGTTGAGTCCGTTGTTGCAGGCGCCGTCGAGATTGTCGCCCGGATCGAAGGGGTACAGGCCGCCGGGACGGCAACCGTAACTGCCGCCCTTTGCGCCCTTCTCGAAGGTGTCCATGTTGTAGTAGCGGGTGCCGGCGGTGACGGTCAGGGTCTTGGGAATGATGTCGAAGTCAGTCGACAGGAATGCCGCCTTCTGTTTGTAGCCGCGTTGGACGTCGTCGTAAAAACCGATCGACTCGTCGCGCACCGCGTGGTTGTTGGCACTCGATGCCGGTGGGGCGATCAATGGAATGAATCCGGTTCCATCGGCGCGGTAGTGCCAATCCGAAATGTCTTGAACCAGGAAATCTTCGTAGAACAGGCCGCCGATGGCGCGCCAGCGCCAGTCGTCCGGGGTGCTCAAGCGGAACTCGTGGTTTTGATGAGTGTTGTGCTGCTGCACCCGAAAGGTCGCGATCGGCGAGAGGCAGGCGCCGCCGGGGGTGCCGTTGGCGATGGCTTGCGCCGTTCCGGGAATGATGCAGGAGTAGTAGTCGCCATAGGCGCCGCGGTTGTAATTGGTGTAGTCGGCGACCTGATCGACGTTTCGCACCAGGTAGCCGCCGGTGTAGACGGCTTTGAGCGCACCGATCTTGCCGTTCACCGTCCACGCGGTGTTCTCGAATTTGTCCTTGTTGTACTGCGGGGTGAACAGATTCACCGACAGGTCGGGCAGCTTCTGGCCGTCGGAGCCGTTCGGCATCTCGGCGAAGATTCCGTCCGCTTCCATGTTCTGGTACGACTGAGCGATGAGCACGTTCCAGTCGTCGTTGATCTGGTACAGGCCCGAGAGACGTATGCCCTGGTAGGTCACTGGATTGATGGCGTTGCCGGTCACGGAGTTGTTCGTGCCGATCACGTTATTTTCCGGCACGACGCCGCCGAAGTAATAGGCTATCCCTATGTCGGAGTTCTTGCGGGTGAAGGTGCCGGGCACGTTGTTGATGTAGCCGCCGCGCCGCTCGTTATAAATGACCGCGCGCAGTGCGAATTTGTCTTCGATCAGCGGCAAGTTGATGGTGGCGTCGATGCTGCTGCTGGGATCGCCGTGGGAGGTGTAGCCGTAACCGGCGTTAACGATGGCTTCGGTCTTGTCGAGCTTTGGCTTATTGGTGATGTACCGAATCACGCCGGCCTGGGCGCCGGCGCCGAACAGCGTGCCCTGCGGGCCTTCTAGCACTTCGATGCGCTCGATGTCGGCGGCATACACATCGAGGTTGCGGCCGGGCAGCTGCGCGGATTGCTCATCGAGGTACACCGCGACGTTGGGAAAGCTGCCGGTGGCGCCCGAAGATTGCTGGCCGTCCTCGGTGGTCGCCAAACCGCGCATGTAAATCAGGCCTTGTCCCGGGCCCTGGTTGGCAACGGTGACATTGGGCAGGAATTTGACGTAGTCGTTGAGGGTGGTGATGTTCAATTGCTTGATGGTTTCGCCGGTCAGCGCCGTGATGGTGATCGGCACGTTCTGCATGTTCTCCGTGCGGCGCTGCGCGGTCACGGTGATTTCCTGGATTCCCTCGCTGGCCTCAGCGTCGGTGGCGGCGGCGTGTGCGAGTCCCGTGCCGGATCCGCTCAAAATGGCGGCAATCGCGTAGGACAACTTCGGATTTGAGTTCATTGGTTCATCCTTTCTGAATTGTAGTTTTGCAAACGCCTGCTGCGCAGCGTGCAGCCGCAAACGGCACGTCGCCGAACGATCGGCTGTTGAACTCTAAGCATCCCAACGCCAGCAATATTGCTTGGCTTATTTCATTCGAGCATACCGCATCGTCTCTGCGCCGCTATTTGGTTAGCGATGTATCCTTACCCATTTGCGACATATTCGCCGGCGGCCGATGGCGTTTGTGCTAAGCGTCTTCGGGCCCCAATCGCGCAGGGAATCCGGGCGCGCGCAGCGAAGTGCCCACGGAATCCTCGAGCAGCTTCACGATCATCGACGACCAGGCAGCGCCGCCGTATTTCGCGCGTCCCTCGATGAAGGTCTGCTCCATGACTCCGGCGAGCTTGAGCGGTACGCCGAAGCGGCGGCCGAATTCCAGCGCAAACCCGGCATCCTTGCAGGCCAGATCCATCGTAAACCCGATGTCGTAGCTGCCGTTGAGAATCACCTGACTCTCGGTCTCGTGCACGAAGCTGTTGCCCGAGCTTGCGGCGATGGCCTCGAAGGCAGATCGCAAATCGACGCCGGCTTTGGAGCACAGCATGAGCGCTTCTCCGGCGGCGATCAGATGAATGAAAGCCAACATGTTGGTCACGACTTTGGTGACCGCGGCCTGTTCGATCCCTCCTAGGTAAATGACCCTCCCGCCCATGGCCTCGAGAGCGGGCTTGTGCAGCGCATAGGCAGATTGCGAACCGCCCACCAGCACCGTGATGTCGCCGGCTTCTGCCCGGTGTACGCCGCCGGTAACCGGACAGGCCAGGGTGTCGATCCCAAGTTCACCTGCGCGTGCGGCGAGCGCTTCGACCTCTGCAAAATCATTGGTGCTCATCTCCATCCAGGTGCTACCGCGGTGCATTGCCGGCAGTGCCTGATCCACCACGGCGGCGGTGGCCGCCGGGGAGGGGAGGCAGGTGATCAGGCAATCGCAGCTCTCGGCCAGCGCAGCGATGGAACTCGCCCAAGCGGCGCCGGCCGCCAATGCCGCGTCGGCGGCGTTGCGGTTCAAATCGTGCACGCCGACGGCAAAGCCGCCGCGCGCCAGATTGGCGGCAAGATGCTTGCCGAGATTACCGAGTCCGATGAAGCCGTAACGCAAGTTCATCGCAATCAGCCCAGCGGGCGATCGATCATTTCCAAATGCAGCGGGCTGTCCTCGACGTAGGCGTGGGCGAGCGCCACGGCCTCGTTGAGCTCTACCCCGAGGCCCGGCGTCGTCGGCGGAATGACATAGCCTTGTTCCCACCGAATCGGGGTGTGCAGCAGTTGCGCG
The DNA here is from genome assembly GCA_025355445.1 of Gammaproteobacteria bacterium. Taxonomy (GTDB): domain Bacteria; phylum Pseudomonadota; class Gammaproteobacteria; order Steroidobacterales; family Steroidobacteraceae; genus Bog-1198. Next base: position 11,659 of record JANXZQ010000103.1, read on the forward strand.
TGAATGCCCCCCCATTGCTGGATGCTCTCGAGGATCAAAAAATTGGGCGAGCAGGCTGCGATCTGAATATTGGCCGCTCCCACCACTGGGCCGCAGTAAAGATGCGGTGCGATCTGTGCGTAATGCACCTCCGCCAAAGCCGCTACTTTCTTCGCCTCCAGCAAGCCGCCGACCCTGCCCAAATTCATTTGAATGATGTTGGCCGCGCCGCTCGCCAAGACCCGCGCGAATTCGTACTTCGTCGTCAAGCGCTCGCCGGTGGCGATCGGAATGCTGGTACCGCGCGCAACGATCGCCATTTGCTCCGGCATCTCGGGCGGCACCGGCTCCTCGAACCACAAAGGATCGTAGGGCTCGAGCTGCTTCGCCAGACGAATGGCGCCGGACGTGGTGAACTGGCCGTGAGTGCCCAACAGGAGATCGGCGCGGCGGCCCACGGCTTCGCGCACCATACGCACCAGGCGTACCGTGCGTTGCAGCGATTCCTGAGTGGGTTGGCGTGGGTCGTAGGCTGAAAATCCGCCGGTGGGATCGAATTTCAGTCCGGTAAACCCTTGCGCCACATATTCCGCCGCGCGCGCCGCCGAGCGATCGGCATCATGGTAGAAGTCGTCGCCTTCGCCGGGGGCGGGATACAAATACGTATAGCTGCGCAGGCGTTCGTTGACCTTGCCGCCCATCAGATTGTAAATAGGCTGTTCCACAGCCTTGCCGATGATGTCCCAGCACGCCATTTCCAAGCCGCTGATGACGCCCAGCAGAGAAATATCCGGGCGCAGACTGAAACCCGAGCCATAGCTCTCGCGCCACAGCGATTCGATCTGGAAAGGATCGCGCCCGGCGAAGCGCCGAGAGAACAAGTCCTCGATCATCTTGCCCACTACCTTGGGGCCGAAGGTCGCGCAATACACTTCGCCGACGCCCTCGACGCCGCAAGCCGTCTTCAATTTCAGGATCACGAAGTAACGGCCGCCGAAACTTGGCGGCGGGTTGCTCACGAGAAACACTTTGACACTGTCGAGCTTCATATCGTCCCTTCCTAGGAGTCATGCCTTCACTATTAAATCAGCGGCTTTTTGCGCGACCATGACGGTGGGTGCGTTGGTGTTTGCCGAGGTCACTGTGGGAAATACCGAGGCATCTACGACGCGCAGGCGTTCGACGCCGTGCACCCGCAGCGATGCGTCGACCACGGACTCGCCCAGGGTTCCACCCATGCGGCAGGTGCCGACCGGATGGTATACGGTGCTGGCGCGAGCGCGAAAGTCAGCAACCAAGTCGGCCGATCCCATGCTATCGAGATCGGGCGCGAGCGGTTCGCGTATCAATGACTTGATCGCCCGTGTGCGGGCGATGGCCTGCAGCAGGCGTCCGCCGTGCATGACGTCGGCGACGTCCTTGTCGGTCGACAGATAGTTGGGCGCGATATTCGGCGCGCGCCGGAAGTCCGCGCTCGCGATGTCGATTCGGCCGACGCTGGTCGGGCGCGTGGGCTGAAAGCACAAATAGAAACCTGAAAATGCATCGACATCGATGCGCGTGCGGGCGGCGTCACCCGCGCCGTAAGTCACGGGATTGAAATACAACTGCACATCCGGCCTCGAGCGTTGCGGGTCGGCGCGCGCGAAGCCGCCGAATTGATTGACGCTCAACGCCAGCGGGCCGCGCCGGGCGATGAGGTAACGCAGGCCGGCAAGCAGCTTGCCCGTGGTGGAGTGCAACTCATCGTTCAGCGTGCGCTGTGTGGCCTTGAAGGAATACACCACAGCCAGGTGATCCTGCAGATGACCGCCGACGGCGGGATTGTCGAGCAGTGGCGTGATCCCAGCCGCCCGCAGGGTCGCCGCCGGACCGATCCCCGACAGCTGCAGCAATTGCGGTGAATTGACCGCCCCTCCACAGATAATCACTTCGCGGCTTGCGCCGGCGAAGCGCGGCGTATTGTCGCGGACGTAGTCCACCCCGACCGCGCGCCGCTGATCGAAGCGGATCCGGCTCACCCAGGCATGGGTCTCGATCCGAACGTTGCCGCGGCGCAGTGCGGGCCTCAGAAAAGCATCGGCTGCCGAGCGCCGCATCCCGTTGCGAATCGTCACCTGGTAGCAGCCGAAGCCTTCCGGATGGGGGCCGTTGAAGTCCTCCGTTTGCGGCAGTCCCAATTCGGCCGCCGCGTCGAGCCAATTGCGCCGCATGGGATGCAGGAAGGGCGTGACGTCCTTGACGTCGAGCGGGCCCTCGCCTCTGACGTGACCGGTGGCATCGACGCGACGTTCCGACTTCTCGAAGTAAGGGCGTACGTCGTCCCAGCCCCAGCCGATATTGCCCATTTCGCGCCAGTCATCGAAATCCGCCGGCATGCCGCGGCAGTAGACCAGCGCGTTGATGGAACTCGAGCCGCCGAGCACGCGGCCGCGCGGCCAGTAGATGCTGCGTCCGTTGAGCCCGGGGTTGGGCAGGGTCTGGTACTTCCAATTGACCGACGCATCGGCGAAGGTGCGGCCGTAGCCAATCGGCGTCTTGATCCAAAAGCGCCGATCGGTGCCGCCGGCTTCGAGAACCAGAACCCGGTTGCGCCCCCCGTCCGACAGGCGATCGGCGAGGACGCAGCCGGCGGTGCCTGCGCCGACGATTATGTAGTCAAAGCTTTCCACGCTATCGAGCTTAGCCCTTCACTGCCGCCGCGCTATGCCATTTCGCGATTCGCCCATGTCATTATTCGAAGCTGCGTCTCGCCAACGAGCCCGCGCACGCCCCGTCCGCCTACCCGGTACCGTAACGGAACCGAACCCTGTATGGTGCGCATGGCATGAGCACTACTGCTTTTGACCTCCCGCAAGCCACGGCGCCGTCGTCGATCGAGCGCTGGTATGTCCTCATCCTGACTTGTTTGATTTACGCCATCAATATTGCCGATCGCTACGTCGTATCGACGGTGCTCGAGCCGATCCGCCTGGAATTGAAATTGACCGACAGCGGCGTGGCATGGCTCACGGGCGCTCCACTCGCAATTTTCTATGTAACATTCGGCATTTTGATTTCCTGGTTTGCCGACCGCACCAACCGGCGCAATATCCTGGCGGCCTCACTGATCATTTGGTCGGCTTTCACGGCCCTATGCGGACTGTCGCGCAATTATTGGGAGTTTCTCTTGGGGCGCATTGGTGTCGGAGCAGGCGAGGCCGGCGGCACGCCGCCGTCGACGGCGATCGTGTCGGACTGTTTTCCACCCGACCGGCGGCCCATGGCGATGACGGTGCTGGCGCTGGGTGCGCCCATCGGCGCGTGGCTGGGTGCGAATATGGCCGGCGCCGTGGCGCATGCCTATAACTGGCGCGCGGCATTCCTGGTGCTCGGCGTGCCGGGCCTCATCGTCGGCGTCATTGTTTATCTGACGGTGCGTGAGCCGAAGCGCGGCAGGCTGGACGCCATCGTCGACGACCTGAAGCCGTCGCTGCTCGAATCCATGCGTTTCTTGTGGAAACAAAAGGCGGCCTACCATGTGGTGATGGGCGGCGGCGTGTGCGCGCTTTGGGGTTGGGGCCTGATCTACTGGACGCCCACCTTTCTGCAGCGGGCCTATCACTTGGACGTGGGCCAGGCAGGCGCCGTCACCGGCAACATTCATCTGGTGGGGGGCTCGCTGGCCACGGTGGGCACTGCCTGGCTGCTGTCGCGGCCGTCGATGGCGGACCCACGGCGGGTGGTCTGGCTGCTCGCAGCGGGCATCGGCTTGACGACCATTCCCTCGATCATCGCTTACTGGACCCATTCATTGTGGCTGTGCAAGCTGATGTTCTGCATTTTCATCCCGGCCATC
>JANXZQ010000125.1 GCA_025355445.1 Gammaproteobacteria bacterium
ATGCCGATGATTTGCGTGGGATCGGCTTTGAGCTCGCGGCGCACGATTTGCCGCGCCAAGGTCATCGCCAGGGTGAGAAGCTCGCGCTCCACCTCGGCATCCAACGCCTCGAAAGGCTTGGCCAAGTCGTAGAACATTCCCGCCAGGCGCTCCACTTGCGCGCGAACCTCGGCGCGGCCCGCCTCACGCCCCTCGGCAAGTCCCTGCTCGAAGGCCTCCTTGTGCGCCTCCGCCTGCAGATCGGCGAGCCCGCCCACCGTCGCCATTTGCGGCGGGGGAAATGGGTCTGCCATATCGGGAGCCTTCCACAGCTGCGCGCCGGCGGCTGATTTGGCTTTGGAATCAGACAAATTCGCCGCCGCCCTTGCCGCCCAAGCTGATGGTGCCTTCCTCGGCCAAGCGCTGCGCGATGACGACGATTTCCTTCTGCGCCGCCTCGACGTCGGTGAGCTTCACCGGACCGCGCGCTTCCATATCGTCCTTGAGTATTTCCGCGGCGCGCTTCGACATGTTCTTCAGGATCTTCTCCTGCACTTCGGGCTCCGCGCCGCGCAACGCCACCGCCAGGGTATCGGAGCCCACTTCGCGCAGCAGTGCCTGAATGCCGCGATCGTCGATATCCAGCAAATTGTCGAAAATGAACAGCAGATCTTTGATCTTGCCGTGCATCTCACCGTCCGCCTTTTCGATCTTGCCGAGTTCTTCGCCGCTCTTGTCGCGCTCCATGGCGTTCAAGATGCCGGCCACGGTTTTGGCGCCGCCGATGCGGCGCAGCGCCGCAGGGGGCGCCACGTTGGCCTGTTTCTCGACCAGCTGATCGAGCTCGGTCAGCGCGTTTTGCGGTACTTCGTTTAAGGAAGCAATGCGCATCAGTACCTCGGTGCGCGTCGCTTCATTCAACAAGGGTAGGATGGAGGCGGACTGCTCCGGCTCGAGGTGCGACAGCACGATGGCGGCGATTTGCGGATGCTCGCCGCTGATGATTTGCGCGACAGCCTTTGCTTCCATCCACTTCAGCGCCTCGATGCCCTGCCCGGTCTGCCCGGTCGTCACACGATCGAGGAGCAGGTCCGTTTTTTGCTTCCCCACCGCCTGAGTGAGCACGCGCCGCACGAAGTCTTGAGAGCCGCCGGCAATATTTGCCTTGGAGTCGGCGACGCCGATGAACTTGTCGAGCACGGCCGTCATTTGCTCGCGCGACACCTCTTTGAGCTCGGCCATGGCGAGGCCCAGTTTTTGCACCTCGCGCGCGTCGAGCTGCTTGAGGACATTGGCGGCATCCGTTTCACCCAAGCTCATCAGCAAGATGGCGGCGCGCTGCGTACCATCGAGCTCATCGGGATTGCTAGCCATCCGCGGCGACCCACTCTTTCACCACTTGCGCGGCCCGCCGTGGATCCTGGCCTACCAGGGTTCGCGCGGCCGCGATCTGTTGCTCGAAGCTCGGCGCCAGTTTGATGGGGGTGCCGCCCTGTCCCGAAATGCTGAGGCGATCGCCCGCCATATCTCCGGCATCACCGCCGGCGGAGCGCAGCAGCGCCGGCTTGGTGAGCGACTTCATCAAAGGCCGCAACACCAGGAATGCAACCACCAGCACCAGCGCGGCGCCCACGATCTGTTTTGCCAATTGCGTGATCCAGGGTGTCTCCCACAACGGCAACCCGTCGACGGGGCCTAGCGGCGCGGCGCTCTTGAACGCCTGGTTGATCACGTTCAATTGATCGCCGCGATCGTCCTTCAGTCCAATGGATTCGCGCACCAGCTGCGAGAAGCGCTTGATGTCCGCATCGCTCATGGGCGCAGTCGTGACTTTGCCGTCGGCGTCCACTTTTTGCCAGTCATCGAGCGCCACGCCGACGTTGAGGCGCTTCAAGACGCCCACGGGCTGCTTCACATAGGACAGAGTGCGGTCGACCTCGAAGTTGCGCGTGCTGCGCTGTGCGCTCGAGCTCGGCCCGCTGCCTGCGGCAGTGGTTTGCGTGGCGCCGGCCGCGCCGCCGGCGGCCCCAGGATTTCCCGGCGTGGCGGCGCCCGGGATCGCCGGTGCCCCGGAAGTGCCTGGAGGTTGATTGCTGAGCGCGCCCGGAATGCCTTCCGCGCCATCACCGCCGCGACGCTGCTCGTTGCTGGTCTGCTCGCTACGCACCGCGATTTTTTGCGGATCATAGTTCTCATGCGTCTGTTCGGTGACCGTGAAGTCCATGTCGGCGGTGACGGTGGCGCGCACGCGCCCGGCGCCGACCATAGGTTCGAGCAGATCGACGATGCGCTGCTGATAGCTCGCCTCGAGCTTGCGTGTCTGGGCGAATTGACGCGTGCTGGCGGCCTGCTCGGCATTCTCATCGGGAGAATTGAGCAAGGTGCCGGCCTGGTCCACCAGCGTGACGTCGCTGGCGCCTAATTCCGGCACGCTCGAGGCGACCAAGTGCACGATGGCCGCGACTTGGCCAGGCTCGAGACGCCTGCCCGGATACAGCTGCAGCATCACCGAGGCGGTGGCCTTGCGCGAATCGCGCAGGAACACCGAGGGCTTGGGCAAAGCCAGGTGAACCCGCGCGCTCTGCACGCCTTGCACCTTGACGATGGTGCGCGCCAATTCCGTTTCGAGCACCGACTGGTAGCGCGCACTCTCCATCATGGAGCTTGACCCCAGCGCCGACTCCTTCTGGATCATCTCGATGCCCATCGCGTCGCTCTGCGGCAGACCCTGGCCGGCGAGGCGAATGCGTGCCTCCTGCACCTTGGATTCGGGCACCGACACCGCGCCCGAAGGATTGAGCTTGAATTCGATTCCGGCCGCCGTCAGCGCATCCATGACCTGACCGCTTTCCCGCTCCGAGAGCTGGCCGTACAGCACGGTGTAATTCTGCCCCTGCGACCAGATCACCAGCCAAATGGCGGCAGCCACGGCCGCGGCCACTCCGGCGAGCAAACCCACCTGCTTCACGCCGGGAATGTCGGCGATGCTGCGCTGTGGCGCGGGTACGATGTCAGCCATGACTTAAGCCTCGCGGTCGATCGGACATCGTGTCAGACTGACATGTTCATTACTTGGGTGTAGGCGTCGATGAGCTTGTTGCGCACCTCGGTCATGGCACGAAAAGCCAGCCCCGCCTTTTGTACTTCCAACATCACTTTGGTGAGGTCCACGCCTTTGTCGCCGGCCTCGTAGGCATCCGCAAGCGCAGTCGCCTGATTTTGCATGGCGGCGACGTGATCGATGGAATTCTTCATCAGATTGGCGAAATCCGAGGGCTGCGCGGCCGCAACGGGCGTCTCGGCGACACCCGATGCGCGCGCCTGCAGCGAGCGCATCTCGGCCAACACCTGTTGAATTTGCAGGCTGCTCATATCAGACCGCCGCGAACTGCTGAGCGAGGGTGCGCGGCACGCTGATGCCGGCGGCCTTGAGTTGCTGCAGCTTGTGACGCAGAGTGCGCGGGCTTATCCCCAAACGCTCCGCGGTGAGCTTGCGGCTGCCGCCGGTCACGCGCAGCGTGTTCAAGATCAGTTCGCGCTCGCGCTCTTTCAGGTCATGATCCAGGCCCGCCTCCTGGGCAACCTCCTGGGGCCCTGCGCCGGGCGCCGCGCCGGCGCCGGCATTGGCGCGGTTGATGGCGCCGGTGATGGCGACCGCAGCGCCGGCAGCGGCGGCGTCTCCCGTCTCCAGATCCGCCGCATGAATGATTCCGCCGCCGGCGAGCCATGCCGCGCGCTGCACGATGTTGCTAAGCTCGCGCGCATTGCCGGGCCAGTCGTGCCGCAGGAGTTTGTGCTCAGCCTCGGCGGATAGGCTCAAGGCGGCATGGCCGCCGCGCGCGCAGGCCGCAATGGCGCGCTGCGCCAGCGGCAGGATGTCGCCGCATCGCTCGCGCAACGGCGTCAGCCGCAGCGACATCACATTGAGGCGGTAATAGAGGTCGGCGCGAAAGCCGCCGGCGCGCACCTGCTCCGGCAAGTCGCGATTCGAGGTCGCGATCACGCGCACATCCAGACTCAACGTGCGGGTGCTGCCCAAGCGCTCGACCTCGCGCTCCTGCAGAACGCGCAGAATCTTCGCCTGCAGGCCCAGATCCATTTCGGAGATCTCGTCCAACAACAGGGTGCCGCCTTGCGCCTGCTCGAATTTGCCGGCGTGTGCTCCCTGCGCTCCGGTGAAGGCTCCTTTTTCATAGCCGAACAGAGTCGCTTCGAGCATGTTCTCGGGTATGGCCGCGCAATTGATGGCGACGTACGGGGCGGCGGCGCGGGCCGAATGGTCGCGAATGAAGCGCGCGTAGACTTCCTTGCCGGTACCGCTCTCACCGGTGATGAGCACCGTGGCGTCGTTCTCCGCGATCTTGCGCGCCAGCGCAACCAGGCGCTTCGACTCCGGATCGACGGCGACCAATTCGCTCGGCGCGACCCGCAGCGCCAATTGACGTTGTGCCATCGCGATCAGGGCCTGGGCGTCGAAGGGTTTGACGATGTAGTCGGTGGCGCCCTCACGCATGGCCGCCACCGCCTGCGCGACGGTGCCGTAGGCCGTCATCAACACCACGGGCAAATCCGGCCGCAGCCGCTTGATCGATGACAGCAGCTGGTAGCCGTTGGGCCCCGGCATCTGCACATCCGAGATCACCAGTGCGATCTGCTCGGTCTGCAGCAGTTGCAGGGCGGTGGGTGCGTCCGGCGCCGCAAGCGCCGGCAGATCGGCGGCCCGCAGCGTGTCGATCAAGGCGTCGCGCAGCGCGGAGTCATCTTCGACCACCAGGACTGACTCTGTAAGCGTGCTCATGCCGTGACCTCTGCCGGTAATTCGATGATGAAGGTGGCGCCGCGCGGAACATCGGCCAGGCAGACGCTGCCCTGATGCGCCTCGACCACAGACTTGACGATGGCAAGACCGATGCCGTTGCCGCGTACGCGGGTGGTGAAGAACGGCTCGAAAATTCGCTCGCGAATGTGCTGCGGCACGCCGGGGCCGTTGTCGCTGACCACGATTTGCGCCCGGCCGGCGGCGGTGCGGCGCCCAAGCAATTCCAAATCCAGCTCGGCGCTCGCCGCTTGCAGCGCGTTGGTCGCGAGATTGAGCACGGCGGACACCAGCGACGGCGCATTCGCACGCACCATGAGATCCGGCGCCTGGGTCCGGATGGTGAGCCGGATCCCGCGGCGCAATGCGGGCCGCAGCCACTGGGCCACCTGCTCCAGCAAGGCACTGACGCTCACCGCCTCGCGTGCCGCGCCGCCGTGCGCGAACGCCAGCATGTCGTTGACCAGCTTATCGAGTTGCTTGAGGCTGCCGACGGTTTTCCCGGCGCACCGCGCCAGATCCTCCGCGCTGCGCCCGGGCAGCGTCATTTGCGAGGCGTACAGCAACGCCGCCGCCAGCGGCGTGCGGATCTGATGCGCGAGTCCCGCCGCCAATTCCCCCAGCGTCAACAGGCGCTGCTGGCGCGTCAAGAACACCTGCATCAGGTGCGATTCGGTCACGTCGGTCAGAAGCACCACCTCGCCGCCGCTGTCCAATTCCCGCCGCGAGATATTCACGAAGCGGCCGCTGCGAAGCTCGGTGGGCTCGGCGCCGCCGCTGCCGCCCGCCGCGGCGCGCTGCAAAACACCTGCGAAACATTCGGCGGGCAACGGTTCGCCCAATAACTCGCGCGCGGCCGGATTGCATTCCTGAATCTTGCCGGCGCCATCCAACACGAGGATGCCGCCCGGCAGGCCCGCGATCAAGGCGGAGAGTCGCGCCGCCAGATGCTCCTTGCCTGCATGCGCCGCGCCTAATTCCGAGCGCAGCTGCGCCACCTGGGTGCGCAGCGAATCGAACGCGCCGGACAATTGCTCCGACACGGAACCGAAGGCGAGGAACGCCGCCTGCAATTCGGAGCGACGGTTTTCGACTAGCTCGAGCTTGTTGGCGGCCATACCGCAGATGAAAGCAACTTCTGTGCCTCCCCGGTATTTGCTCTTCGTATCAACCAGTTACGCGAAATGGGCCGCTGCCTTAGAATGCCGGCGTCAATATTTTGTCAGGCACTCAAGCGGTATTTGCGCAGCTTCTCGACGAGAGTGGTGCGCCGCATGCGCAAGAGGCGCGCCGCCTCGGCCACGGTTCCGTCAGCTTCCTCGAGCGCCTGGCGGATGAGTCCGATTTCAATCGCCGACAGATGGTCCTTCAAGTCGATGCCGCCGCGCGGCAACTCGAATCCGTTCAACTCCGCCGTCACCACCAGCTCCACATCCTCGGCGCTCCCGTCGGTGTGCAGCGGCGCAACCCGCATGCCGCTGCCAAACCAGCCCGCTGCACCCGTGCTGCGATAGCGCTCGGGCAAATCGTCGGCCGTAACGGTGTGCTCAGGGAAAAGAATGGCCAAGCGCTCGAGCAGATTGGCGAGTTCGCGGACATTGCCGGGCCAGGGATTGCACGCAAGACAATTCATCGCCTCCTTATCCAGGCGAATATGGCGGCCCGCAATCTGCCCCTGACGCTGCACCAAGTGCTCGATCAGCACCGGCAGGTCTTCGAGCCGCTCGCGCAGCGGCGGCATCTGCAGCGGAAACACATTCAGGCGATAGTAAAGGTCTTCGCGAAACCGCCCGGCGACGATGGCGGCATCCAAGTCGCGGTGCGTCGCTGCGATGATTCGCACGTTGCAGCGGATGGTGCGATTGCTGCCGACGCGCTCAAAACTGCGCTCCTGCAGCACGCGCAGCAACTTGACCTGCATTTGCAGCGACATGTCGCCGATCTCATCCAGAAAAAGAGTGCCGCCTTCGGCGAACTCGAACCGGCCCATGCGCGTGGACAGGGCGCCGGTGAACGCGCCCTTTTCGTGGCCGAACAATTCGCTTTCCAAGAGATCGGCGGGAATTGCACCGCAATTCACCGGCACGAAGGGATGCCCCGTGCGGCCCGAGAGTTCGTGAATATGGCGCGCCACCATTTCCTTACCCGTGCCGGACTCGCCGAGAATCAGCACATTGGTGTCGAAGGGAGCGACTTGTTCAATCAGTTTGTGCACGGCGCGCATTGGGCGCGAGGTGCCGCTGGGACGAAAGCGATGGGCGCCCGGCTGGGTGGGATGCCCGCAGCGGACGCTTTGCGCCTGATTCAACACCGCCGACAGGCGGCGTTGCTTGACCGGCAATTCCAGATGGAACCAGGCGAGATCGCTGCTGCTCTCGGCGATTTTCGGCAGCCCGTCGTTGCTCAAGTAAATGACCGGCAGCGGCTGCGGCATGGCTCGCAGCTGCGCGACCAGCGCGGCGCCGGCAGCGGCGACGATGTCCTTGCCGACGATGACCGCCAGGCAATCTTGCGATGCGCCGTGCGGCGACAGGCGCAATTCGTTCAAATCGTGGACGTGGACGGTCTCGAGGTCCAAAAATCGCAGCAGCGTTTGCAGGCTACGTGCCTCCACGTCCGCGGCTTCGATCACTATCACCTTGGCATCTGCCACTATTCGGGGCTCCTTCCCGTTAACAAGTGCGGGGAGTCGTTAACAGATCTCGGGTTCTGTCTTAACCTTTTCTTCTAACCCTTTGACATAGCTCAATCAATGTCAGGTGAGCGACATACTAACTGATGCACTTGAGAGAATAGAACTTGGTAAACCCCCGCAACACATGTAAGGGGATCTCGCAAAAAGAGATGCAGAGTTTTGCTGCAGGGCCTAGTGTGCGGCGAGTTTGGCGCCGGCAACCAGCCGCCGATGGTGGCGGAAAATTAACTTGTCGATCTGCTCGACGACGGCATCACTCAAGCCGTTGAAGTGTATTTGCGCAACGTGCAAGTTGTCTTCGCCGCGCTCCGCGGCAACCGTGCAGGGAATCTTCACCGGCTGCGGCAGCGATGCGTTGATATAGACGGCCAGCAGACCGGTGGCACCCACGGCGAGCCTCTCAGCGCCGAACCATTCGAGCGCGCGCGAGGTCAGCCGCACGCGCTGCGCCGGCGGCAGTCCGCTGCTGCGCATGGCGAGCTCGGCGGTCAGTCGCAGCAGGATATTGACCTTGTATTCCAGCCGCTGCAGCTCATGCACCAGGGCCGGAGATTCATCTTTGAGAGCTTCGTGCACCCTCACCTCATCGAGCGAGGCTTCGGCGCCGAGCAGCTGGTGATTGTCGGCATTCAGGCGTGCGAGCGCCAAGCCTTCTGCCAATGGGCCGGGCGTCCACAACACCGGCAGCATGTCCTCGAATATCAAACCATCGCCGAGAAACAGCTCAGGCATGCCCCCCACCTTGAAATGACTAACGTTGCGACCGGTTCGTGGAATAAGCAGTCACCGCACGGCGGCCCACTGCGGCCAAATCCATCGCCCGCTCCTTGACGCGCCGCTGATGCTCCACCAGGCCGATCGCTCGATCGTTCAATTCGCAGACTTGGCGCAGCATCAGCCGGTCACCGTCGCTCAAGCTGTCGCGCAGGGGCCGCACCGACTGTAGCAGCCGCAAGCGCTCCGCGTCGAGAATCGCGACCTCTGCCAATTTAAATTCATCGACCGCCGCCAACAATTGATGTGACAGTGCCAGAGCACGTTGCAGCGCCTCACGCGCCGCTGCGGTCATCGGGCGTCCGTGACGATTTGATCCCAGCCGCTCTTGATCATGGAGATGAGGCCGGCCACTTCCGCGACCACGCTTTGGTCATTGGTCACATTGGCCAACGTCAATCGATTCATCATGTATTCGTACAGCGCGCGCAAATTCTGCGCCACTTGCCCGCCGCCTTCCATGTTTAGAGTGCCGTTGAGCTGGCCGATGAGGCCCTGAGTCTTGGCGATGGCATTCCCCTTGGCAACCACCTCGTTGACCGGGCGATTGTCCGTGATCCGCCCCATCGCGCCGCGCGCCGTCGCAAGCTGCGCCAGTATTTGTTCGAACATGATCTGCACCAGCCGGGTAGGACTGGCATCGGCCACCAGGCCGTGACTGCGCACTGCGCGGTATTGAGCCGCCTGGCTTTGCCCGTACATCGGTCTATCCGCCGGTGCTCAAGTTGCCGCTGCTGAGAGAGCTATTCGTCGTGGTAGAGCCCGCAGTCGGATTGAACTGCGCGGTCAGATAGGTCTGGGTCTGCTTGAGCAGCGCCACCGCCGTGTCCATGGCGTTGTATTCCGCTGTCAGGGTGGCGGAGTAGATCGCGAGGCGCTTATTGAGCGCCGTTTGTTGGTTGGCGACATCGGCCAGGCTCGACTGTAGTCCCCGATGGATCGAATCCAGCAGCCCGCCCGCCTGCGTGTACTGGCCGATCAGCGTGTTGAGTTGAGTGGCGATGCCGTTCGTGCCGCCGAAAAATCCGGTGACCGACGCCAGACTCCCTGTGAGCGCATTGCCCAGGGTGGTCGAATTGGTATCGTAAGTGCCTTGCGGGTTCGCAGAAATTCCGAGCGATGCGAGCGACGTCCCCGTTGCCGCATTGCCCGACGTCACCTGATCCAGAATTTTTGCCAATTGATTCTGGAAGGACTGCAAGGTCGCGTTGCCGAGCAGAGGCCCGGCGGTCTGCGTGCTCGGATCGTAGCTGGTGAGGCTTTGGATGCTGGTGACCAAGCCATTGAGCGCGGTCACGAAGGTGCCGATCGACGTCTGTGCTCCCGTGATGTCGTTGCCGACGGTCAGGGTCGTGGGCGTGGCGGCGGCGGTCGTACTCAGCAAATTGATCGTGACGCCGCTGATGACCGAGCTCACCTGGTTGCTGGCGCTGGTGGCCGCAAAACCGTTGATGGAGAAGTTCGCGTCGGTGGCGGCCTGGGTCTGGGTAAGATTGGTCACCCCGTGGGCGGGGTCATAGGTCAGAGACGCAAGGCCGCCATCGCCCCCCGACTGCGTCACGGTGATCGCGTTCGCCGCACCCGTGACATTGCCGGCGAGCACCAGTCTGGCGCCGGCTGAGGTGCTCAGGATGCTGGCGCTCACCCCCGGATTGTTCGGCGACGAGTTGATCGCCGCGGCAATCCCCGCGAGAGTATTATCGGTCGAGTCGATGGTGATCGAGGCGGAAGCACCCCCCACCGCGATGTTCAATGTCCCCGTGCCCACTACCGTGGCGCCGGAAGCCTGCGGCCCCGAGGCGAGACTGGCCGCGGTCGCGAGGTTTTGCACCTGCAGAGAATATTGCGCCGGAATGGCGCCGGAGGACGCCGACGCCGAGGCGATTTTATCGTCGCCGAGCGTCGCCGTGCGCCCTGCCAGCGTCTTAGGATTCGTCAACGTGGTCAGCGTCGCCTGCAGGGTATCGAGGGCGGCGCTGAAGG
>JANXZQ010000154.1 GCA_025355445.1 Gammaproteobacteria bacterium
CCGGCGAAATTTTTGTCGACGGACGGGCGGTTTCTTCTGTTCCACTTACCGAACTACGTCGCATGATCGGCTACGTTATCCAATCCGTAGGGCTATTTCCGCACATGACCCTGGCGCAGAATATTGCGATTGTGCCGCGGCTACTCGGCTGGTCGCGCGAAAGGATCAATGCGCGAGTCGATGAACTCCTCAGCCTCGTCGGTCTATCGCCGGACTCGCACAGTGGCCGTTATCCGCGGACATTGAGCGGCGGGCAGCAGCAGCGCGTCGGAGTTGCCCGGGCGCTGGCGGCGGATCCGCCGCTGTTGCTGATGGACGAGCCGTTTGGAGCCCTTGACCCAATCACCCGGATCAACATTCAGGACGAATTGCTGGCGATTCAACGTCGGCTTTGCAAGACCGTCGTCATAGTGACCCACGATATGGACGAAGCAATACGGCTGGGCGACAAGGTCGCAATCCTGTGCGCCGGGCGACTCGTCCAGATCGACACGCCGGCCAACATCCTGCGGCACCCCGCCGACGACTTCGTGGGAAGCCTCCTTGGTAAAGACCGACTCATTAAACTCCTGAGTACGCTGCGGGTAGAAGTCGCGATATGCGGTGAGCCTGCACCAGTCGGCGCTGCCACGATAGAATTGCAGGCCACGTTGGAGCAGGCATTCTTGAGGATGTTGGACAGCGGCCAGGAAGTGCTATCGGCGGGAACGGGTAGCCTGCGTCTGCGCGATCTGCTCAAAGTGCGCAGCGGTGGTCAACAGACCGCGGAAAGCGCGTGAAGCTAAGGTACTACTCTGATATGACTGCTCCTCGATGCGCAGCGTCCAACGCCGTCAGCGACCACGAGATTTATAATTTGGGTGATCTGCTCCTACAGAGCGGTGAGACGCTGCATTCTGCGCGGCTTGCATACCGCACCTGGGGCGTGCTGGATGCCAAGCGAAGCAACTGCATTGTATTCCCGACGTACTACGGTGGCGATCACGACTCGAATGCGCGGATGATCGGCGCCAGCAGTGCGCTAGATCCCGCCCGGTGGTTCATTGTTGTGCCTAATCTCTTCGGAAACGGCGTCTCGTCATCGCCGAGCAACACTCTTGGCGTCGGGGGCGGCGCTGGCTTTCCGCGGATTAGCATCTACGACAACGTCATGGCTCAGCATCGACTTATTACCCGGCGTCTCGGCGTGCGTCGCGTGGCGCTCGCTACCGGCTGGTCGATGGGTGCAATGCAAGCCTGGCATTGGGCTGTGCTGTTTCCGGATCTTGTCGAACGGCTGCTGCCTTCCTGCGGCACCGCGCGCTGTTCACCGCACAACGTGGTGTTTCTCGAAGGCGTCAAGGCCGCGTTGATGGCCGACAGAACATTTCAGTGTGGCCGATACACCGAGCCGCCGATAGCGGGATTGCGGGCCTTCGGCCGTGTCTACGCGGGTTGGGCCTATTCGCAGGCATTCTTTCGCCACGGTTTACACCGCGACCTCGGGTTCGGGGACACCGAGCAGTTGCTGCAGTACTGGGAAGACGACCACGCCGCCCGCGATGCAAACGATCTTCTCGCGATGCTGTGGACCTGGCAGCATGCAGATGCCAGCGCGAACCCGGCCTTTAAGGGCGATTTTGTTCGCGCCCTGGGTGCCGTGACGGCAAAGACGATCGTAATGCCCTGCGATCAGGATCTTTATTTCACGCTGGCTGACAATTTAACCGAGGCTGCACTGGTACCCGGTGCGGAGCTCCGGCCCTTCGCCTCCGCCTATGGACACTGCGCTGGGGAACCTGGGCGTTTCCCCACAGAGATGAATTTTTTGGATCGAGCGCTGCGAGAACTGCTAACGCGCTAGCCTGCCCCGGGGACCACCTTGTCCTAATTGGAAGCCGACAGTGTGGGTGACGTCGCCCAGATTTTTCGCAATCATTTAGAAACTCGAGTAAGTTGCTTCCGGAGTCCTTGTACCGCTAAGGAGTTGAAGCGATGAAGATGACCAAGTTCACCGAGCAGCAGACCCTACTTTTGGCGGGGACATCATTTTAATTTGTCTGACTTGCTTCTAGTTACTTCACTCGCCGGTAACAATTGACGCAACGTACAACTCTAAGTCCTGATATTTTTCTAACTTTCAGCGCACCGCGTAGAGGACGGATTTCCTATGCTTGTTACCTGCTTGATCTGTTCCGAATACCGTGGGCTGCTACTAGTTTCGTTGACACCGAGTTAGAGCGATGATGCTACAACGAGGTGGCTTATGGGACGCAGGGTTTTTACTCGAGAGTTCAAGCTTGAGGCGGTCAAGCTGGTCAAAGACCGCGGCGTGTCGGTGTCACAGGTGGCAAAAGACCTGGATATCGGCCCAAGTGTGGTCGGTCGCTGGGTTCGGGAGAGTTTGACGGACAAGGCACACGCATTTCCGGGCCGTGGACAGATGAAGCCGGATGACGCCGAGATTGCTCGGCTGAAGCGCGAGCTGGCGAAGACCAAAGCTGAGCGGGATATTCTAAAAAAAACCATCGGGTTCTTCGTGAAGGATCCGACGTGAAGTTCGCGGCGATTGCCGAGTATCGACACCTTTGGCCGCTGTCCTGGATGTGCGAGGTATTGGAGGTGACGCGAGCGGGATTCTACGCGTGGTTGAAGCGCCCGCCGTGCGCCCGAGAGCGGCTCGATATCGAGCAGACCGTATTGATCCGCGCAAGCTTCACCGACAGCGATCAGACCTACGGAGCGCGTCGAGTGAGGCGAGATCTTCGCGACTGGGGCCATCGGTGCGGGATACATCGGATTGAGCGTCTGATGGACCTGGCGCGCCTAGAAGCGCGCCCAAAACGGCGCCGGCTGCCGTTTGATCTGGGAACACGCTGCGAACATGCCATCGCACCGAACGTGTTGGATCGACGCTTTGATTCCGCGGCGCCGAACAACAAGTGGGTGGCTGATTTTACGTACCTGTGGACCACGGAGGGATGGCTATATGTCGCCGTCGTATTGGATCTGTTCTCGCGCCGAGTGGTCGGCTGGTCCATGAGTTCGCAGATGACTTCGCAACTCGTTACCGACGCAATGCTGATGGCCATTTGGCGACGCGGTCCGGTCCAAGCCTTGCTGAGTCATTCGGACCAAGGTTCGCAGTACACAAGTGAACAGTTGTAACCGCGTGGGCATGGCCCCTTGCGGGCGATAACTTCTACCGTCGACGCTTGATTTCAGGCAGTACTTCATCGATTACGATATTTTCCTTGGCGGCCTTGCCCAAGGCGGCGTTCAGTCGGTGCAGCAGGTCGGTAACGCGTTCGTTTTCTCTGCAGACGAGAGCCACTCGCACCTTCTTACCCACGGCCGCCAGAGCTGCACGGCGGATGGGCGGGATCTCCCCAATGGTCAGTTGACCACGGGTCGTGTCGAAGAACGCCTGGATGTGCTCGAAGCTTTGGTCCTCGGATTCTGCTAATGGCTTGCTCATCAGAGATTTACGCTGCCAAGGCACGAGCGACTTGCGCGGGCTGTTGGAGTTGTTCGACGAGATTCCACGGTAGCAGCTCCTCGATGCGATTGATTGGATGCTCAGCGATACGCTCAAGCACATAATGCAGGTAGCGCTGCGGATCGATGTGGTTGAGCTTACAGGTCTCGATCAGGCTGTAAATAATGGCTGCGCGGTCACCGCCCGTATCGGACCCGAAGAACAGATAATTCTTTCGACCGACCCCAACGCTGCGCACCGAGCGTTCGGCGATATTGTTATCGATCTCGAGGCGACCATCCTGCGTATAGCGTTGCAGTGCATCCCAGTTGTTGAACGCG
>JANXZQ010000188.1 GCA_025355445.1 Gammaproteobacteria bacterium
ACATGAACTTGCACAAGACATTTTCCACGCCGCATGGCGGCGGCGGTCCCGGGTCCGGTGCGGTCGGTGTGGGCGCGCGCCTGCGGCCCTTCTTGCCCATTCCCATAGTCGGCAAGGAAGGCCCTCGATACCGCTGGTTGACGGAGCGCGATCTGCCGCAGTCCATCGGCCGCCTGTCAGGGTTCATGGGTAACGCGGGCGTAAATTTGCGCGCCTACATCTACATGCGGCTGCTGGGCCGCGAAGGCATGGTACGGGTCGCGGAATTTGCCGCGCTCAATGCCAACTACCTGATGAAACGGCTGCAGACGGCCGGGTTCGAAGCGGCCTATCCCGCGCGCCGCGCCAGCCACGAATTCATCATTACGTTGAGGCGCGAGAATCGCCTCTATGGCGTGACGGCGATGGATGTGGCAAAGCGTCTGCTCGACTATGGTTTTCACGCACCGACCACGTATTTCCCCTTGCTGGTGCCCGAATGCCTGTTAATCGAACCTACCGAGACCGAGGCCAAGGAAGACCTCGATCGCTTTTGCGAGGCCATGATCGCGATCCGGCGCGAAATGGAGCAGGAGCCTGAGAAACTCTCCGCGGCTCCGCATACAATGCCGGTGCGGCGGCTCGACGACGTACGCGCAGCGAAACAGTTGGATTTGGCATGGAAACCCACCGGTTGAATGAGCGATAGAAATAAACCGACCGGAATGACGCGCCTGTTGCGCGCTTTCGGCTACTCATTCCAAGGATTTCGCCACGCCTGGCGCGAAGAGGCGGCATTTCGTCAGGAGGTGACGCTGTCGCTGCTGATCATCCCCGCGGGCCTGTATCTTGGCCATTCAGGCGTCGAACGCGCCATTCTGGTAAGTCCGATGCTGCTGATCCTGGTGGTCGAGATTCTCAACAGCGCGGTGGAAGCCGTGGTCGATCGTTCCGGTACCGAACGTCATCCCCTGGCCGGCATGGCCAAGGACATGGGGTCGGCCGCCGTCATGCTGAGTTTCGCCTTATTAGGAACCGTATGGCTCCTGATCTTGTCCGACCACGGGCACTCCACCCCCTTCTCACCCTAGGATCGGCATGCCCCGCATTGCGCTGCTCTTGACCATATTCCTGCTGTTTGCAAATCGCGCCCCGGCTGCTGCGGTTACGGCTCCCGCTCCCCGGCCGGTGCCGGTGCCGGCTAGCGCCGCGCCGGCTGGCACTGCGCCGGCTAGCGCCGCGCCGGCTAGCGCCGCGCCTGGAATTCCAATCTCGCCTGCCAATTGGGCGCAAACCCTGGAGCGCATCGCCAGCGGCGTCGTCACCATCCAAATCGACAGCACTCGGGCATTCGACACGGAGTGGAACACGACGGCGCAAGCAACCGGGTTCGTCATTGACGCCAAGCGCGGGCTGATCTTGACGAATCGGCACGTGGTGACCCCGGGTCCGGTCACGGCGCAGGCCATATTCCTCAATCGTGAGGAAGTGCAGCTGTACCCCGTGTATCGCGACCCCATTCACGACTTCGGCATCTATCACTACGATCCGGCGAAACTCAAATTCATTCAACCCGCCGAATTGCCGCTGTACCCTGCAGGAGCGGTCATCGGCCGCGAGATCCGGGTCGTCGGTAACGACGCGGGCGAGCAATTGTCGATCCTTGCTGGGACTCTGGCGCGCTTGGATCGCGAAGCGCCTGAATACGGCTACGGCAAGTACAACGACTTCAATACGTTCTACTATCAGGCCGCCTCGGGCACCTCAGGCGGTTCCTCCGGTTCACCGGTCATCGACATCGAGGGCAGGGTGGTGGCGCTAAATGCGGGCGGAGCGACCGGCGCGGCCTCGAGCTTCTACTTGCCGCTGACGGCGGTCACTCGTGCTTTGAAATTCATCGATGCCGGCAAGCCCGTGCCGCGCGGCACATTGGAGATCGTGTTCAAGTACACGCCCTACGATGAGCTGCGGCGCTTGGGATTGAGCGCGGACACCGAAGCGCGGATGCGCAGCAGCAATGCGAAATTGACCGGCATGCTGGTGGTCGAAGACGTGCAGCCGGGATCGGGCGCCGACGGCATACTCGCGCCGGGGGATATTCTGGTGGCCATCGACGGCAAGCCCATCCCTGAGTTTTTCGCGCTCGAGGATGTGCTTGACGCTCATGTCGGTCAGCAAGTCACCGTAGAAGTGCAGCGCGGCCGCGACACACTGCGGCATGGGTTCGATGTGCAGTCCTTGAGCGCCATCACGGCCGATGAGTACATCGAATTCGGCGAGGCGGTGGTGCACACACTGTCGTATCAGCAGGCACGGCATTTCAACGTGCCCATCACGGGAGTGTATGTCGCAAATCCCGGCTATGTGTTCGCCAGCGCCGGCATTCCGCGCGCCGCCTTAATCAGTTCCTTCAACGGCAAGAAGGTCGAGAACCTCAAGGA
>JANXZQ010000193.1 GCA_025355445.1 Gammaproteobacteria bacterium
GCTGCCCGTGACGCCGGCGGCGCCCTTCGAGGTGAGCATGAGCACTGCAAGCAGTGTGAGCTGCTGCAGCAGATCCATCGGCGTGTTGGTGGCTTGCGCAATGAACAGCGTCGCCATGGTCAAATAAATCGAGGTGCCGTCGAGATTGAAGGAGTAGCCGGCGGGAATCACCAGCCCGACCACGGATTTTCCGGCGCCGAGATTTTGCATCTTGACGATCATGCGCGGCAGCACCGACTCCGAAGATGACGTGCCAAGGACAATGAATAATTCGTCGCGGATGTATTTGACGAACTTCCAGACGCTGAAGCCATGCGCACGAGCCACCAGCCCGAGAGCGCCGAAGATGAACGCCAGGCAGGTCGCATAGAAGCAACCCATCAAGTAGCCAAGCGACAGCAACGAGCTGAATCCGTACTTGCCGACGGTAAATGCCATGGCCCCGAACGCACCCAGCGGTGCCAACTTCATGACGATTCCGACGATCCCGAACAGCACCTGCGACAGGCCGTCAATGAACCCCAGGATCGGCGCACCACGCTGCCCCAGGCGCTGCAGTGCGAAACCGAACAGCACCGCGAACAGCAAAACCTGGAGAATCTCGCCCTTGGCAAAGGCGTCGACCACCGTCGTGGGAATGACGTTGAGAAGAAAGTCCGTCACCGACTGCAATTTCTTCGGATCGGCATACGCCGCCACGGACGCTGTGTCGAGCGTATGCGGGTCGACGTTCATGCCGCTGCCCGGCCGCAAGATGTTCATCACCACCAAGCCCACGATCAGGCTCACGGTGCTCATGACCTCGAAATAGAGCAGCGCCAGGCCACCGGTCTTTCCGACCTTTTTCACATCCTCAACGCCAACGATGCCCACCACCACCGTGCAGAAGATCACCGGCGCAATCAACATTTTGATGAGCTTGATGAAGGCGTCGCCCAAGGGCTTCATCGCCGCCCCGGCCTGCGGATAGAGAGTGCCCAGCAACACGCCCAACGCCACGGCGACAACCACCTGAAAATATAGCGAACGGAGCAGGCTCTTCACGCGCACGAACTCTAATCTATTTCAGCTGTAGCTCGAGGCGGGCCTGATAAAAGAATCCCCGGACTTGCCGGGGAATTTCGAGTGGAACAGGTGCTGGGTTATGACCCGACACGTCCGTCATTTGGAAGATGCGTCCGGCCGAGGCCGTTACGCTCTACCTTGTCTCTATCTTCCAGTGTTGCAACTAAGTAACGCTGGTTCAATATGCGCGCTGCGTCGACCGAATAATAATACCAGATAATTTAGGTAAATCCAATGCTTATGGCGTAATGCTGGATCGTTGCTGCACTATGTCAAGTCTGTCGTCATTTTGTGACACATAGGCAACAAGCTAAGGCCACCGCGAGGCATGCTGCGCAAAGGACTTCGATGCGGCTTGCACCACGCAAAATCGCTGGCCCGTCGGCGCCTCCATCACCCACCAAGCATGAACGGCCTGCACCCGTCGGGCGCCTAGTTTTTCCAAGCGACGAACCTCGGCCTCTATATCGTCGGTTTCGATATCGAGATGCACCCGGCTGGGATGGCTCACGATCTGCACTTCGACGTCCAAACCATGTTGAGAGTCCTCGAGCCGTTTGTACGACGCCGCCTCCGCGGCGGGCAGCTCGCGCACGGGCATGCCGAGCGCTGCGCCCCAGAAGTCCGCCGCTCCGGCCAGATCGCCGGTCTGGCAATCGATGATGAATCCACCGAGTTTGCTTTTATGCATCGCATCCTCCAGATTTGTCCCCGACCACGAGGATCAGGATTATGAAATATTTGCACACTATGGTACGCGTGACCGATATCGAGCAATCGCTGCGCTTCTATCGCGACGGCTTGGGACTCTGCGAAATATCGCGCCGCGAATTCGCGAAGGGCCGCTTTACGCTGGTGTTTTTGGCGGCGCCCGGCGATGAAGACGCGCAGGTCGAACTGACTCATAACTGGGACCCCGAACCGTATCCGAGCGGCCGTAACTTCGGTCACCTGGCGTATGCCGTCGATGACATCTACGCCGCGTGCCGGCGGCTGATGCAACACGGCGTCACCATCAATCGTCCGCCGCGCGACGGCCACATGGCTTTCGTGCGCTCACCGGATGATGTCTCGGTCGAATTGCTGCAGAAGGGTACGGCGCTCGCACCGGCTGAGCCGTGGTCGACGATGCCGAATACCGGCGTCTGGTAGCGCCTGACTAGAACATTTCCGACGCATCCGGGGTCTTGATGTCGACCCGCGTGCGCGATGGAATGTGCTCGCCCGTAATCATGTCGGCATAGGCCTGGCCCGGACCCACCATGGGATACACACCGGCATCCGGATCGATCATGACCTCGAGGAACGCGGCGCCGTTGAAACGGATGAATTCATCGATGACCTGCGGCACATCGGCTTTGCGGTCGAGCCGCACGGCATATTTGAAGCCGTCGGCCTGCGCCGCCTTGACGAAATCCTTGGTGTGCAGGCTCTTGTCGCTGGCGCTCAGGCGGCCGTTGTGAAACAGCTTCTGCCATTGCTTGACCATGCCGTCGCCGCAATTGTTGAGCACGACCACCTTGACGGGCAGATCGTAGGTCGTGACGGTCTCTAGTTCGCCGATATTCATGCGAATGCTGGCATCGCCATCGATGTCGATGACCAGACGCTTGCGCTGCGCAAACTGGGCACCCACCGCCGCCGGCAGACCGAAGCCCATGGTGCCCATGCTGCCCGAGGTCAGCCACAGCCGCGGGCTGCGGAAATCGAAATACTGCGCCGCCCACATTTGATGCTGGCCCACACCCGTGGTGATGATGGCCTCGCCGCGCGTCAGGCGATTGATTTCCTCGATGACGTAGTACGGCTGGATCAACGCGCTGTCGCGATCGTAGTTCATGGCGTACTTCGATCGCAGTTCATCGCAATGCCGATGCCACTCGGACCAATCACGCTTGAAACCCTTGCGCTTGCCGTAGTCCAACAAACCGAGCAGCGCATCCGGCATGAGGCCCACGTGACTCCAGTTCACCCTCTTGACCTTGTTGATCTCGGAGGCGTCGATGTCGAGGTGCGCGATGAATTTGGCATTGCCGGCGAACTTGCCCGGGTTGCCGGCGACACGATCGTCGAAACGCGCGCCGAGCGCCAGCAGACAATCGCAGTCGTCCACGGCGTAGTTCGCGAAAGCGGCGCCGTGCATGCCGAGCATACGCATCGACAGCGTGTGTGTGGTGTCGACCGCGCCGATGCCCATCAACGTGGTAACCACCGGAACTTGAAATTCTTTCGCAAAGTCGCGCAGCGCATGGGCCGCGCTGCCGTTGATGACACCGCCTCCCGCATAGATGAGCGGCCTTCGCGCGGCGCCCAATGCCGCGAAAAAGTCGGCGCACGCGGCTTCCGGCACCTTGTTCGCTTCCAGGCGGTTCATCCGCTGTCGATAGCCGGCGACCGGCAGGCGGCCTGAGCCGTGAAATACGCCCTTCCAGTTCTGCACGTCCTTGGGCACGTCGAGCACCACGGGGCCGGGGCGGCCGGTGCGGGCGATTTCGAATGCGGTGCGCACCGTCGCTTCCAATTTCGCGGGATCGGTGATCAGGAAAACATGTTTGGCTACGGCGCCCATGATGCTGGGCACGGGCGCCTCTTGAAATGCGTCGGTGCCGATGGCGGTCGTCGGCACCTGGCCGCAGATGACCACGATGGGAACGGAATCGGCCATGCAGTCCCGCACTGGTGTTACG
>JANXZQ010000207.1 GCA_025355445.1 Gammaproteobacteria bacterium
CACCGGTGTCGGGCTGCTGCTCTACGCCAAGAGCAATCTCGATGTGCAGCGTTCGACGCCGCCGCTGCTCGCGGGCGGCATGAAAAATGTTTTCGAGCGAATGAAGGCCTGGTTTGCAGGCAATTTTTGATGGATTTTCGATTAAATAAACGAGGAGCACTGGAATGTTCGAACTAATGGACTCTTATAGTCAAAGCGCCGTCATCAAGGTGCTGGGCGTGGGCGGCGGCGGCGGCAACGCCGTCTCGCACATGGTCCAGGCCGGCCTCGAGGGCGTGGATTTCATCTGCATCAATACCGACGCGCAGGCGCTGAAGCACTCCAAGGTGCGCACCGCGCTGCAGATCGGCTGCAACATCACCAAGGGTTTGGGCGCCGGCGCCGATCCCGAAGTGGGCCGTCAGGCGGCCATGGAAGATCGCGACCGCATCATCGAGCTCATCGAGGGCTGCGACATGCTGTTCATCACCGCCGGAATGGGCGGCGGTACCGGAACGGGCGCGGCTCCCGTGGTCGCGCAGGTCGCCAAGGAGCTTGGGATATTGACGGTTGCGGTGGTCACACGGCCGTTCGAAATGGAAGGCAACAAGCGCTCGCGCGTGGCCGATCAAGGCATGCTGGAATTGTCCAAGTACGTGGACTCCTTGATCACCATTCCCAACCAGAAGCTGTTGTCGGTGCTGGGCAGCAGCACCACGCTGCTGGACGCCTTCAAGGCCGCCAACACCGTACTGCAGGGCGCGGTACAGGGCATTGCGGAACTCATCACCCGGCCGGGACTGATCAATGTCGACTTCGCCGACGTGCGCACCGTCATGTCGGAAACCGGCATGGCGATGATGGGCTCGGGCAGTGCGGCCGGGGATGATCGGGCGCGCGAAGCGGCCGAAGCGGCCATTTCCAGTCCGCTGCTCGAAGACATCAATCTCTCCGGCGCCCAGGGAATCCTGGTCAACGTCACCGCCGGCATGGATTTGTCCATCGGTGAGTTCCAGGAAGTGGGCAATGTGATCAAGCAATTCGCTTCCGACGACGCCACCGTGGTGGTCGGCACCGTGATCGATCCGGACATGGCCAATCAGATTCGGGTCACGGTGGTGGCCACAGGATTGGGCAAGCCCGTCGCGACCGCGCGGCCGGCACCGGTTCAGGCGGCGGCTGCGATTGCGCCGCCGTTGACCATGCGGATGGTACGTCCGAAGTCGCCGATGGCGCCGACGGATTACGCCATGCTGGACAAGCCGACGGTACAACGGCAGCACGCCGTGGGCGACGGCTTGCGTGCGGAAATGGATTCGGAGGACTTGCTGGATATCCCGGCGTTTCTGCGCCGACAAGCGGACTGAAGATTGCAATAGTACATTCCAGGCTTTGGCGCCCGCTGGTGGGGGCGCCGGTTTGGTCCAGGGATAGAAATGTCTGCCGTCATCTCGGATCGCTCAGGCCCGCTGCCGCTCAAACCCCTCATCGTGCTCGGCGTGATGGGTTTCGTGCTGGCGCTGCGGCTCGCGCATCTAGCCAGCGGGGCCTTAAGCCCCTTGAGCTATCAGCCGGGACCTGACGAGGAATACTACCTACGCTTCGGCCAAGCCGTGGCGGCGGGCGTAGGTCAGGACAGCCCCGAGTTCACATTCATGGATCCCGCCTATGGCTACCTGCTGGGTGTGGTCTTCAAACTGGCCGGCGGTAGCCTATTCGTGGTTTACGCCCTGCAATGCCTGCTCGATACCGCGACCGCCTATGGGATTTTGGTCATCGGCCGGCTATTGGGCCGGGAGCGCGCGGGCCTGTACGGTGCGCTGCTATATGGAATGGCGTCCGTTGCCATCATGTTTTGTACGGCCCTGCTCAAGGAAGTCTGGGTCACCGCCTTCGTCACCTGGTGGGTGGCAGGCGCATTGAATCTGATCGCATCGCCGCGCAAGCTGGGCTGGTTCGCCTTCGGCATCTACTGCGGCGTCGGAGTGGCGCTGCGGTCCACGCTGCTGCTCATGGTGTTGATGGCGTTGGTACTGCCCGTGTACACGGTAGCGCGCGGCGCCGGTGCGCCGGCCGCCGGTGCGCCGGGCGCGGCAGGATTCTCACAATTGGCGCGCACTGCCGCGCTCGTGCTATGTGGAGCGATCTTCGCTCTCTCGCCCTGGTCGATTCGAAACTACCATGCCTACGGCAGCCTATCGCCGCTGCCGCACAATAGCGGAGTGGTACTGCACCAGGTGTACAACGAAAAAAATCCGGAGTCGGGAATCTGGATACCGGATTTCGTCAATTACTTGAGTCCCAGCGAAATCTGGCGCGGGTATGCGGCGGAAGCGGCAAAGAGGCAGGGGCGAGCGTTGTCGCCGCCTGACGTGGATCGCTACTGGAAAGCCGAGGCGCGGAATTTCATCCGGCAGAATCCCGGGCGCGTGCTTGAGAGCATTTTGCGCAAGACCCTGAAGTTCTTCTCCGCCAACGAGACACCGATCAATCGCTCGCTGGCCGAAGAGCGAATGTTCTCGCCGGTACTCGCATGGTTGCCCGCGCCGGCAGCTTGGCTGCTCGCGATGGGGATTGCCGGCCTGGCTTGGATGGCCGCTCAGGACCGGCGCTGGCCCATTGTGGCTGCGCCCATTTTCATTGGATTGTTCACCACGGCGGTCTTCTTTGCGGAGGATCGGTTTCGCTTCCACACCATGACGATGTTGGCGCTGTGCTCGGGAATCTGGATCGATCTGATCATTTCCAGCGTAAGACACCGGCGCAAGCAGGCACTGGCCTTCGCTGCGTTGGCCGCAGTGGTCGGCGGCGTGTCCGTAGCGCTGGGCAAATCGAATCCGCCGCCCCCCATCCACTGGGACCACATCGTGTGGGGTTATATCAAGATGGGCAGGATCGAGCAGGCGCAGACGCTGGCGCAACGCATCGCCGGCGAACAACCGCGCAATGGACCCATTTGGGAAGCGTTGGGCTACACCGCGGTCCTACGCAAGCAGTTCAGCGAAGCCGCGCAGGATTTCCAACGCGCCGTGGAGATTCGGCCGAATTCGCATGTTGCACACTACAATCTGGCCAAAGTGTTTTTAGAACTGGGGGATAAGGAGCGCGCGGCCGCGCAGGCCAAGATTGCCCTGAGTCTCGATGATTCGCCGGACTATCGAGCCCTGGCGCTGCGTATTCAGGCCTCGCAATAAGCGAACTTAAACGCCGTTGAGGCAGTCGAATCGACTTCAGGCTGGGATCATGCCTGTGGTACCTTTGCCATATTACATTGCGGTTTTGACTTAGATGCTGAATCAGAGAACTCTAAAGAACTCCATTCGTGCCACCGGTGTCGGGCTACACACGGGCAAGAAGGTATTGATGACCCTGCGGCCGGCACTGCCGGACAGCGGTATCGTATTCCGCCGTACGGATCTGGATCACCCCGTAGACATCAAGGCGCACGCCGAAAATGTCGGCGACACCACCATGGGCACCACCCTGCACAGGGGCGACGTCAAGGTTTCCACCGTGGAGCATCTTTTGTCCGCGTTGGCTGGCCTCGGCATCGACAATGCCTTGGTCGAGGTGAGCGCGGGTGAGGTTCCGATCATGGACGGCAGCGCCGGACCCTTCGTGTTCCTGTTGCAGTCGGCGGGCATTGAGGAGCAAAAGGCCCCGAAGCGCTTCACCCGCATCCTGGAAAGCCTGCAGGTGGATGACGGCGACAAGTGGGCGCGCTTCGACCCGTATGACGGCTTCAAGGTGAACTTCGAGATCGAATTCAATCACCCGACGTTTAAAAAGCATTCGCAGGTCGCCTCGATGGATTTTTCCACGACCTCATTCCTGCGCGAGGTAAGCCGCGCGCGCACTTTCGGTTTCATGCGCGACTTGGAGAGCCTGCGGGCGCGCAACCTGGCACTCGGCGGCAACATGGACAATGCCATCG
>JANXZQ010000308.1 GCA_025355445.1 Gammaproteobacteria bacterium
CCTGCGGGTGATAGCCGATCATATCGGCCTTGTGGGTCAGGTAATAGGGGTCGACGCCGATGCAGTGCCCACCAACCAGGCCGGGTCGGAACGGCAGGAAATTCCATTTGGTGCCGGCGGCCTGCAGCACTTCGAGCGTATCGATACCCATCCGGTCGAACAAGATGGCAAGCTCGTTCATAAGAGCGATGTTGAGATCCCGCTGGGTGTTCTCGATTACCTTGGCGGCTTCCGCCACCTTGATGCTTGATGCTTGATGCGTCCCAGCTGTGATGATCGAAGCGTACAGCGCGTTCACGATGTCGGCGATCCGTGGCTTTGATCCGGATGTTACTTTCTTTATGGTCACCAGACGATGGTGCTTGTCGCCTGGGTTGATCCGCTCAGGACTGTACCCACAATAAAAGTCCTTATTGAAACGCAGCGATGAAAAGCGTTCCAGCGTCGGCACACAAACTTCTTCCGTACAGCCCGGATAAACGGTGGATTCAAAGATGACGATATCGCCCTTTTTGAGGACACGGCCCACGGTTTCGCTGGCCTTGAGCAGCGGGGTCAAGTCGGGGCGCTTGTATTGATCGATAGGCGTCGGCACCGTCACGATAAAAATATCGCAGGATTTGAGGTCCTTTGATTGCGAAGAGAAACGCAGCCTGCGCGCGATCTTCAGTTCCCCGCCAGATATTTCCTGTGTAACGTCGCGCCCTGCCTTCAACTCCTTAATGCGCGCCGCATTGATGTCGAAGCCGACGGTGTAGTACTTCTTGCCGAATTCCACGGCCAGAGGTAAGCCAACGTACCCGAGACCGACGACCGCAATCTTGCGCCTGCTCAGGCCTCGCATCGCGACTCCGTGCCAATGCGCGGGGTCATACGCTGCGAACTGCCAATAGGGCGACCGCCAAGTTGTAGATAATGGTGGTCACGGCCTGCCAGACGGGGAGCGCCCTGACCCGCTCCGTATCGAGCGGCACCACGATCGTATCCCCAGGATGTATTTCGGTCGATTGCGAACGCCTGAACCATCCGGAACGCTCTCCGGAAACAACGTCCCCATTCGCTCTGACGACATAGATTCGCTTCCGGTCAGCCTTTTGAGTTGTTCCACCACTCCTGGCTATGTACTCGTCGCGAGTAAGGCCCGCTTCGAATACATGAGACGTTGGACTCTGCACTTCGCCAAGGATCGTAATCTCCTGGTTCTTTTTCGGGATTAGCAGCTTGTCGCCATCCCTGACCGTTACGTTGTCGGGCACGCCGACTGGTCCTTTGAGCACTCGTTCCACATTTATTACGAGACGGCCGACCGGCTTCGTATCGCGAAGTTGACTCATCAATTGCTGACCTACCGCCAAACTCTGCGCTGCGCTGTTGGCACCCGCGCTACTGTTGGTTGCGCCGCTACTAATGACTGCTTCGAGGGACAGAGCTGCGAGATCGCTTTGCAAGCGATTGGCCAATAATTCGAGTTGATCCTTCTCACGCTTCTTCAGCTCCTCGCGAATGAATACGGCGCCATCCGCGAATGCGAGGTCGGTAATGCCACCGGCCCGATGCAGCACGGAAGCGAGGGTCTCGCCTTGGTGGATAGGGTACTTGCCGGGGAAACGTACCTCGCCCGCGAGTTCGATCGTACCGGGTTCCACCCACTTCGGAATGGGCTTGATGACCAATATGTCGTAGGGCATCAGAGTCACGTCTGCACCAGCGTCGCCACGCCGAATCGCCGCTAGATCTATTGGAACCAACCTGGTCTGGCGGGCATCGCCGTCTGCCACGTCATAGCGGGTGATCTCCGCCTCTCCCCGAAACGCCGCGTCCTCCAAACTGCCGCCGGCGCGGATCAGGTCGCTGACGCGCATTGCGGGTTCCAACGGGTAGTGTCCCGGGGCCTTCACCTTGCCGTCGATACTGACGATCTGCTCGGGCATTTCCGGCGACGCCTGAAGCTCCAACTCACGGACAACCGGCGCCAGGATGCGCGCCCGATCCGCCGATAAGTCGAACACATAGATCTTGTCGCGCGGCCGTAGTTCCGGATCCGACGCGGTGCCGCGCGCCGCCAGAGCCCGTACGAGGTCGGCGGATATGACTTCGACTCTTTCGTCAGGCGGGACTTCGCGACGAATCATGATGTAGTGCTGGTCGGCATTTGGCCGCAGCTCGTCGAAGCTGCCCAACACGTCGGTCAACCGCAGTCCCGGCCTGTATTCGAATTGGCCGGGCCTGAACACGTACCCGGTGAGCACGACCGAATTTTCCAGAGTCGGCCGGATTGCCGGGATACGGAGCTTATCGCCGTTCGCCAGCTCGGTGGCGCGGCCCTCACCCGCGGTCAAATCGACATTGCGCATCTGTCTCAACCGGGACGGCAAAATTCGCTCCAACTGCCCCATCTTTCCGTCCGCGTCGGGCGACAATCCGCCCGCGATATCCACCGCCTGCAACACGGTGTTTTCGCCCTTCAGTTCATAGATTGCGGGCCGTCGGACCGCTCCATCGACCGATACCGTCTTGCCGATAGGTGGAATGAAAATGACATCGCCGGGCAAAAGCTGCCTGTCGTTACTCGTATCGCCATGGAGCAATAGATCGTAAAGATCCAAGGTCGTGACCAAGCGGCCGTTGCGCTTGAGTTCGATGTTACGCAGCGAACCGATCTTCTTCACCCCACCGCTGACAAATAAAGCATTCGTCATCGTGGATAACCCGCTCACCGTATAGGAGCCCGGCCTTTCTGCTTCGCCCATTACGAATACACGGATCGACCTCAGATCGCCCATGGTGATGCTGACACGCGTTCCGATCATCTGCTCGGACACCCGGCGCTCGATCGCAGCGCGGGCCGCATCGAAATTCATATTGCTGACCATGATCGGTCCGAGCTTCGGAAAATTGATGCGACCGTCCCGCTGAACGGTCAGCTCGTAGATCGACGGTTCATTGCCATAGAGTTGCACTCGGAGCGTATCGCCGGGACCGACCACGTAATCCATAGGCACTTGAATATCGGAAACCGGAGCAAACGTGCTCGGCAACCCCTGGAACAGGTCATATCCAAAGGGCTTCAGTGCTTCATCCCCCGACGGCAAAAGGCGCAGCAGTGTGACCCTGACGACAAAATCGCTGAGGCCCGGATCGGCGCTCAGTCTTCTTGTTGCCTCGAACGCCGTCAGTCCCGCGAGCGGAATGGCCTGCATGCCGGGAATCTCGAGAAAACCAAGGTGATTGAGTTGGTACGGATTATTGCCCATAATCCGCTTACGAATTTTCTCGTCCCTTTCCTTTTCCTCGTCCGACTTTGGCTTTTGATCCTTAACATTGGGAACATTGCCATTCATGCCGTTGGCACTGCCGTTGCCGTTACCGTTGGCGGCAAGCAGCCCGGCGGCGGCGTTGATGCCGTTGGCACCAGCCGGACCATTCGCGGCGGGGTTACCGCTACCGCCCGCGGGGCCGTTTGCGCCGCTCATGCCATTAAGAGCATTCGCGCTGTTCTGGCTGTTAGCTCCTGCACTCGCCTGATCAACCGGCGTGAGTTCGATGAGCACCGTATCATCGGCGCGCAATTCAGGATCTTCGTCCATCTGGCGCAGGACTCTTCCGTCAAAAGTTTCCAGCTTCTTGATCCTGCGGGTTTGGTCCCTCGTGTCGTCTGCCTTCGGCAGAACCGTCTCCGGCGCGTCAAGCGGCTTGTCGGTCTTTTTTCCGGTGCCGTCAGCCTTGCCCAACACGTTCTGAATGATCGAACTCTGTTGATCGGGCGGAATACTGTCCTTGAGCGCCTGTAAGGTATCAGCGGTCTGCGTCTGTGCGGAGGACGCCATTCCGATCGACAACAAGACGGCTGCCGCGCGTAAGAATCTAATTCGCATGATGCGGGATCGGAGAATATAAAACGACTTCCATTATCAGAAGACCTCGCCGCGTATCAGGCTGTTCAACGGGTGATTCCATAGTTCTGGCCGCACATGATAGCGGGTGCCGCGCGCCGGGCAACCCCACGGTGCATTACGGGGCGTCTAAAGTTTAACCGACGCCCCGCTCACCGGCTGTAATTCTTGGCGAGCCACTCCGCGTAGTCTCGTCCGAGGAGCGCCAGCCACCACCGCGTATTGGTCAAATACCAATCTATCGTCGCCCGCAACCCTTCAGCCAGGTCCCGCCCCGGCGCGTAGCCCAAATCGTGCTCCGCCTTCGAGTAATCGATGGCGTAGCGCCGATCGTGGCCCAAGCGATCGCGGACATGCGTGATCAAATCGGCCGCACGCGCTCCTCGCACTGCCGGCGAGGCCGAAAACGCCGCACGCAGGTCCGGCCGCGCGCCGACGGTTTCATCCACCAGCGCGCACAGCGTCCGTACCACTTCAATGTTGCTCGTTTCGCTGTTCCCGCCGATGTTGTATACCTCGCCCGGCTTGCCGCGGTTCAGCGCCAATGTGATTGCCCTGCAATGATCCTCCACGTGCAGCCAATCGCGCACCTGCATCCCGTCGCCGTACACCGGCAGCGGCTTGCCCAACAGGATGTTGACGATCGTGAGCGGAATCAGTTTTTCCGGGAACTGGTACGGACCATAGTTGTTGGAACAATTGGTCACCGTGGTGTCGAGGCCATAGGTCTCGTGATAGGCCCGAACCAAATGATCGGAAGACGCCTTGCTGGCGGAATAGGGCGAGTTGGGTGCGTACGGGCTGCGCTCCTGGAAAGGCGCGTCATCCGGCCGCAGGGACCCATACACCTCGTCGGTGGAGACATGGTGAAAGCGGTGGTCGGGCACCGTTTTCTTGTCGACCCACAGCGCTTTTGCCGCTTTGAGCAGCGAGTGCGTGCCGACGATATTCGTGCGAATGAAGTCGTCGGGGCCGAGGATGGATCGGTCCACATGCGATTCCGCGGCAAAGTGCACCACGGTGTCGATGCGCTGCTGCTCCAGCAACGCGCGCACGGCGGCTTCGTCGCAGATATCGCCTTTCACGAACAGATACCGAGGATCCCGGTCCAAGCCCGCGAGATTGTCGAGGTTGCCGGCGTAGGTGAGTGCGTCGAACACCACCACCCTGCCCTCCCCGGGCCGCGCCAACCAGTGGCGCACGAAGTTGGCGCCAATGAAGCCCGCCCCGCCGGTAATGAACACGTTACGGGGTGCGAAGGCCATCCAGCATGCTCCTTAGGTTGTGCCGCCAATGCCATGCCGGGGCCTTGATCAAGGCCCGCGTGGAACTGCTGTCGAGCACGCTGAATGCGGGGCGCCGCGCCCGCGTCGGATAATCAGCGCTCGAAATGGGAGAAATGGGCACGGCGCGGCTCAAAAGCCCGCGCGCCAGGGCCTCCTCTTGAATGGCGACGGCAAAATCGTACCAACTTGCCACCCCTAGATCGGTCCAGTGATACACGCCCCCGGGTACATCGGCTCCGATGATGCCCCAAATGGCCGTCCCGATGCCGGCCGCCGACGTGGGCGCGCCGATTTGGTCGCACACTACGTTCAATCGATCCCTTTCGCGCATCAGCCGCAGCATGGTCAGCACGAAATTCCGGCCCGTGGCGGCATACACCCACGAGGTGCGCAGCACGATGCCGGCCGCATCGGCGTTCAGCACGTGCCGCTCGCCGCCGAGCTTGCTCACTCCATAGACGCTCAACGGATTGGTCCGATCATCCGGCCGATAGGCGCGGTTGGACTCGCCATCGAACACGAAATCCGTCGATAAGTGCACCAGCCTGCAGCCCATCGTCAACGCCGCGGCCGTCATCGCCCCCACGGCCATGTCGTTCACCGCCATGGCTTGCGACGAATCGTCCTCGGCACGATCTACCGCCGTATACGCGGCAGCGTTGATGACCCACTGCGCGCCGCTGTCGGCCAAGGTGCGCACCAATGCCTTCTCATCGCAGATGTCGAGTTCCGAGCGGGATTTGACCACCATCTGACATGACGCCGGCGCCGCGGCGGCGACTGCGCTTGCAACTTGACCGCCGCCGCCGAGCACCAGCACTTTCACGCGAATGTCTCGATATCGGCGAAACTTGTCCCACGCGCGTCCTTCGGCGAAAGCTTGGGCGCGACGCCTGCCGGCAGGGGCCAACGAATGTCCAATGCCGCATCGTCCCAGGCGAGCGTGCGCTCGTGCTCCGGACTATAGAATTCCGTGCACTTATAGATGAAATCGGCGCAGTCCGAGGTCACCAAAATACCGTGCGCCAATCCCGGGGGAACCCACAACATCCGATGATTCTCCGCCGACAGCGCCACGTTCCACGTGGCGCCGAAGCTTGGGCTGCTGCGGCGCAAATCCACGACTACGTCGAATACGCTGCCCGCCGTCACCCGCACCAGTTTGCCTTGGCTGTGCTGCACTTGTAAGTGCAGTCCGCGCAAAGTCCACTGCACCGAACGACTGTGATTGTCCTGCACGAAAACCGCATCGATGCCGGCGGCCTTGAATTTCTCCTTCTGCCAGGTCTCCATGAAAAATCCACGCGTGTCGCCGAATACCTGCGGTTCGATCAGAACCACACCGGCTAGCGGGGTGTTGGTAAATTTCATGCCGCTGCGTGCTTCAAAATTGTGAATGCTCACGGACGATGCGCAGCAGATACTCGCCGTAGCCGCTCTTTTCCAGAGGTTTGGCCAGCTTTATCAATTGGTCGGCGGTGATAAATCCCGAGCGCCAGGCGATCTCTTCGACGCACGACACCTTCAGCCCCTGCCTTTCCTCGATGATGCGCACGAACACGCCGGCGTCGAGCAAGGAATTGTGCGTGCCGGTATCGAGCCATGCCGTGCCGCGGCCCAATCTTTCGACGTGCAGCGCGCCGATCTTGAGGTACGCGCGATTCAGATCCGTGATCTCGAGCTCGCCGCGCGGCGACGGGCTCAGCGCCTTCGCAAACGCCGGCGCACGCCCGTCGTAAAAATAAATGCCGGTGACGGCATAATTCGACGGCGGCATCGCCGGCTTCTCGAGCAGATCCGTGACCCGGCCGTCGGAGTCGAATTGCACGACGCCATAGCGTTCCGGGTCCTGGACATAGTAGCCGAACACCGTTGCGCCGGACTCCCGCCGGGAAGCGGACGTGAGCAGCGCGGCGAGGTTGGCGCCATAGAAAATATTGTCGCCCAAGATCAGCGCCGACGGCGCACCGGCCAAGAACGGCTCGCCGAGTACCAGCGCCTGGGCGATGCCATTGGGGATCTCTTGAACCAGGTAGTCGAAGGACAATCCCCACTGCGCTCCCGAACCCAACAGATCGCGGAACGCGGTCTGATCGCGCGGTGTCGTAATGATCAAATACTCGCGAATACCCGCGAGCATCAGGGTCGCCAGCGGATAATAGATCATCGGCTTGTCATACACCGGCAACAGTTGCTTGGAAAGCGACGTCGTTATCGGGTTCAAGCGGGTGCCGGCGCCGCCCGCCAGAATGATTCCTTTGCGCTGTGCCGGCATTATCGATGCTTCGACACGTAATCGATCAACGCCTTCAGCCCCTCGGCCCCCGGTCCCTGCGGCGCCTTCACGCCCCGCATGTCGATACCCACGGCCAGCTTCTTGCCCAGTTCCACCCCGAATTGATCAAAGGAATTCACCCCCCACAGTGTGCCCTGCACGAACACACTGTGCTCATACAGTGCAAGTATACCGCCCAGACTACGCGCCGTGGTTTGCGGATACATGAGCAGCGAACTCGGTCTATTCCCCTCGTGCACGCGATGCGCAGATAGGCGTTTGATGTCGGCCGCAGCGGCGCCGGCCTTCCGCATGCCGGCCTCGGCTTCCGCCGCGGTGTAGCCGAAGGCGAATGCCTGGGATTGGGCCAGGCAGTTCTGCAGCGCCAGATCCTGGCCTTCGGTGCCGCCCCAAGAGCCCTTCAGCGGCGCGATAAAATCTAGCGCCGCGGTGGGCGTTCCCTGATGCAGCATCTGGAAGAAGGAATGCTGGGCGTTCGATCCCGGCGCGCCCCATACCACCGGCGCGGTGGCGAAATCCACGCGTTCGCCGGCGAGCGATACCGACTTGCCGTTGCTTTCCATTTCGAGCTGCTGCAAATACGCGGGCAACCGCGCGAGGCGCTGGTCGTACGGCAGCACCGCCAGTGTCGGCAGCTGCAGAAAAGTCCGATTCCACACCCCGAGCACACCCATGAGCACCGGCAAGTTGCGCTCGAACGGCGCCGTGGTGAAATGCCTGTCGATGTCACTCGCCCCTTGCAGGAATTCCCGAAAGCGTTCGCTGCCGATCGCAAGCTCAGCCGCCAGGCCCACGGCCGACCACACCGAATAGCGCCCGCCCACCCAATCCCACATGGTGAAGCGATGTTCGGCAGCGATGCCGAAGGCATCCATGGCCTCGGCATTGGTCGAAACTGCGACAAAGTGCTTCGCGGCTGCCTTCTCCCCCAGCGCGCCCACGATCCAGGCGCGCGCTGCGTTGGCGTTGGCCTGAGTTTCCTGCGTAATGAACGTCTTGGAACAGACGATGACCAGCGTCTCGGCCGGATCAATGCTGCGGACCAAGTCCTCGAGCTGCATACGATCCACATTGGACACGAAGTGCGGGGTGATGCCGCCGCTCCATTCATGCCGCAGCGCATCGCATACCAACAGCGGCCCCAAATCCGAACCGCCGATGCCGATGTTCACCACATGCTTGAATTTCTTGCCGGTGACCCCGAGTTTCTGGCCCGATCGTATCGCTGCGACAAAATCCACGAGTTGCCGGCGTGTCGCGGCCACCTCCGCTTGAACCGCCTGCGGCCCCGCGAAATCCGAGCGCAGCGCCGTGTGCAGCACCGCCCGCTGCTCGGTGCTGTTGATAGGATCGCCGCGAAACATGGCCGCGATGCGCGCCGGCAGGTCCGCCGCGCGGGCCAGATCGAACAACAACGCCAAGGTCTTGGCGGTGATGCGCTGACGCGAGATATCGAGCAGCCATGTGTCATTTTCGATATGAAAATTCTGCCAGCGCTGCGGATCGGCGGCGGTCAGATCGCGCAGATGCGACTGGCTCATATCCTTGGCATGCGCGGCTACGGCCGCCCATTCGTTGAGAGAAGAATTCAATGCTGTCATGACCCGCAATTCCTCATGATAATTTCCGCCACACCGTATGGCCGCCCGACGCCTTGTCGAGCAGCGCGAGCACGTGTTCGTGCGCAGCCATCTCGTCTTCATTGGCGGCGATCACCGTAATTCGGATACCGCCGGCGCGCGCAGGCGCCGCCTGGCGCGCGCGGCTGCGCGCCGTGTCCGATTCGGCGCTCAAGGTAAACTTGGCCTGCCCGCCGGTCATGGCCAGATACACCTCGGCGAGAATCCGCGCATCCAGCAACGCGCCGTGGTACTCACGATGCGAATTATCGACCGAGTAGCGCTTGCACAGGGCGTCGAGATTATTGCGCTGGCCCGGATGCATCTGCCGCGCCAGCGCCAACGTGTCGAGCACCCGGCATAAATCGCTGAGGCGCTGCGCGCTTTCGATGCGCGCAAGCTCGGCATTCAAGAAGGCGACGTCGAACGGCGCGTTGTGGATGATGAGCTCTGCGTCATTCACGAACTCCAGGAACTGAGGATGCACCTGCGAGAACGTCGGCTGCTTCGCCAAGGTCTCGCGGCTGAGCCCATGCACCTCCTGCGCGCCTTCATCGATATCGCGCTCGGGATTCAGGTACTGATGATAGGTGCGGCCGGTGAGCCGCCGATTGACGAGTTCCACGCAGCCGATTTCGATGACCCGGTGCTGCTGCTCGACTTCGAGGCCCGTGGTCTCGGTATCCAGGACGACTTGCCGCACCTAAGGACTACCGCGCCGCCAACAGTCGGTCGATGGCCACATTGGCCAGCTGATCCACGAATTCGTTGCCCTCATGTCCGGAATGTCCTTTCACCCAATGCCATTCGATGTCGTGCTCCCTCACCGCAGCATCCAGCAACTGCCACAAATCCTGATTCTTGACCGGTTCGCGCGCCGCCGTGCGCCAGCCCCGCGCCTTCCAATTCGGCAGCCACTCGGTGATGCCTTGAAGCACGTACTTCGAGTCGGTATAGAGCTTAACCGCACAGCGGCGCTTGAGCGCGCCCAAACCGCCGATCGCCGCCATCAGCTCCATCCGGTTGTTGGTGGTGGCCGTTTCGGCGCCCGAGACCTCCTTGCGCTCCTTGCCCGCCACCAACAAGGCCGCCCAGCCGCCGGGACCGGGATTGCCCCGGCAGGCGCCGTCCGTAAACATATCGACTTCGGTCATGGCCCGACTTTGGAGGTGGGCTCGGCCGCGCCGACCAGTACGCGCTGGCGGACGCGTCGCCGCGGCCGCACCATGGTCAACGTGGATACCCGCTTGCGCGCCTTGAGCAGATAAGCGCCTGCGGTCCATGCGGCACGCGGCCGGATGCTCATGGAGCGCGCGACGTCGCCGGACACAGACGGCTCACATGTCGCTGGAACGCGCGACGTCGGGCCCTTGGTGGGCAACAGCCCTAGATAGCCATACACGCTGTGGACATCGAAGCCGAGTACCGC
>JANXZQ010000280.1 GCA_025355445.1 Gammaproteobacteria bacterium
TGATGGATGCCGCAACCTCCGGCGGCTGCACCGCAAAGTTGGAATTCATGAGCTTGATCCGCGACAGATCGGTGCGCGCAAAATTCGGATGATAGATGAGACCCTGCATGATGGTGACGAAGCAGGGATAGGTCGCCGTCACCTGGTGACGTTCGAGCATGTCGAGGGCCACGCCCGCGTCGAAATAGCCCATGGTCAAATAGGTGCCGCCGACATCGAAGATGGCGAGCATGGGCAGCACCGAGGCAATGTGGAACATGGGCAGCGGCGACCAGAATTTATCCTCGTGAGTGAGGCGGTACCTGTGCCGGCCGAGCGCGATGGAATTGCGCACCTGCGCCTCATGCGTGATGAGGCAGCCCTTGGGGTTGGCGGTGGTGCCGGAAGTGTAGAGCATGAGGCCCACGTCGCGCACCCGCACGCCGAGGCGCGCGACGTGCACGGAGCGCTCGGGCGAGGTCTCGGCGAGGGCGTCGAATTCATCTTGCGCTATAAATCCCGGCGCGGCCGTGCTGCCCATCAGCACCACGTTGCGTAAGGTGGGTGCGCCGCTGAGATGCAGCCGCCGCGCGTCGGCCTGCGACTCGATGCCGGGCAGTGCGCTCGTCAGTCGATCGACGAAACTCACCTGATCGGTGATGGCGTCGGTGGTGACGAGCGTCGCGATGTCGCCGTTTTCGATGACGTAGGCGAGCTCAGAAGGCCGGTAGCGGGCGTTGATGGGCACCACCACGGCGCCGCACAGGGCAGCGGCGAAAAAAATCTCGACGAAGGCCGGGCAGGTGTGCATCAGGATGCCGACCCGGTCGCGCGGCTTCACGCCGAGCGCCTGCAGGCTTCGGGCGCGCAGCACCGCGCGCGCAGCCAGTTCCCGGTAGGAGTACTCGGAATCGGGAAAGACCAACGCCGGCGTGTCGGGATATCGGTCAGCGGCGCTCAGCAACAAGTCGCCCATGGTGGTGACCGAAATGCGGAGCTGAGAGAGATCTTCGCTATGATTGCCAGCCATTGTCCCGCTCGACGCAGAGATTGAATTCACAGTATCACCCCATAGCATCAAAAAAAACAGTCAGGACTGTTTCTTTCTGGGGGCCCGCTGCCTATACTCTTAGAAAATGAGCATACGCCTGCCTTTAGAACTGCCCAAGCAATGGGGCATGACCGATCACGAGTTAGCCTCCTGGCCGCTGTCATTCCGTGACGATGCGCTGGCGGGCCAAGTGTGCTTGGTGTCGGGCGGCGGCAGCGGCATGGGACGAGCCATTGCCTATGTGCTGACTCGACTGGGAGCGCAGGTGGCGATTTGCGGCCGCCGCGCGGACAAGCTCGAGGAGACGGCAGCCGGCATCGAGGAGCATCTCGGCAAGAAGATCATGACCCGCGCCATGACCATCCGCGAGCCGGAGCAGGTGGACGCGCTGCTGGCCGAGGCCTGGGAGCGATTCGGGCGGCTGGATGTGCTGGTCAATAGCGCCGGTGGCCAATTTCCACAAGCGGCCATCGATTTCAGCGTCAAGGGCTGGAACGCCGTGATCGACACCAACTTAAACGGCACCTGGCACATGATGCAATCCGCGGCACGTCATTGGCGCGATCACGGGCGCGGCGGATCCATCGTGAACATCGTCGCCGTGGTCGCGCGCGGCATGCCGCAGGTCGCGCACACCGCGGCCGCGCGCGCCGGCGTCATCTATTTGAGCAAGACGCTGTCGGTGGAGTGGGCGCCGCTGCAAATTCGGGTCAACTGCGTGGCGCCCGGGTCGATCGCCACTGACGGCCTGAACGTCTATCCGCGCCAGGCCGCGCAAGACTTTTCGGTTTCCAATCCCATGAAACGCATGGGTGATGTCATGGATATCGCACAGTCCGTGGTTTATCTCGCCGCACCGACCGGAAAGTTCATCACCGGCGAAGTCCTCACGGTGGACGGTGGGCGGCAGAACTGGGGCGAGGACTGGCCCGGCGGGATCCCAGATTATTTTCGAGTATCGGGGCGCTGACGGTTGCGAACGGGCAGTAGCTCTCGCGCTCGACCAGTCCCAGCACGAAAGATAATTTAGCCATTCCCGAAATCACGGCCATCGCCGTGCCGAGTTCCAGAATCTGCGCCTCTGAGAAATTCGCGCGCAGCCGCGCGAAGAGCTCGGGCGACATCCGGCCGTCCATGTTGGACAGGGCGATCTGCTCGGCATATTCGATGACGGCGCGTTCGGCCGGCGCGAAGGCAGCCGCGTTGCCGTCGATGAGGGCGTCGATCTGCGCCTGCGTGAAACCCGCCTCGAGGGCGCCGGGCACGTTTTGCTTGTTGCAGGTGAGGCAGCCGTGGATCAGCGACAGCTTGAGCCGCGCGAGCTGCTTGTAACGCTGCTCCACCGTGCCGCCGAAGAACACCTTGGCATAGAACTGCTGCATCACGAACTCGAGCAGCTCCGGCGCCTGGGCGAAGACCTCGACGAAGGTGGCGTCGCCGGTGAGTTTATCGAGCATGTCGCGCGCAGACTGCCATTGCGGCGCCATGTGGTTGCGATCGATGCGGGTGAAGAGCGTGTCAAGCATGACGAGGTACTCCTGCTGCTGCGGGACAACAATATTACGCGGTCAATAATCCAAGGATGGAAACACTGGCGATATTGCGATTGGGAATTCCACCCAAGTTGTGGGTGAGTCCGATCGCCGGGCCGT
>JANXZQ010000295.1 GCA_025355445.1 Gammaproteobacteria bacterium
GTCTTGGTCCAGGCCTCGACCGCATCAAACACTTCTTTAAGCCGCGGCAGGCGCGCATCCGGCGTCGCAAATTCAGGATCGGTGATCCAGCCGCTCTGGCCGATCACCTTGCAGATCTCCTTCCAGACCGGAGCCTGCGCGATGAAATACAGATATGCGTTCGGGTCGGTCTCCCAGCCCTTGCACTTGACGATCGTGCCGGGTTGGCCACCACCGGAGGCATTGGCGGCGCGCGGAACGGCAGAACCGAATTTGCCGTGCGGATACTGGGGGTACTCCTTCATGACGCCATGGCGGGCGAGGCGCTGCTGGTCGCGCAACTTGACGCGGCAAAGGTTCAGCACCCCATCCTGCATGGCTGCGAGCACTTTCTGTCCACGTCCGGTTGTCTTGCGTTGGTAGAGCGCGGCGACAATGCCGAGTGCGAGGTGCAAGCCTGTGCCACTGTCGCCAATCTGCGAGCCGGTCACAAGCGGCGGGCCATCGTCGAACCCGGTCGTCGAGGCCGACCCGCCAGCGCACTGCGCCACATTCTCGTAGACCTTGCAATCCTCATACGGCCCAGGGCCAAATCCCTTGACCGAGGCGACGATCATGCGCGGATTCAGTTCCCGGATCTTATCCCAGGTAAAGCCCATGCGATCGAGCGCACCGGGTGCAAAATTCTCAACCAGCACATCGCAGTACTTGACCAGTTTCGACAGTACCTGCCTGCCATGCTCGCTTTTGGTATCGAGGGTCACGGAGCGCTTGTTATGGTTCAGCATGGTGAAGTACAGGCTGTCCACGCCCGGTATATCGCGCAGTTGCTCGCGCGTGATATCGCCAGCGCCCGCCCGCTCGACTTTGATGACGTCGGCGCCGAACCATGCCAGCAGCTGCGTACACGTCGGCCCTGACTGCACGTGCGTGAAATCGAGAATTCGAACTCCGTCCAATGCCTTGCTCATTCCTGACTCCGCGCCCTGCTCACTTGTACATCGTCTGGTTCTTGGTGCCGGGCGCATACTCGCGCGGGTCGACCCAGATATTGATCACGGCCGAGCGGCGCAGCTTGCGCACCGAATCGCGCCCTCGCTGCAAGGCGGGCGCAATCTGCGCCGGGTCGCGCACCTCTTCGCCGTAGCCGCCCAGCATCTCGGCAAATTTTCCGAAGGGCACGTCACCGAGCAGGTTGCCGACACTGCCGCGCTGTTCACCGTACTTAGCGAGCTGGCCGTAGCGGATCTGGTTCATGGCCGAGTTGTTGCCGATGACCGCAAGGTACGGCACGCCAAAGCGGTTGGCCGTCTCCATGTCGAAGGCCGTCATCCCGAAGGATCCATCGCCGTAGTAACAGAGAACTTCCTTGGCGGGATTGGCCAATCCAGCTGCAATCGCAAAGCCGGTGCCGACCCCGAGCGAGCCAAGGGCGCCCGGGTCCATCCATTGCCCGGGACCGCGCGGCCGCACGGCCTGCGCCGAGATCGTGACGACATCGCCACCGTCGCCGATGTAAATCGTGTCATCGCGCAGGAATTCATTGAGCTCGTACGCCACGCGGTAGGGATGAATCGGAACGCTGTCCGACTTGAACAGCGGCATCAGTTTTTCCGCCGCCGTGTTCTCGCCATCGGAAAGCGTCTTGAGCCACTGACGGCGCAGCTGGCGCTTGTCCGCCTTGATCCGTCCCGAGGCCGCCTTGGCCACTGCGCCCAGAATGGCGCCGGGATCGCCGACCAGTCCCAGGTTGATGTCACGATTCTTGCCGACCGTGCGGTAATCCATGTCGATCTGCACGAGCGTCAGATCCTTATTGATACGCTTGCCGTAGCCCATGCGAAAATCAAAGGGCGTGCCGACGATGACCAGCACGTCCGCGTTTGCAAACGCCTGCGTCCGGGTGCGATCGAAATGATGCGGGTCGCCCGGCGGCAGCAGTCCGCGGCTGGCGCCGTTGAAGTAGCCCGGGATATCGAGCTCGCGCAGCAGTGCGATCGCCTCGAGGTGCCCACGTGCAGTCCAGACCTGCTGGCCGTACAGAATCGCTGGCCGCTCGGCATTGACGAGGATATCGGCAAGCCGTTCGATATCGCGAGGATCGCCGATCGATTTGGTCGAGGCGCGGTAGGCGCCCGGCTTTGGGATGACGGCCTTGGCGATATCAACCTCGCGGTCGAGCACGTCGCGCGGAATCTCCAGGTACGCGGGGCCCGGCGCCCCATTGAACGCTTCACGCACGGCCA
>JANXZQ010000312.1 GCA_025355445.1 Gammaproteobacteria bacterium
CTCACGCCCGACCGCTCGTTCTCGGCACCGTAGACCGTGTGTGGTTTGACGACTCTCATCGGCCAAAGCTTATGATAACCAGAAATGCACGCCCTGTTCGAATCATCCAAAACGGCTTTTTGCCTGTAGGGTCTGTCGGGAACTGTGACAGGGGTCGCTATTCTGCCGCCGGCGAGGTATACG
This sequence comes from Gammaproteobacteria bacterium, assembly GCA_025355445.1. GTDB lineage: Bacteria > Pseudomonadota > Gammaproteobacteria > Steroidobacterales > Steroidobacteraceae > Bog-1198. Next base: position 184 of record JANXZQ010000312.1, read on the forward strand.
AGACTCGTCAGCAAAGCCTACGGAACAGAGTGGCGAGTCCCGCGAGCTGTGCGAGTAAAGCCGCGAGTATGGTTTGCTTTTCGCAGAGGGCGTCGCAGTGACCTGTTCACGCTGACATTGGGCGAAATGGTTTCGGGTGTTTTCTCGCTTCTCAGGTTTAGCGCTTCTCATATCACGGGACTCGGGGGGCCGTGATCGTCAGTGCCGGTCTTCTCTATGAGTCCAGAGTCGATGGGACGGACCTTGTCAGGCAGCTAGAGCGGGCTCTTTGCGGCAGCAATTTTCAGAATTTTCGAAACGAGCCGATCAGCATCCGATTACTGGCCAGTCGCCTGGAAATAATACTGGTTTTATGGGAATATGGGCATATGAAGACGACTCTGGAACTTCCCGACGGGCTGATGCAACGCGTCAAACTTCGTGCTGTGCACCGAAATCAAAAGCTTAAGGACGCTATTGCGCAACTACTGGAGCTTGGTATGGCCGCAGCGCCGGATGCCGAAAAATCACCGCGAGTGCCCAAAGCAGTGCGGCTGAAAGGCGGCCGTCTGGATATCGTAGCTATCGAAGCGGCGATTGCCGCCGGCCGCGAGTAGCGTGGTACTCGTAGATACCAATGTTCTTGCTTATCTGATGTTGGAGGGGGATCGCACGTCCGCGGCTCAGGAACTGTTTGAGCGGGATGCGGACTGGCGCAGCGACGCGTTCATCATGGTGGAATTTTCGAATGTTCTCACCACCTATGTACGCACCAAGGTACTCTCGCGCGATCAGGGGCTAAAGCTTCTGGCTGGAGCACAAGAACTCGTGTCGGTATTGACGAGCGTGCTGCATGCACGGGCACTAGAGGCTGCGACGCAATTTGGAATCTCCGCTTACGATGCGCGTTTCGTTGCTCTGGCTATCCAAATGAAAGTTAAGCTAGTAACCGAAGATGCCAAGCTTCGAGCTGCCGTACCGAACTGGACGGTTTCACTCGCAGATGCTGGAGCCTGAACTGGGTTCTTCACGGATTCGCCAAAGGGGAACACTCAGTCGGAATTTCGTAATGCATGGGTCAGGGGTTTCGATTCCTCTTTGCGCCATCCATGAAGGGGTCCACCAGCCAACGGGGTGGCAGAAGCCGATGAAGCCTATTCTTGAGTCACAGATCAGGATGCCCTTGCTTGACCTGCTGCTGTTCAAGTACGGCCGCCGTTTAGGCATAGAGACCAGGCGGATGGATGCGCCGTCGCTCACAGGCTCTGCGCATTGCGCTCGCGAACCTGCAGCTTCAGAAGTCACTGGCGATAAGGCCCCCGGGATAAGGCGGGCGTTATCGTCATGGCCAATCGCTTGTGAGAATCGTATTGCGTCCGGGTGCCACTGAACATTCATTGCGCTGGTCCCTGTGTTCGAGATTGTGACGCTATCAAGGCTGGCGTAGACAGTCGGCGCGTTAGGACGCTTAGGGTGACTTCGCTGCGCCCCAAGTAGAACAGCACCAGTTTTGACATATGGAGTACGCGATTGTCTCTTGGGGTGTAACCATGCCCCCGAGCGCGAGAGCATGCCGGCGGCGGCCGGCCTTATGTGGGCTAACGTACAGAGTGAAGCCTGAAGCTGCGTCACAATAAGAAGTCACACCAAGATTGGCGCTGTCACTGTGCCAAATCGCCCTTGACCGCTGTCGCGACAGCGGCAGCCGAATCCACAGCAATTACAAAGGCACGCTATGTTCGCAAGAGGAAGCGATTCCTTCATTCTCGGTGATGCTGTCAACGCGGACGGCACGATCGAAGGGCGACGCCAAGAAGCGTTGCTTAAAACAGGCGCTTTGCAGAATGCAATCCTTACGAGTGCCAATTTCTCGATTATCGCCACGGACGAAAAAGGCATCATTCAATTATTCAATGTTGGCGCTGAGCGCATGCTGGGTTATCTGGCCGCCGAAGTCGTCAACAAAATCAACCCCAGCGACATCCATGATCCGCAGGAAGTGAGGGCGCGCGCGCAGGCCCTCAGTCTCGAACTGGGAACCCCGATTATGCCGGGCTTTCAGGCATTGGCTTTCAAGGCTTCGCGCGGGATCGAAGACATCTACGAGCTAACCTACATCCGCAAGGATGGCAGCCGGTTCCCGGCGGTGGTGTCCATCACGGCGCTGCGCGACGCGCAAGGCGTGATCATCGGCTACCTGTTGATTGGTACCGAAATCAAGTCGGGGGCCCTGCAGAGCGCGATTTTCAACAGCGCCAACTTCTCGAGTATCGCCACCGACGCGAAAGGTGTCATCCAGATCTTCAACGTCGGCGCCGAGCGGATGCTCGGCTACACGGCCGCTGAAGTGATGAACAAGATAACGCCCGCCGACATTTCCGATCCGCAGGAGCTCATCGCGCGCGCGATCACGCTGAGTGTCGAGCTGGCAACCCCGATTACGCCCGGTTTCGAAGCTCTAGTATTCAAGGC
>JANXZQ010000313.1 GCA_025355445.1 Gammaproteobacteria bacterium
GCCGAGGTGGTGTGGTGCTCGGCGGATCGCAACGAGGCGCTGACCCGCGCCAAGGCGGGCGGCAAGCTGGATATGACCAAGACCTGCGACCCGACGCCGGTTGCGCGCGAATACGCTCTCGGTCAAAGCATCGGAGTGCACGGTACGCCCGCCATCGTCACGGAGCGCGGCGACTACATCGCCGGCTACATGCCGCCGCGCGAACTGGTGCAGCAGATCAAGGATTTGCAGCTGGCGAAGCGGTGATATTGAGTGATTCGCAGGGCCTAAACAGTTGCAGCGATCGCTCTATATCAACGACTGTGGCGAGATATTAGCGCTCTAACAGCTTGAGCTTGTCGGGGACGCCTTCCCATTGCTTCGCGTCGGCCGGCGCATCTTTTTTCTCGCTGATCACGGGCCATTTCTTGGCCAGCTCCGCGTTCAGCTTCAAGAAGCTCTCCTGGCCGTCCGGGATTTCTTCTTCCGAAAAGATGGCCTCCACGGGACACTCCGGTTCGCATAGCGTGCAGTCGATGCATTCATCGGGATCGATCACCAGAAAATTCGGACCTTCGTGGAAGCAGTCGACAGGACAGACCTCCACGCAATCCATGTACTTGCACTTGATGCAGGTTTCGGTGACCACGAATGCCATGACTTACCCTTCATTGACCGGTTGAACGTGAAGACTATTCTGCCACAGCCGCAAGGTCTCGATCCGGCGGCAGCCGCGGACCGGCCGCGTCAAGATTTGAGACGGCGGCTCAATTCGACGAAATGATGATCCTCGCGTCCCGCGGCGCGATCTTCGTAGTACTTGCGCAGCGTGAATTCGCCGCTCGGAAACGCGAGCTCATCCCAAGGTATCTCGGCCTCTTCGTACAGGCCGACTTCGAGGCTCTCCGTGCCCGGCGCGAATTCGGGCTGCAGTAATTTGGCGCGAAACATCACATGCACCTGGCTCGCGCCTGTGACGCTGGCCACCGCGAGCAGCGAGCCGATCTCCACCTTCGCCAAGGCCTCTTCGTAGCACTCGCGCGCCGCTGCCGCTTGCATGGTTTCGCCATTCTCCATGAACCCCGCCGGCACGGTCCAAAAGCCCAGGCGAGGCTCGATGGCGCGGCGGCATAGCAGAATTTTGCCTTGCCACTCGGGCACGCAGCCCAAGACCAACAGCGGGTTCTTGTAGTGAACCATGCCGCAACTTGGGCAAACGAAGCGCGGCAAATGATCCCCGGCGGGGACCTTGAATTCGACGGGTGAGCCGCAGTTGCTGCAGAAATTCACAGGTAATCCATAAATTAAGGTCTGGTGCCCGGAGAGGGAATCGAACCCACACTCTTTTCAGGGAACCGGATTTTGAGTCCGGCGCGTCTACCAGTTCCGCCATCCGGGCGTGCCAGACTCCGCAGTATATGCGATTGGCCCTCTTGGTAGAATTATCTTCAATGCTGCGCACGGACTTTCACTTCGACCTTCCCCAGGAACTCATTGCGCAGCGGCCTGCCGAGACGCGTTCCGGCAGCCGCATGCTGGTGTTGGAGGGTGCGACGGGAGGCATGCACGACCGACAATTTCACGATTTACCACAATTGCTGCAGCCTGAGGATTTGCTGGTATTCAATGATACGAGAGTGATCCCCGCGCGGGTGTTCGGCGTCAAGGAGAGCGGCGGGCGGGTGGAGATCCTGCTCGAACGCGCGCTGAGCGCCGATACCGCGCTGGTGCAGCTGAAGGCCAGCAAGGGCTTGCGGCAGGACGCTGCGGTAACGCTGCCGGGCGGGCATACCGCCCGCATGCTGGGCAGGCAGGGAGATTTATTTCGCCTGCGCTTCTCGTGCGAAGTGGCGGCTTTTTTCGCGCAGTACGGTGAGATGCCGCTGCCGCCCTACATCGAGCGCTTGCCGGAGAACGCCGATCGCGAGCGTTACCAGTCCGTCTACGCGCGCGTTCCGGGCGCGGTCGCCGCGCCGACCGCGGGGCTGCACTTCGACCCCGAAACTTTTGCCGCGCTCGAGCAGCGCGGAGTGCGTCACGCCTTCATCACCTTGCATGTGGGCGCCGGCACCTTTCAGCCGCTGCGCACCGACGATGTCGATGCGCACGAAATGCATGAGGAATTCCTCGAAGTACCCGAGGCTGCCTGCGATGCCGTCAATGCCGCGCGCGCCGCCGGCGGCCGCGTGATTGCAGTGGGCACCACCGTGGTCAGGAGTCTGGAGGCGGCGGCGGCCGGACGCCGCATTGCGCCGTTCCGTGGAGCCACGCGCATTTTCATCAAGCCGGGCCATCGGTTTCGTGCGGTGGACGCGATGCTCACCAATTTTCACTTGCCGGAGTCGACGCTGCTGATGCTGTGCTCAGCCTTCGTCGGACGCGAGGCGCTGCTCGCGGCTTATGCTCACGCCGTGCAGGCCCGCTATCGGTTTTTCAGCTACGGTGACGCGATGTTCCTGACTCCTGCGCCAAGCGCGGTGGCGCCCAGCGCGGCGGCGGTCGCATGAGCGCTGCTGCCGGGGGGCCCATGCGCTTCGAATTGCTCGCGCAAGACGGCGCGGCGCGGCGCGGCCGGCTCGAGTTTCCGCGCGGCAGCGTCGAGACGCCGGCGTTCATGCCGGTGGGCACCTATGGCACGGTCAAGGCGATGACGCCGGAAGATCTCGAGAGCATCGGCGCCGAAATCGTACTCGGCAACACCTTCCATTTGTACCTGCGGCCCGGCCTCGAGGTGATCGAGGCGCATGGGGGATTGCATGGCTTCATGCATTGGCAACGGCCCATCCTGACGGATTCGGGCGGTTTTCAAGTTTGGAGCTTGGCCGAGTTGCGCAAGATCACCGAAGCGGGCGCGCATTTTCGCTCGCCGGTCGACGGTGCGCCCGTGTTCCTGTCGCCGGAGGAATCCATGCGCATTCAGCGCACCTTAAGCGCGGATGTGGCCATGAGTTTCGACGAATGCACCCCGTATCCGGCCACCTTGGACGAGGCGCGCGCTTCCATGGAATTGTCCATGCGGTGGGCGGCGCGCGGCTACGCCGAGTACTACCGCAGCCCGCCTCCCGGCACCCTGTTCGGCATTGTGCAGGGCGGAATATTTCCGGATTTGCGTGCGGTATCGTTAGGCAAGCTCGAAGAGATCGGCTTCGCAGGGTACGCGGTGGGCGGCTTGGCCGTGGGCGAAAGCGAAGCCGAGCGCACCCTGGTGCTCGAAGAACTCATGCCGCAGATGCCGCTGCGCAAGCCGCGCTATCTCATGGGCGTGGGTAGGCCGGAGGACATCATTGAGGCGGTGCGCCAGGGGATCGATATGTTCGATTGCGTCATGCCCACCCGCCACGCCCGCAACGCGCATCTTTTCACCCGGACGGGCGTGGTCAATATCCGCAACGCGGCTCATCAAAAGGACACGGGTCCCATCGAGGCGGGGTGCGAGTGTTACACCTGCCGAAATTACAGCCGCAGTTATCTGCGGCACCTGGATAAGTGCGGCGAAATATTGGGCGCCCACTTGAACACCGTGCATAACCTGCACTTCTACCAGCGGCTGATGCGGGAAATTCGGGCGGCGATTGGAGCGGGGCGATTCGAGGACTATGCTGCGCAATTCCATGCCTTGAAAGGGACGGTGCGCACGAGCTAGTAGCCCCTCTCAGACAGGCTTAATTGGTTTGCGCCGGGCTGCTGTATACTGCCCGGCTTTGTGTCACGGCGTCTGTCGAGTCAAGCGGGTGCAACTATGGATTTCTTCATAAATACGGCCAATGCGCAGGCTATCGGCGGGGCCGGCGGGCAGAGCGGACTTTTCAGCATGCTGATGTTCGTGCCGCTGCTGGCCATCTTTTACTTTCTCATCATCCGGCCGCAGAACAAGCGCGCCAAAGAACAGCGCGAAATGCTCTCCAAGATCGCCACCGGCGATGAAGTGGCGACGGCCGGCGGCATACTCGGCAAGGTGACCGATGTGGGCGAGCAGTTCCTGACAGTGGAAATCGCCAACGGCGTCTCGGTCAAGGTTCAGAAATTTCAAGTTGCGCAGGTGCTGCCCAAGGGCACGGTCAAGGCCGCATGATCTCGTATCCGCGCTGGAAGATCGCACTGGTCGCGATCGTATTGGCCTTAGGGATTTTTCTCGCGGTACCCAACCTGTTCGGCGAGGAGGACGCACTCCAGCTGGCGCGCGACCGGGCGGCCGTCGTCGACGCCGATCGCGCCGCGGTCGTGCAAATCCTCAAGGACAAGGGAGTCACTCCCAGCGGCGTATTTCTCGATCAGGGCCGCCTGACGCTGCGTTTCAGCAGCAAGCAGGATCAATTAAAGGCGCGCGACCTGATCGCCGAAGCGCGCCCGGATCAATTCACCATCGCCCTGTCGAAGTCATCGCGTGTTCCGGAATGGATGCGCAATGTGGGATTGAGCCCGTTGAAATTGGGTTTGGACCTGCGCGGCGGCGTATACCTGGTGTATCAGGTCGACGTGCTAGGCGCGGTTAAACAACTGCTGGATCGTCACGAGCAGGATTTTCGCGCGTCGCTGCGCAATGCCCGGGTGACTTACCAGGACGTGTTGGTGGATTACCCCACGTACCGCGTGCGGGTGCTGTTTCGCGACGCCGACAGTTTCACCAAAGGGAAGGCGGCCATTCTCGCGGATAACCGCAACATGAACCTGACCGATGTGACGGTGGATGGCGCGCCCTCCTTGCAGCTGGTACTGACGCCGCAGGAAATCAAGGAGCGGCAGGACTACGCGGTGCAGCAAAACATCGTGATCCTGCGCAATCGTCTCAACAGCCCGGAACTCGCGGTGTCCGAGCCGCAGGTCGCGCGCCAGGGCGTGGACCGCATCGCCATTCAATTGCCGGGGCTGCAGAACTCCGCCGAGGTGAAGAAAATCCTCGGCAAGACGGCGACCCTGGAATTTCGCATGGTCGATGAGACCAACAATCCGCTGGAGGCGGTGGGCACCGGGCGTGTTCCGTTGGGGTCGAAGCTGTACTACAACCGCGAGAAGCAACCGGTGCTGCTGAAGCGCGAGGTGGTGGTCACCGGCGATCAACTGACCGATGCCTCGTTCCAGCCGAACACTCAGGACGGCGCCGCCGTCTCCGTGAGTTTGGATAGCCGCGGCGCGGCGAAAATGCTCAAGAACACCCAGGAGAACCTCGGCCACATGATGGCGGTGGTATTCATCGACCGCTCGCGCGACAAGAACGCCGAGGGCGTGGTGGTCGACCGCACCACCGAGGAAGTCATCAACCGCGCCACGATTCGCGGGGTGTTCAGCAATAATTTTCAGATCACCGGGGTCAACCCGATCGAGGGCCGGGAACTGGCGCTGCTGCTGCGAGCCGGAGGACTGGCCGCGCCGCTGTCCCCCGTTGAAGAACGCGCCATCGGGCCCACCCTGGGCGAGAAGAATATCAAGCAGGGCGTGAACGCCATGGTGTTCGGCATGCTGGCGGCGTTCATCTTCATGGCCGTTTACTACAAGGTATTCGGCTTGATAGCGGACTTGACGCTGGCGGCCAACGTGGTGCTGCTCACGGCTTTATTGTCCATGCTGGGCGCGGCACTGACTCTGCCGGGAATCGCGGCGGTGGTGCTGACGGTGGGTATGGCCGTCGACGCCAATATATTGATTTACGAGCGCATTCGCGAGGAATTGCGCATCGGCGTGTCGCCCCGCGCGGCGATCACGGCAGGGTTCGAGCGCGCATTCTCCGCCATCTTCGACTCCAACGTGACCGCCTTCATCGCGGGCCTGGTGCTGTGGCTGTTCGGCGCCGGCGCGGTGCGCGGCTTCGCGGTGGTGCTGATGCTCGGCATCGTGACGTCGATGTTCACGGCGGTCATGGGCAGCCGCGCATTGGTGCAGATCATCTACGGCGGAAAACGCAAGCTCGATCACTTGTCGATTTAAGGTCGAGGTTAGAACATGGAATTTTTTCACAAGGTCACCCGCTTCCCGTTCATGAACACCCGCAAGGTGTGGTACGCCTTGTCGGCAGTATTGATCATCACCTCGATCGGCCTGGTGCTGGTGCGCGGGTTGAATCTTGGAATTGATTTCACCGGCGGCGTGGTGGTGGAAACCGATTT
>JANXZQ010000346.1 GCA_025355445.1 Gammaproteobacteria bacterium
CAGGTAGGGTCGGCAGAGCAACGCATGAATCTTGAGGGCGAAATTGCTAGGCAGATCCTGATGACACACTTCGAAGTCCAGTGGGAAATCAAGATAGCGGTACTCGAAACTCGATCCGGACGGAGGATGGACATCGATCTCGAGCTTGATCGAAATCGTCCGCGCATGGCCGCCGCTATCAAAACTGAGCTTCAGTTGGTTGCTGATCGAATCGTCTTTCAACACGGCCTTGCGTACATTCTGATCCATGCGACTGCGGTCCAGAAGTTTGGATTGCAGGCCGAATTCTTCCAGCGCCGTGAAGACCTTGGGCAGGTACTTCTCCCATTTGAACGCGGTGTCGGGCGTCTGCAGGATGAAGTCCAGGTCTTCGGAAAATCGTTGCAACCGGTGCAAGATTCGCAGGCTCGTCCCGTCCTGGAAGGCTGCGACGTCAAAGAAATCCGCGCGCCACAGCGCATAGAGTGTAGTCTCCTGGAGGATCTCCTTGACCGCATGCTCCTCTTCCACGACCGAGGCGGCCTTGTAGGATTCCAATCTCTTTTGCAGCAGTTCAATCACGACCGAGCTCATGTTGTAGGGATCGCAGGAAGTGCTCGACGCGCTCCTGTTTGTACACGGTGGCAAGCGCGCGTAACTGCTGGACCGTCGTCGCATGCAGCAACTCGCCATCGATGCGCAACCCTTCGAGTAGCAAATTCATCCCCTGCCATTCGAGCGCACGGCGGCATCGATAGCACGAGTATCGAAGCATGATGCCGAGACTTTCAGGCGCATCGCGCCCGAGTGGGATCGCTTCAAAGCGATGGCTCCCGCCGACGCTGCGATGACACGGAGCGGACTCTACTTCCAGCGACTCGGTGCGCTGACCGGCTATGCCGCGGCCAAGCAAGTCTGGGAGAGTCGTTATATGCGTGCCGCCAGCCTCTCAGGCGGCAGATTCTTCGGCACGCCGGGCAGCGACGTCGGATCCGGTGCACAGGCATTTTCGATGATGGACCACATGGCTGGCCGGCCCATCCCGAAGGGTGGTTCGGGCATGCTCACCGTCGCGCTCGGACGTCTGATCGAGGCCAACAACGGCGTCATCCTCACCGGCAAACCCGTTGCAAGGCTCATCATCGAAGGGGGTCGATGCAGAGGCGCGGAATGCGTCGACGGCAGTCAATTCCGGGCCGAGAAAGGCGTGGTATCCACGATCCACATCAAGCACCTGATCGACATGGCGCCTCGCGAACTGTGGGGCGATACGCTTCTGGATAGCGTCGAGCTGATGCAACCGGAACTCGCAATGTTCCAGTTTCACTACGCCTTGAGTGAAGCGCCCCGCTACCCGCTAGCGGACGGAACCGTCTCCAGCTGCGAGGCATCGATCATGCAATATCCAGAAAGCATCTTTGTGCTCAACTCCGACGATGCCCGCGGAGAATTGCACCTCGAAGACTGCGCGCTCCAGGTCGTGCATCCCGCCGTATTCGATGCCAGCAGAGTTCCGCCCGGACGAGGACTGTTGAAAATAGAGGGAGTCGCGCCGTACCAACTCAAGGAAGGACCCGAGTACTGGGATGCAATCAAAGAGCACGTCGCCGATAAGATCGTCACCCATTACTTCAAGCACACCTCGAACCTGTCCAAGGGAAAGATCCTCGCCCAGTTCCTGTTGAGTCCGCTCGACATTGAACGGATGAACCCCGCGATGTGGCGCGGCAGCGTGCATCACTTCGACCATCGCTGGGGCAGCTTCGTGCCCTATCGGATGCCGATTCCCGGCCTGTATCAAACCGGTGCTTGCACCGCGCCGGGAGGCTCGATTTCCGGCATGCCGGGGCGCAATGCGGCGGCCGTCATATTGCAAGACGCCGGAATGACGCTGCAGCAAGCGATCGGTGCCGAACGCCCAAAATCCACGGCCGGCCTCTCCACGTTTTGATCAGGTGACCTGTGATCAAAAGAATACTCAACCTTTTCCCGATCGTTGCCGCGGTGCTCGTACTGCCATTCGGCGGTTCGGTGCGAGGCAATGCATCGCCAACTTCTGCTCTTGAAGTGCCTGTCAATCCAGTGTCGCATCCGGCCCCGCAGCAACCATTGCCGTTTAGCCACCAACTGCACGTCGCCGGCTTGCATTTGAACTGTCGCACCTGCCACGCCAATCCCGAGCCCGGCAAACAAATGACATTTCCCGAGACCTCAGTCTGCATGGGTTGCCATGCGGCGATCGCAACCGGCTCGCCGGCCATCAAGAAGCTCACGGAGTACTCGGGTTCCGGTCAGGCGATACCCTGGGTCCGCGTTTACACGCTCCTGTCCGGCGTCACCTGGACGCATCGCACACACCTGCAATCGGGCGTGAAGTGCGAATCGTGCCATGGATCCGTCAGTGAACTGCCCGAAATGCGCGAGATGTCTGCGGTCACGTCGATGGCTAGTTGCATCAGTTGTCATAGAAGTCGGAACGCAGGTGCACAATGCGTCACCTGCCATGCGTGGCCCAAGTAACATGCACTGATTCCGAGACCCGCAATGACTTTATCCATCCCACCGCCATTTCTTCCCTTTACACGGCCATCCATCGACGAAGCAACCATAGACGACGTCGCCGGCGTCCTGCGCTCCGGCTGGTTGACCAGCAATGGACCCAAGGTGCAGAGCTTCGAAATGGCCTTATCCAACTACTTTTCCGGTCGGCCGGTCCGCACGTTCAATTCCGGCACGTGCACAATGGAGATTGCATTGCGCATCGCGGGAGTCGGTCCGGGGGATGAGGTGATTACCACGCCAAACTCCTGGGTCGCAACGGCCAATGTCATCATCCAGGTCGGTGCGACCCCGGTATTCGCTGACATTGATTCCCGGACTCACAATATCGACACGGATCAAATCGCAGCAGCCATTAGCCCACGCACTCGGGCCATCATCCCGGTACACATGTGCGGCCTGCCCTGCGACATGGATGGTTTGTATGCACTGGCGGCCAAGCATTCGTTGCGCGTCGTCGAAGACGCGGCGCAGGCCATCGGGTCAAGCTGGAAGGGAAGGCGTATCGGAGCCTTCGGCGATCTGATTTCTTTCAGTTTTCAAGTCAACAAGAACATCATGACGGGTGAAGGCGGATGTCTCGTACTCAACACGGGGGACGAGGCCGCTTTGGCGGAGAAGTATCGCCTACAAGGGGTATCCCGCAGCGGGCTCGACGGGATAGACGTCGACGTTCTGGGCGGCAAGAACAACATGACGGAGATTGCAGCTGCCATAGGCCTCGCGCAGCTGCAACGTCTCGCAACATTCAATGCCCAACGGCTAGCGCTGGCGCGACAATATTTCCATTGTTTCGGCGAGGAATTCGAATCCGAATATGGGGCCGAATTGCCCGTTGCCGATTTTGATCACAGCAATTGGCATATGTTTCATATCGTGCTTCCGGTGCGCATGAGTCGCTCGGCATTTATGCAACGCATGCTCGATTTAAACATTGGCGTGGGGTTTCATTACGCGGCGATCCACCTGTTTACCCTCTACCGCAAGCGCGGATTCAAGGAAGGCATGTTCCCTGTAGCCGAGCGCGTGTGTCGGCAAATCGTCACGCTCCCGCTATTTCCTTCAATGACCACCACCGACGTCGTGCGGGTGGTAGCGGCAGTGAAGTCAATTCTGAATCAAGAGACGAGCTGAAATGATGTCGTTCACAGGGGTTAGTTGGTCTATAACGGTACGCGGGAGTCTATGCGGCCAATCTGGCCGGCAGCAAGCGGTCGTACTCGTTCTTGACTACGGCGTAGCATTCGCAGGTACGCTTCTCCAATCCCTTCCGGTCGACAACCCGAATCCGGCCTTGCGTGTAATTAATCAGTTCCGCCGCCTGCAATTTGAGCGCACCCTCGGTAGCACTATCAGGATGGACGCCCAACATATTCGCGATCAGTTCCCGGGTCATCACCATCTCCGTGCCCTGCAGCCGATCCAAACTCATCAGCAACCAGCGACACAACTGCTGGTCGAGGGAATGGTGTCGATTACACGCCGCCGTCTGCACCATCTGTGTTATCAGCGCCTGTGTGTAGCGAAGCAATAGATGTAGCACGGGACCGGCTCGATAAAATTCCTCTTTCATGAGTTGCGACGTCAAGCGATAGGCACCGCCGGAGTTCTGCACCAGAGCCCTGCTCGAAGTCGAGTCGCCGCCCATAAAGAGCGACACACCCACTACTCCTTCGTTTCCAACGACAGCGATTTCAGCCGATTCGCCGTTGTGCATCACATAGAGGAGCGACACAATCGCAGTGGTAGGAAAATAAACATGGCTCAACGTGGCACCGGCTTCATAGAGCACATGGCCCAGCGGCAGCTCGATATGTTCGAGATTAGGCCGCCAATGTTCCCACTGATCCAGCGGTAGAGCCGCCAGGAGGTGGTTGTGTTTGGGGGCTTTTGAGGGATCGATTGTCACGGTTTTGACCTCACGGATGATGAGTTTCAGACCCAGTTGGCCGTGTTGTCTGTACGATGGGATACGCAGCCCCAAACCGCTACCACATGCCGCCCAGCGCCACGGTGATCGCCTCGCCGTTGACACCTCCCGCTGCGTCGCTGCACAGGAAGGCAATTACTTCGGCGACCTCACGGGGTTCCAGCACCCTTTTCTGCGGATAGATGGCGGCGCGCTCGTGCCAGACTTGCTCGACAGTGATGCTGCGCCGCTCCGCCTCAGTCTTGGCCGAGCGCTCGGCCATGGCCGTCCGCACCCAGCCGGGCAGCACTGCGTTGGACGTGACGCCGAATGGTCCGGCGTCCTGGGCGACCGCGCGCGCAAGTCCGATCACCCCATGCTTGGAAGCGGTGTACGCGCTGCCGCTGCGTTCGGCCTTCTCGCCGGCAGTGGAACTCGTGAACACGAGCCGTCCGAAGCCGCGCTTGCACATGCCGCCCACCGTCAATCGGGCGAGTTCGAACGGTCCATCGAGGTTGATGCGCATGGTCTCACGCCAAACCTCGGGATCCTGCTCCCATACGAGCCGCTCGTGGGCGGAACCGATGCCGTGGTTCACGACCAGCACGTCAATGGGCCCGAGGCGCCGCTCCGTTTCGGCGACAGCCAAGGCGCATCCTTCGGCGGTGCCAAGGTCGGCAGCGACGTAGTCCACGCCAACGGCTGCCAATTCGGCCGCGCTGCGCGACACCACCATCACACGTGCGCCAGCCGCAGCAAGCAGTAATGCCGCTTCGCGCCCGATCCCCCGGCCGCCGCCCGTTACCAGCGCGACACGTCCTTTCATTCCTTAGCTCCCGTACTTTGTTGGTGGAATCGTCGCATTTTCTGTGGGGCTGCACAATTGAGACGCATGTGGGGAGCTACGTCCACATCCCCCATTTGGGCGGTGACTGGAAGGTCGGAACTTGAAATAAAGCAGCACGATCGGCGGTCAACTCAGCGTACCAATCATTCAAGGGGGATCAGCAATGTTCACGTCTCACTCATTTCGCCCAGCCATCTTGGGGATGGCTTGCGCGCTGGCGATTTCTTACTCGGCCGCTTCACTCGCGAAAGACATGGTGTCTTTTGCCACCGGAGGCTACGCGAGCGGCCTGCGCAGCGAGAAATTGATGAACAAGATGGATACCAACGGCGACGGCATGGTCTCGAAGGCCGAATGGCTGGCATTCCAGGAAAAGGCCTTCGCTATGTTGGATAAGAGCAAGACCGGCAAGGTCGATGCGAAGGAGTTTGTCAGCAAGGACGGCGGCGACATCGTGTCTCTGGCGACGGGTGGTTACGCACGCGGTCTTCGCACCAGTACGATGCTGAAGAAGATGGATACGGACAACGATGGCTCGATATCTCACGACGAATACATCGCTTACCAGACCAAGGTATTCGACATGATGGACACCAGCACCACCCACAAGGGCATGGTCGGCAAGGAAGAGGTCATGTTTGCGACGGGCGGCAACAACCGCCAGTAGCAGTTTTCGGAGTACCGGCGGCGATGGGACGCCGGCGGCGCCGTGCCGCCGGCTAAAAGCCCAGCGTCATCTGTGCCTGGGCGAGTCCCGGCGGACGGAACAAGTCGGTCGCGAGTTCGTACCGATCGTGCGCGTCATCGAAGCCGTACTTGCGCCGTGCCAGTTCGAACCGCGTTCGCAGCAATTCGGCAAAAGGCCCGGTGCCCGACATGCGCTGGCCGAATTCTGAGTCATAGTCCTTGCCGCCGCGGGTTTGGTTGATCAGGGACATGACGTGCTTGGCGCGGTCGGGGTAGTGTTCGGCCAGCCACTCGCGGAACAGTGTTTTCACTTCGTGGGGAAGCCGCAGCAGCACATAGCCGGCGGAACCTGCACCGGCGTCCTTCGCAGCTGCCAGAATATCCTCCATTTCGTGGTCGGTAATGGCCGGAATCACGGGCGCCAGCAGCACGCCGACGGGAATTCCGGCCTCCGACAGCTGTCGGATGACCTTGAGCCGCGCCTGCGGCGATGCCGCCCGCGGCTCGAGCGTGCGCTTGATGTCGTTGGTCAGCGAGGTGATGCTGATCATCACCAGCGCCAATTTATCCTTGGCGAGATCGGCCAGCAGATCGATGTCGCGCACCACCAGCGCGCTCTTGGTAACGATGGTGACCGGATGCCGGCAGCGCGCCAGCACGGCGAGAATGCCGCGCGTAATCTCGAGCCGCTTTTCCAGCGGCTGGTACCCGTCGGTATTGATCCCCAAGGCGATGGGCTTGCAAATGTACTTAGTTCTGGCGAGTTCGCCCTCGAGAATCTTGACCGCGTCGGCCTTGTAGAACAGCTTGGTTTCAAAGTCCAAGCCCGGAGACAGTCCCAGGTAGGCATGCGTGGGGCGCGCGAAACAGTAGATGCAGCCGTGAGCACAGCCGCGATACGGGTTGATCGATTGATCGAATCCCACGTCGGGCGAATCGTTGTAGGAGATGACGCTGCGCGCGCGGTCGGGAAGCACCGTTTCGCTCGGATGCTCGACGATTTCGTCCTCATACCAGCCGTCATGCCACGCCTCGCGCCGGGTCGCCTCGAATCGGACGGCGGGATTGGAAATGGCGCCGCGGCCCTTGAATGGCTGATGGCCGATGAAGTTGCGAGGCATGAGTAAACTTTACGCGCCGGGCGGGTGCTCGTAAATCCAGTAGTCTTAGGTCCCCAACACTGTATAAGCGCCTACTCCGGCGGACCCAACCCCAATTGGGCGGCCTTCTTCAGCAGCTGAATCGCCGTGTCCGCCCCGAGCTTTTGCTTGATTGCTGACTGATGATTGGCGATGGTTTTCGGGTTTAGCCCCATCGATTCCGCAATTTCACGAATGGAGCGGCCCTGCGCCAGCAGGCGCAGCACTTCGAATTCTCGCGCGGACAGGCCGTCCGCTTCGGCTGAGTCCGAGAAATCGCGCAGGGCCAGCTTGCGTGCGGTATCCGCGCTCAGGAACTTCTTCCCCGATGCCACCGAGTGTACCGCTTCGACCAGCACATTCGGAGCGCTCGCCTTGGTCACGTAGGCGAACGCGCCGGCTTGCAGGGCGCGCTTGGCAAAAATGGCGTCTTCGTGCATGGAGAATATGAGCACTCGCGTGTCAGGCTTGTACACCAGCATGCGCCGCATGGCTTCGATGCCGCTGGTCCCCGGCAGCGTGATGTCCATGACGACGATTTGCGGATTCAAGCTGCAAAACAACGCATGGGCCGTGGCCGCGTCGGCGGCCTCGCCGATCACGACAATGTCCCCGTGCCGCTCGAGCAGACGCTTATAGCCTTCGCGCACCACCGCATGATCGTCCACCAGCAGGACGCTCACCCTGTTCTTGATCACTTCAATCATGGACCCGCACCACTTGCCGGCAGATAGGCCTCGAACGTGAGGCCTTGGCCCGGCGCGCTCGTCAGCACGAAAGTTCCACCCGACATCTCCACCCGTTCGCGCATGCCGCTCAATCCGAACCGAGTTCGCCGGGCGCCCGCCTCCATGCCGCAGCCGTCGTCCGCGACCTTCAATCGCACCATATCAGCCCCACCCTGTACAGACGCATCTCGCCTGAGCGAGATTTCCGCTCGACCGGCATTGGCGTGCTTGAAAATATTGGTCAATCCCTCCTGAATCAATCGATACAAGGTCAAGGTCAGCGGCTCTGCGAGGCCTTCGAAATCACCCTCCACCGAGAGCAGAATCCGGGTATTCTGAATTCGTTGACACCACTGATCGACGCAGTGCTCTATCGCGGCCACCAGGCCCAGTTCGTCAAGACCCACCGGTCTCAATCTCCCGATCATTTCACTGACGGCACGATGAATGTGGTCTACGTTGCGAACGATGGCAACCGACGCGTCGTTCGAAAATCGCGCGTCGCTATCGGTGATGGACACGGCATCCAGTTTGATGGCGTTCAAATATTGTCCCAGCTCATCGTGCAATTCCCGGGCGAGATGCTTTCGCTCTACTTCCTGGATGCGCAAGTTCTCCTGCGTTAGTCTTCTATTTTCCTGCAGCGCTTCGGCAAGCCGCGCTTCGGCGATCCGACGGGCCTGCAATTCGCGGCGAGCGTGAGCATAGCGCTTCCAGGCCAGCCAGATGAGGCAAATGGAAAGCACGAACATTCCGGCCGGCAACTCATCGACCTGAAAATATTCCCAATCACGAGTCAGCGAGTACAGCGCTTCATTGAACTGGAAGTACGACGAGACAACGAACGCCATGACGGTAATGCCGGCCACAAGCGCGATATCTGGCCACGGCGATTCGCGGGCGGGCGGCGAAAGCCTCGGTTCGAATGGCGGCTCGTGCATGGCTACCTCGTGTTCGCTGGTGTTCGGTAAATCCTGCTTCGCCGACGTCGGGAATTATTCCCGACGCGGCCGGGAATTGCTCTCTGGCTCGTCGGACGGCCTTCGTAGACACTTGCAGCCGTAACCGAATTATAAGCGCAGTCGGCGCGGTGAAATCGTAAGGAGATGAATATGTCGCACTCGGCATGGGCTCTGACGCTGTGCATGGCCGGAGTCGCCGCATCGGCGACGCCGGACTTCGCGGCGGCCGATGACAAGGATGCTGCCCAGACACCGAACAATCCGGCCACGGCGCATGAGTTGCCGCAAATCGTCGTCATCGGTAACACGCCACTGTCGGGTCTCGGTTTGCCCTTGAATTACATCCCCTCCAATGTGCAGACCGGCGGTTCCAAGGACATGCAGCGGCAACAGTCCACGGGACTGACGGACTTTCTCAATGCCAACTTCAGCGGCGTCAGCATCAGCGAGAGCCAGGACAATCCGTTCCAATCGGACGTCAACTACCACGGCTTCACCGCGTCCCCGCTGCTCGGCACGCCCCAGGGACTGTCCATCTATATCGATGGCGTTCGGGTCAACGAGTCATTCGGCGACACCGTCAATTGGGACTTGATCCCCGAATCGGCTCTTTCGACAGTCACACTGATATCGGGCTCCAATCCGGTATTCGGGCTCAATACCCTGGGCGGCGCGCTGGCGATCCAGACCAAGAGCGGTCATGACAATCCCGGCACGGAGTTCGAAGCTTCGGGCGGGTCATTCGGGCGGCGCCAATTCCAAGCTGAGACGGGTGGCGAGTTCGGCAATTTCGATTATTTCTTTACCGGCAATTATTTCGACGAGGACGGCTGGCGCGACCTGTCGCCGACGCGTCTGTATCAGGCGTTCGGCAAGGTGGGCTGGCAAAACGAGAAGACCGACATCGATCTCAGCTACACCTACGCCGACACCAGCATGATCGGCAACGGCACCACCCCTGAGAGCATGCTCGACTATCGGCGCGAATCGATATACAGCGCCCCCGACTTTACCCACAACATCATGAATCTCGTCAATCTCAATGGCACGCAGTTTCTGAACGAACATCTTCTGCTGTCGGGGAATGTGTACTTTCGCCAGCTGATCACCGGCAGCAATAACGGCGACGTCAACCACGACAACTACTTGTCGAACGGCTACGGCGGCCCGGAGATCGACTGCACGGCGGCGCCGACGAGTCTGGCGGACAATGCCTATTGCTCCAATGGCATCAACCGCGCGTCGCGACTGACGCAGCGAACCACCGGGGTGGGCGTGCAGTTGACCGACTCGCACGATCTGTTCGGCGCGAAAAATCAGGCCGTGGTGGGCGTCAATTTCGATCGCTCGACCGACCGTTATACGCAGAGCTTTCAATACGCCACATTGACGCCGGAGCGCACGGCCATTTCCAACATGAATCCATTTAACCCCGCGGAGACGGTCAACTCTTTGAGCGGCGGCAACAAAATCTTCGGCGTCTACTTCACCGACACCTATTCGCCCAACGACTTGTTGCATTTCACGGCGGCCGCTCGCTACAACCGCAACACCGAAACCCTGAATGGTTTCAGCGTGGATACCGATGTAGGCGATTTCGGTGACGGCTTCGATGAGGCCAATGATCTGTTCGAGAATCACACCTATAGCCGTGTCAATCCGTCCTTTGGGTTCACTGTGACGCCGAGCGACAAACTGACCTTGTACGCGGATTACAACGAGGCCAGCCGAGCGCCTACGGTCATCGAATTGGGCTGCTCCGACCCGCAGAACCCCTGCGGCCTGCCCAATGATTTCGCCAGCGACCCCAACCTCGAGCAGGTGGTGGCGCGCACCGTGGAAATAGGGGCGCGCGGCAACACCGATGATAAGGCTCTGAACTGGAGCGTGGATGTGTTCCACACGGTCAACAGCAATGACATTCAGTTCATCGCGACGACCACCAGCCAGGGCTATTTCAACAACGTCGGAAAGACCCGCCGCCAAGGCGCGGACTTCGCGGTCGGCGGCAAGATTGCCGATCTGTCCTGGCATGTGGTGTACAGCTTCGTCGATGCCACCTATCAGTCGAACTTCGAGGTCAACGGCGAATCGAACAGCACGGCCGATGAGAACGGCAACATCCAGGTGCGGGCCGGCGATCGAATTCCCCTCATCCCGCGCCACACGGGCCGGGTGGTGCTCGACTATGAGTTGACCAAGAACTGGAATGCGGGCGCTAACTTCGTCGTCTCTTCAGGGGTGTTTCTGCACGGCAACGAGAACAACGCCAACCAGGCGGGCGGCACCAACGGCAAGGGCGAGGAGGTGGCGGGCTCAGGAAGGATCAGCGGCTACGCCGTGCTCAATCTGCACAGCACCTATCACCTAGGCAAATCCACCGACCTGTTCGTTCGCATCGCCAATGTATTCGACAAGAACTACGCTACCGCCGGATTCCTGACCAGCAACCCGTTCAATGCGAACGGCACGTTCCGCGCCGACCCCGAGAATTGGACCAGTGAAAATGCGGTATCCCCCGCGCAACCGCGCGCGGTGTGGGTGGGGATGCGATTCCGTTGGGAGTAAACTACGCACTCGGCCGTAGCGTCGCCAGCCCTATCGCGCCGCGCGCACCGGCGAGGAAGGGAAACGATGGATGCCCGATCGGGCAGCGATGCTGCCATTGATTACGATGACGCGCCGCTGCGGGCCTTTCATGTGCGGGTTGCCTTCGCCAGCTGCGGAGGCGTCTTCAGCGACGGCTACGGTCTCGGCATCATCGGAATTGCCTTGGGCCACGCGCCGTCGCGGCTGGGTTTGACTCCGCTCTGGATGGGATTGCTGGGCGGGGCATCGTTGTTCGGCCTGTTTGCCGGAGCATTGCTGACGGGACCGGTGGCGGATCGCTTCGGGCGGCGGCCGATCTTTGCCTACAACATGGCCATTCTCGGGGGACTGTCGCTGCTGCAGGGTGTGGCCGACTCTGCGGCGCAGTTGCTGGCGTTGCGCGTGGGCATAGGCTTTCTGCTGGGCACCGACTATGTCGTGAGCAAAGCACTGCTGAGCGAGTTTACGCCGCGGGCCATCCGCGGGCGGATGCTTGGACTGCTCTCGATCGCCTGGGCCGGCGGATATGCATGCGCTTACTTCGCCGGTTTTTCGCTGGGCGGTAGCGGCGCGGAAGCTTGGCGCTGGATGCTGCTCACCAGCGCCGTGCCCTGTCTGCTGGTGCTTCCATTTAGAATCTCCATGCCTGAATCGCCGCGCTGGCTGACCAATCATGGGCACGCCGAGCGCGCCGCAGCCATCGTGCGCAGCAAGCTTGGGGCCCATGTGCTGCCGCCCTGCGCGACCGCCGTGCCCGACGCGGTTCACGGCCGCTGGCGCCAACTGTTGTCGCCGGTGTGGCGCCGTCGAACTCTGGTCGCATGCGTTTTCTTTACCTGCCAGGTCATTCCCTACTTTGCGGTAGGAACATTCGTATCTCAGGTCATGTCCGCCATGAATATCGCGAACGGCTACGTCGGCGGCCTGATCTACAACTTATCGCTGCTGGGTGGCGCCATCGCGGGGCTGGCGATCGTCGATAAGCTCCCAAGGCGCGTGTTCTTGATCAGTAGCTTCAGCACGGCGGCGGCCACCATGCTCATACTGGCGGCGTGGACTGACGTGCCCGTCGTTGCGATGACGCTCCTGTTCGCCATTTTCGCCGGTGTTCTGTCCGCGGCATCCAATCTCGTCTATGTCTACCTGCCGGAACTCTTCCCCACCGATCTTCGCGCCTCAGGGATTGGCCTCGCCATTGCGGCCAGCCGGATAGGCTCGGCGCTCAGCACCTTTCTGCTGCCCATTGTCGTCGCGGCCTTCGGTGTGCGTGCGGCCTTGGGAGCATGCGTCGCTGTGCTTGCCGTCGGCGCCATGGTCTGCCGCCGATGGGCACCGGAGACTCGACAGGTACCCTTGGGCTTGCTCGATCTGTCGCCGCCTGCGGTGTAGGACTCGCGAAGACAATCGCTAGGGACATCGGCCTCTGTCGCAAGTGCGGGTGCGTGTAGAGAATTGCACCATTGATCTGACATCTTTGATCACCGAGGAGACGATGATGAAGATTCTATCCAGCGTGATTATCGCGGCATCGCTGCTGTCGGGCTGCGTCAGCAGCAGCAGTCCGCCTGAGCCGGCGAAGAACACGACGGTGGTGGTGCCTCAGGGCTCGGGAACCACCGTCATTTGCCAGGACGGCACGAAACCGCCCTGCAATTAATACGGCGCACCTGTATCCACAACTGGCCCGCGAACACTACGCCGCCGCTGCGGATGGGTAGGCGTGCCGACTTGAGCACTTCCGCTACTTGGGTGCGGCGGCGAAATACAGGCTACCGTCATAGGGACCTCGCGCAGCGGGTTTGGCAGCGGATTTCTCATTCAGGGTCTGCCAGACGTAGGCTTGCGCATCGTGCAGCTGCTGCGGCGTGACAGCGAGCAACACAACGTGCGCTGCACCGAACGCATCCTGCGGCGGGGCCGACAGACCCGTGGCGAGCAGCATCCCGCGCCCCGGCCACAACGCTCCCAATAGCACCGGCGCGTTGTGACTCTTGGCCAACAAGTACTGCTGATCCCCGAAACCGAAAAATAAATATTTCACTCCCGGAAATTGTGCCGCCAGCGAATTCAGCGGCGGCTCGAGGTCGGCGGCCGCGAATCCGATATCGATATGCCAGCCGCGCCGGGCAACGAAGACCCAGGCCGAACGCACCGCATCTTGGGCCTGTACATCCGCCTGGGCCTGTACCTGCGCTTGGACTTGCGTCGCGGCTTGCGCGTACGCTCCCAATGGAACCCCGCCCAAAATCGTCCAAATCGCAAACCGCAGCCAGGGCCGAAGACGCGCGCCTCTATTCCGAGCGCCGCCAATCGGTTCGGTCGATTTTGTAAATGACGTTTGGATGACTCTGTTCTCCATGGTAGCTCATGGCTACTTCGCCGATGAGCACGCCGCCGAGTTTTTCCATTGCCTTGCGCGACCGAAGATTGCCGGAACCCACATGGAATATCACCCGCTCGACGAACCTGAACGCGTGCTCGAGCATGAGGGTTTTCAGCGCGCGGTTATAGTGACCGCCCCAGTGACTTCGGGCGATGAAGGTGTAGCCGATGGCGACGACGCGCTGCGCCTCGTCCAGGTCGTAGTAGCGCGAGCTGCCGATCAACGCGCCGGTGGCGTGGTCGACGACCCTAAAAGCGCCGCCCGACTCGATGGCGCCCTGGAAGTACGTGGCAAAGACCTCGCGCTGGTAGCGGTTCTTGTTCGGGTGCTGCTCCCAGATCAAGGGATCGGCGGCGACCGCATACAGCGCATCGAAATCGCCGGCGAGCAGCGGCTCCAGCCTGACCCACCGATTCTCGACGTTTGGCTGTAACTCAAACTGCACGGCGGCATTCGTCCCCTGGCTTTCCTCATCATCCGGCTGAGCGGCGGCGCCATTTGCCACTGGTGCAATGGAGCGCCCTCTGGCATCGTTGTGCGCAAGAGTATGCGAAACCGGTCATGTAATGGTAGGTGCCCCGGCGTGTTGGCCAGCCTTCTATTGGCCGCGCTGCTGTTTCGAGCCTATATCCCGGACGGCTTCATGCCGGCAAGCGGTGCGCCGTTCCGGCTGGAGTTGTGCCCCGCCACCTACGCCTCCGCGCCTGAACATCCGGCGCACCATCATCGTTCCCCGGCGCACACCGACTTTCAGAACTGTCCTTTCGGCAGTGCACCTGCCGCGGGACCGGTTTCCCACCTCATCGTTTTTGCGCCTCCCGGGCGAATCGCCTCTTTCGAAGCCTTCTCCCCTGAAGCGGCGCGCTTGAGTTCTCAGCCGCCTCGTGCACACCGGCCTCGCGGACCTCCGCCTCTCGCCTGATTACCCTACGTCGATGCAGCGCGCGTTTGCGTTGTAAGCGCGCGCTGCATCATTCAGGTTCAAAAGCGCTCGCGACCGTCAGCGGCGAGGAGTCCCCTTGAAACATTCCATCAACCCAGTGGCGTTGGCGGCCGCGTGTGTCTATCTGGCCCCCATGACGTCCTGGGCCTGCGCCACCTGCGGCTGCAGCTTGAGTACCGATGCTGCTCTGGGTTATTCGGCGCTGCCCGGATGGCGCATGAGCTTCGAATACGACTACATCCATCAAGATCAATTGCGCAGCGGCAGGCATGACGTCTCCGGCGTGCCGGACGACACTGAGCTCGAGCGCGAGACCTTGAATCGTTATCTGACCTTGGGGCTCGACTACAGTCCGGGCAGCGACTGGAACATCGGCCTGCGAGTGCCGTACGTGATTCGCACACACTCGACTTATGGCGACTACGATTCGGGCCAGCCGCTGCCGCCGCTGAGCGGCTCGCGCAGCTCCAGCATCGGTGACCTGAGGCTCATCGGCGCCTATCAAGGCTTTCTGCCCATGCATAATCTGGGCGTGCAACTCGGGGTGAAGCTTGCCACCGGGCAGTACGGAACCTCGGTGAAGTTCAACAGCGGTCCGGCCGAGGGAGCACCTTTGGACGCGAGCTTACAGCCAGGCACCGGCAGCACCGACGTTATCGTCGGCGCCTATTACTACCAACCTGTCGGCGAGAATTTCGAGGGCTTCGCGAACATTCAGTTTCAAAGCGCGCTCGTTACGAAACAGGATCGACCGGGCAACGACTTTCGACCCGGCAACAGCACCACGTTGAGCTTCGGATTGCGCTACGAAGCCCATCCGTCGTGGGCACCGCAGCTGCAGATGAATCTGACGCACAAGGGCGTCGATCAAGGCGCCCTCGCCGACATCACCGATACCGCGGGCAATGTCGCGTATGTGAGTCCGGGCCTGACGGCGCACGTGGTCGGCGACTTGAGCGTCTATGCGTTCGCCCAGCTTCCGGTGTACAGCGATTTGGTCGGCTACCAGGTCTCCCCTCGCTACACCCTCAGTGTGGGAGCCAGCTACCGATTCTAGGCCACCCCTTGAGGACGCTGCGATTTCTTGCTGTCGACAGCCCACAGGTTGGGGCGGACGAGCAGCGATTGCTGTGCGCGCTGGCCTGCCTGCAGAGGGGCGTTCCACTGGTGGCGATTCATGTGCTTGGCGAGTCACTCACTCATTACGGCGTGCGCAGCCTCCCGGCATGGCGCTGCGAGGCGCAGGATGAGGTTACGCGAACGCCGCACCCGGCACACGCCACCACAATCCCCGCCACGATGCCGATCAGGCTCAAGATCACGTGAAACTGCGTAAAAGCTGCAAGCGACATTCCCAGAATCATGGCGAGTCCCCCTATTCTGGAGAAACGCAAAGCCCCGGCGGACCGTATCAGGGCTAACGCAAGTACGGGAATTCCTTGGTCGGGCGCGGTTCGGCAATGTAAAAACCTTGCGCGAATCCGATCCCTAAGCGCCCGAGCTCAGCCAGCACTTCCGGCGATTCGACGCGCTCGGCGATGGTATGAATGCCCATGGTCCTGCCGACCTGACTGATCGCCTCGACCATGCTGCGATCGACGCGATCGCGGGTCACGTTCTCGACGAACTGTCCGTCGATCTTCAGATAGTCGACCGGCAGCGTCTTCAGATACATGAACGAAGACAGGCCGCTGCCGAAATCATCCAGGGCGAAATGACAGCCCCGGCTTTTGAGTTCGCGCATGAAATACACCACGTTGCCCAAGTTGGCGATGGCGGCGGTTTCCGTGATCTCGAAGCACATGGCGCCCGCCACCAGTTCGTTGCTGCTGAGCTCCGCGATCAGATACTCGAGGAAGCGCTCATCGTTGAGCGAAGTCCCGGAGAGATTGACCGCGATAGTGAACGGCTTGACTCCCGATCCGCTGCGATGCACGAGCCGATCGAGCGCCTGACGAACCACCCACCGGTCGATCGTCGGCATGATGTTGTAGCGCTCCGCTGCCGGAATGAACTCGGCCGGGGTCACCAACACGCCCGACTCATCGCGCAGGCGCAGCATCAGTTCGAAGTGTTCCCGCGGGGGTTCGAGTACGTTTGCGCCGATCGGCACGATGGGCTGGTAGAAGATCTCGAAGCGGCTTTCGTCGCAGGCGCGGGCGAGCTTGGAGACCCAGTGCATTTCGCGGTGCCGCTCCGGCACATCGTCGGGCTTGTACAGATGGACCCGGTTGCGCCCCAAATCCTTCGCCGCATAGCAGGCGACGTCGGCGGCGCTCATGACATTGGCGACCGTCGGCGTTTCGCTGCTGATTTCGACGATTCCGATGCTCGCGCCGACCTGGAGCACGCCGTCGTGCCATATGAAACGAAAATCGCGGATCGCCTGTCGCAGGCTCTCCGCAATGCGCAGCGCCTGATCCAGCGAGCAGCTCTGCAGCAATATGCCGAACTCGTCTCCTCCCAAGCGCGCCAGAGTGTCGCCACTGCGCACTCGCGATTGCAGTACACCGGTGATCTGCTTCAGCAGCTGATCGCCCGCCGGATGTCCGCAAGTGTCGTTGACCAGCTTGAATTGATCCAGATCGAGATACAGCAATGCGTGGCGCACGGCGGCATCCTGGCGCGCGCTCTCGACCGCGGCCGTCAGACGATTTTCGAACTCGCGCCGGTTGATCAGACCCGTGAGCGCGTCGTGGCTTGCCTGGTAGTGCAGTGCACGGTGCAAGCGACGCTCCTTGCTCACGTCATGGAACACCATGACCGCGCCGATCAAGTTGCCGGCGCGGTCGCGGATTGGCGCCGCCGAATCTTGGATGGCGAGTTCCTGTCCGCGCCGATTCAGCAGCACCGTGTGTTCGGCGAGCCCCAGCATCTGTCCTTCCCGCAGGCAGCGCATGACCGGACTTTCGGCGGCTTCGCGTGTCGACTCATCCACGACGGTCAGCACTTCGCCGATGAGTCGACCCTCGGCTTCGCGGCTCTCCCATCCGGTCAGGCTTTCTGCTACCGGATTCATGTAATCGATGCGTCCCTCGGAGTCCGTCGTGATGACCGCGTCGCCGATCGACTGCAGCGTGATCTGGGCGCGCTCCTTGGCTTGAAAAACGGCTGTTTCGGCTTTCTTCCGCTCCGTGATGTCGTTGAGCGTGCCCTCGTATCCGGTGACCCGGCCGTGTTTGTCGCGGACCACCCGGCTCGAGTCCATCACCACCAGCATGGAGCCGTCCTTGCGGCGCAGCACGTACTCTTCGTTGCGCAGTTCGCCCGCGCTCTCCACGCGCCGCACGAACGTGTCGCGGTCGCCGGGGTGCCAGTACAGTGCGCCCGCCGGAATCTGATACAACTCCTCCGCCGACGCGTAGCCCATGAGGTTCACGAACGCCGGATTCGCCACCAGAATGCGGCCGTCGCGCGAGGTTTGGTAGACGCCTTCCATCATGCTCTCGAACAGCCCGCGAAATTTCGCCTCGCTGTTGCGCAGCGCGCCCTCGGCGCCGCGCCGTTCAATCGCGATTCCGGCGATCTGCGCCATCCGCGACATCAACTCATGATCCCTGGGCAGCGGAATGCCGGTCTGACGCCGATACACCGCGAACGTGCCGACCACCTTGCCGTCCGAGGCGAGGATCGGCGTGGACCAAGCGGCCCGCAACGACGCGTGCTGTGCCGCCTCGCGCCGATGCTCCCACAGCGCATCCGTGTCGATGTCGGCAACCGTGATTTGGCGCGCCAAGTACACCGCCGCGGCGCAGGAACCGTAGCGGATGCCGATGGGCGCGTTGTCCATCGCCGCCACGAACTCGCGCGGCAGGTGCGGCGCGACGCCGAAATTCAATGCTTGGCGTTCATGATCCAAGAGGCTGATGGCGCAATAAGTGTCGGCCATGACGCGCTCGATCAGTTCGCAAATCGACTCCAGCGCCGTGGAAAGCGCTGCGTTGGCGGCGATTTTCTCGAACACCCGGCGTTCGCCCGCCGCAATGGCATCGGCCCGCTTGCGTTCGGTGATGTCGGTGATGCTGGCGCGAATCAGCCGCCGGTTGGAACTCGGCAGGCGCACGAACCGCACTTCGCAGGGCATGGTTTGGCCGGAGGCATCGCAGTGCGCCCATTCGAACACCGGGGCTTCGCCCGCCAGCGCCCCTTCTATGAAGCCGCGCGGCCGGCCGAAGGACAGGCTGCCGTCGGGCTGATGCACGGGGCTGATCTTGTCGGGGCCGCTCGCGAGCAGGGTCTCGCGCGACATCTTGAAAAACCGGCACGCATTGTCGTTGACGTCGACGAACTTCCCCCTGTCGACGTCGAACACGATGATGACCTCGGGGGCGTGCTCTACCAAGGTCCGGTAGCGCGCTTCGCTTTCGCGCATTGCCTGCTCGGCAAGATGTCTTTCGGTGATGTCGCGGATACTGACGATGTAGCCGTCGCGCCGATTGAGCTTGGCTTTGCTGACGGCGATCTCCACCGCGACGCGATTGCCGCCCTTGACGCGGCCCCAGGTCTGGTGCGCCGCGAGATCGACATGCGTGTCATCGATCTTGGTGGCGAAGCGATCTAGGAAGTCATCGCTGCCTTGCGCAATGTCGGGCAGCAGGAACACGAGCGAGCGGCCCAGGATCTCGGCGCGCGAATAGCCGAAAATGCGCTCGCCGGTGGGATTGAACGTTTCGATATGCCCGGCATCGTCCACCGTGACGATGGCATCCTTGACGTTGTCGAGGATGGCCTGCAGGTGCGAGGCGGTCTGCTCGCGTATCTCGCGGGTGAGGGCCTGCGCTTCGTCGGACATCAGCTGCATCGAACGCACGATGCCGCGCCGCTCGCCGTCGATCCTGTCGTAGTGCGCGCTGACGGCTTTGAGCAGCGTGTCGAAATCCAAGCCGGCGCCCTTGCCGCGCGCCTCCGCGAGCTGGCGCTCGAGCAGGGGATTCAAGCTGTCCGCCGGCTGCGTTGGCTCGCTACGAATGGCGGCCGCGATATCGCGTGACAAGTCCTGATCTCCCGCACTTGATCTACGGCGCGCACGGCGCCGGTGCGCTAGATGTTAGGGTGATCCCGCAATGGCGGCGTGACGCGGGTCTCGAAACCGCTATTCCGCAGGCGTCGAATCAGGACAGTTGCTCCGCCGTTTCACGCCCGGTGCGCTTGCGGTCGTTTTCACGCAAGCTGCGCTTGCGCAGCCGGATGGAGTTAGGGGTTACTTCGATCAGTTCGTCGTCGTCGATGAACTCCATGGCCTGTTCCAGGGAAAAACGGATTGGCGGCGTCAAGACGACGTTTTCGTCCTTGCCCGCGGCGCGCATGTTGGTCAGTTTCTTGCCCTTCAAGGGGTTCACGACCAGGTCGTTATCGCGATTATTGAGGCCGATGATCATGCCTTCGTACACCTCTTCTCCGGGACCGATGCACAGTCTGCCCCGCTCCTGCAGACTGAACAGCGAGTAGGCCAATGCCACACCCTGGCCGTTGGCGATCAACACGCCGTTCGGGCGCTGGCCCAATTCGCGCTGCACCACGGGCCCGTAGTGATCGAACACATGGTGCAGTAATCCCGTGCCGCGGGTCATGGTGCGAAACTCGGTCTGAAAGCCGATCAATCCGCGTGACGGAACCATGTAGTCCAAGCGGATTCGGCCGCGGCCATCGGCTTGCATGTCCTTGAGTTCCGCGCCGCGGCTGCCGAGCGCAGACATGATGTTGCCCTGTGCGTCCGCGTCGGCATCGACGGTGACCTGCTCGTACGGCTCATGTGCAGCGCCGTCGATCTGCTTGATCACCACGCGCGGCCGGGAGACCGCCATTTCATAGCCCTCGCGGCGCATGTTCTCGAGCAGCACTCCCAAGTGCAATTCGCCGCGGCCGAACACCACGAATTTGTCAGGGTCCGCGGTCGGTTCCACCCTCAATGCCACGTTGTGGATGGCCTCGCGATCCAGGCGTTCGCGGATTTGCCGGCTGGTCACGAACTTGCCGTCCCTGCCCAGGAACGGCGAGGTGTTGACTTCGAAAGTCATGCTGATTGTCGGCTCGTCCACGGTGAGGCTTGGCAACGGCTCCACGGTCGCGGGATCGCACAGCGTGTCCGATACCTTGGGCTCCGGGATGCCGGCGAAGGCCACGATGTCGCCCGCGCTGGCCGACTCCACCTCGACCCGAGTCAGGCCGTGGAATCCCAGAATCTGAGTGATCCTCTCGGTGCGCTGCTTGCCCTCACGGTTGACCACCGTGACGGCCATGCCGCGCTTGATCGTGCCGCGCTTGATGCGCCCGATGCCGATGGCGCCGACATAGCTCGAATAATCGAGCAAGGTGACCTGCAACTGCAGCGGGCCATCCGCATCCACGTCGGGAGGCGGGCAATGTTCGACGATGGTCTTGAACAGAGGCTGCATGTCGCCGTCGCGCACCGTCGATTCGAGCCCGGAGAAGCCGCGCAAGGCGGACGCATAGATCACCGGGAAATCCAGTTGCGCGTCGGTTGCGCCCAGTCGATCGAACAAATCGAAGGTCTGATCCAGCACCCAACCCGGGCGGGCTTCATCGCGATCGATTTTGTTGATGACGACGATGGGGCGCAGTCCGTGCTTGAACGCCTTCTGAGTGACGAAGCGGGTTTGCGGCATGGGCCCGTCCACCGCGTCGACCAGCAGCAGCACGCAATCGACCATTGCGAGCACGCGCTCGACCTCACCGCCGAAATCGGCGTGTCCCGGTGTATCGACGATATTGATGCGATAGTCGCCCCAGGTGATCGCCGTGTTCTTCGCGAGAATCGTGATGCCGCGCTCGCGCTCCAGATCATTCGAATCCATGACCCGCTCTTGCAATTCCTTGCGCGCATCGAGCGTGCCCGATTGACGCAGCAGCTGATCGACGAGAGTGGTCTTGCCGTGATCGACGTGCGCGATGATGGCGATATTGCGAAGTTTCTGAGTCACGGTAAGGCCCTTCGAGGAAACCGCCCATTATAGGGCCTTATAGGGACCTGCGCCGGAGTTTCAGCAACCGCTGGGGGTTCAGCGTTCCACGATGAGGGGAATGGAAAACACCCGTGTGTCGGCCTGGTCATCGTGTTTGAGCGACACCGTCAAACTCAGGAGAGTCACGCCAGCGGCGCTCGGCATCACCGTTAAGCTCTGACGATACACCTGCCCCGCCTGCACCGCAGCCAGATTAAAGTGATTCGCGCCCGGGGCAACGGTCAAACCATCTCCCCCTGTCACTTGAATTTCGGCCGGATCCGCGTTGATCTGCGGCAAGACTGCAATATTGATATCCAGCGGCTGCCCTACGGTCGGCCGTCGCTGCAATTCGAACTTGAGCTCCACCGCCAACTCGGATTTGCCCTGGCTTGCCGCCTGCACCATTCCGGCAGTCAGTTCTGCGGCGGTCGACCCCTTCATCACCGCGGAAACCTGGATATGCGGCCTGGGCGGCAGCGGCGCCGGCGGCGGCGGCGTCCCTGAATCCCGATTGCAGGCGCCAATCAACACGGCGCTGCACAGGATCAGGACTCTAGCGGTCTTCATGCCCGTATGATCACCAAATACGCCGCCAATCACAACTCGAGCGCCGGTCCCGTGACCGCCGCAAGTTGCTCCTCCAGAGACCGGTAATGCTCTTCCCAATAGCGCGGCTCGGCGAACCAGGGAAACGCTTGCGGAAATGCGGGGTCATGCCAGCGGCGCGCCAGCCATCCCGAGTAATGGATCATGCGCAACGCCCGCAACGGCTCAATCAGCGCTATTTCACTGCGATCGAAAGGTTGAAACTGCTCGTATCCCTTGAGCAGGTCGGTGAGCTCGGTGCGCATTTCCTGCTGGCCGCCCGCCAGCAACATCCACAGATCTTGGATCGCAGGTCCGGTCAAGCAATCGTCGAGATCGACGAAATGCGGCCCCAGATCCGTCCACAGGATATTGCCGCGATGACAGTCGCCGAGAATGCGCCCGACCGACGCGCTCCGCCAATCGTGAGCCCGCGCCTCGATTTCATTCAACAACTCATCGGTCAGATCCGCGTACTTGGTCGCCAAGTAGTCGGGCATCCAGTCGCCGTCGAGCACGAAGTCGCGCGCCTTGACGCCCAAGTCTTCGATGGACAGGCGCATCCGATCGTGAAAGCGCGCAGCCCGGCCCACCGCATGAATTCGCCCCAGAAATCGCCCCACCCATTCTCGTTCATCGCGCGTCCCAAGCTCCGGCCAACGACCGCCGCGGCGTGGAAAGACCGCATAGCGGAAACCGTGGTGAACGTGCAGCGAAATGCCGTCGCGAACCAGTGGAGCCACCACGGGAATCTCCTGCGCGGCCAGTTCGGCGGAAAACGCGTGTTCTTCGCGAATCGCAGCGTCCGTCCAGCGCGCCGGCCGGTAGAATTTCGCGACCACTGGGTCGCCGTCCTCGATGCCGAGCTGATATACCCTGTTTTCGTAGCTATTGAGGGCTAGGACTCTGCCGTCGCAGCGAAACCCCACCGCCTCAATCGCGTCCAAGACGGTCTCGGGCGATAGCTCGGAATACGGTGCGTCGCTGTTCATGTAGGTGAATTCTACAGATAGGATGCTGTCACTCCTTTGGTGTCACGCTGCTAGAATGCCGCCCATGCGACTTCCCCGACCTAAGTCATTGAGCGGACTGATGTTGATCGGCTTCACCATCGTGGCGGCACCGCCGCTTTTCGCCATCGTGAATGCCGCCGTGCAAATGAATCATCTGTCGAGCCGCAGCGAGGAGCTGGTCCTGCACGGCATTCGCGGCACCCGCAACAATCAGCGCGTGTTCGAGGAAATCGGCTCTCTCGAACGTACCGCGCGTCTGTACCAGATCATCGGCAGCGCCGATTTGCTTGACGTGTACGCGCGCAACCAGCAGCGTCTGGTCGCCACGGTCAATGAACTGCTGTCGCTGCCGCTCGACGCCGAATCGCGCGACGGTGCACGCGCGCTGGAAAACGAGGCCGAACGGCTGCACGAGGAATTGAAGCACGACGCTCCGAACTCGACGCGCATGGCGGAACTGATCAACGCGTTTCCGCTGCTCTCAGAGATGGCATCCAAGGTATCGAACCGGGTAGGCGCACAAATCGACCGTGAACTCAACAGCCTGCAGCTCGCCACCCAGCTCGCGCAGCGCAATCTCTTTTGGGAGACCCTGCTGCTGGTGCCGCTGACCCTGGCGGTGGTGGGCGTATTTACCTATCTGTTCGGCCGCCCCATCCGCGCCATTGACCGCGCCATCAGCGAGCTGGGACGCGGCACGTTTTCCCGGCCCATCGCCATTCGCGGGCCTGCGGATCTGGAGCGCCTGGCGGCCCAATTGGAGTGGCTCAGAGGGCGTTTATTGGATTTGGCGCAGGAAAAGAACCGATTCCTGCGACATATGTCACATGAATTAAAGACCCCGCTGGCAAATATACGCGAAGGAACCGAACTGTTGATGGACGGCGCGGTCGGTGAGTTGCAAAGCAGTCAACGTGAAGTGACGGCGATCTTGCGCGAGAACGGAATGAAATTGCAGCGGCTCATTGAAAATCTTTTGTCCTTCAGTGCCTGGCAGGCGAAAAGCGTCGGCCTGGAGATTTCCGAATTCAAATTGCGCCCCTTGATCAAAAGCGTTTTGGAGAATCAGCAGCTCACGTTGGTGGCGCAGCGCGTGCGGCTCGATGTGCACGTCGAGGACCTCACGCCTCTCGCCGACCGCGGCAAAGTTCGCTTGATCCTGGATAACCTGCTGTCCAACGCCATCAAATTCACGCCGCGCGGCGGCACGATTTCCATTCAAGCGCGCGGCGAACGCGAACAATTGGTATTGGACGTCATAGATAGCGGCCCCGGAATTCCTGCGGAGGAGCGCCACCGGATATTCGAGGCGTTTTATCAGGGCAAAACGCCGCAGGGAGGACACGTCAAGGGGACGGGAATCGGGCTCTCAGTGGTCACCGAGTTCGTCAACGCGCACGCCGGCAGCATCGAAATTCTCGAACCCAAGAGCGGAGGCGCGCATTTCCGCGTGCGCTTGCCGTTGCGGCAGGCGGTACCCTCTCGTGAAAAAGCTCATGCCGCATAACAGATTCCGCGCTGCGGCATGCGTCCTCGCCGGCGCCTGGCTCAGTGCCTGTGGTGCGAACGGCCCGTTCTCGCGCCAGACGGCGGCCGCTCCTGTGGAGACGGACCGAATGCCGCAGGATGTGGGCCTGATCGCGCCGCTGCTCGAGATGATGCACTCCCTGCCGCAGGGCGACCCCGCGCGCCAGGCAGAGATCTTCCAATCCGCCAAGGATGCGGCGGATCTGACCCCCACCACCAGCAACCGGCTCAAGTTTGCCCTGGCCCTGGCGACTCCCGGTCATAGCGGCAGCGATCCCGTCGCAGCCCAGCGACAGTTGTCGGAACTGCTCGCCAGGCCTGAGACTTTGCTGCCTGTTGAACGATTATTGGCCTTAGTCGAGCTCAAAGAGGTCGAGCAAAGACTGATACTCCAAGCTGAAAACAGGCGCATGCGCGATGACGCACCGCGTGATGATTCACGCGACAAGCTGCAGGCGCTCAACCGTCGGCTAACCGCTGAATCGGACGAAAATGTGAAGTTGCGCAAGGCGTTGGACGAAGCTCGGGCCAAACTCGAGGCTATAACCCATATCGAGCGATCGATTAACGATCGCGGCACGGCCGGCTCACGCACACCGTGAAGGACATTGGAGATACGGATTTGAACGCATATTCGAACGCCGCTACCGCATCACTGTCATTTGGACTGCATCCCGGCCCTCGCGAAACTCAGACGCCGCAAAAGCGCAAAGCGCGAATTCTGGTGGTGGACGACGACCCGGGGTTGCTGCGCCTATTGACCATCCGGCTGCGTGCCGAGAACTACGAAGTAGAGGCGGTGGAAAGTGCCGCAGCGGCGCTCGCCGCCTGTGTGCGCTTTCGGCCGGACCTCGTGATCACGGACTTGCGAATGGACCAGATGGACGGCATCGGCCTGCTCAAGGAGCTGCAAAGCCGCTGGCCGGGCCTTCGCGTGATCATCCTGACCGCACACGGCACCATTCCCGATGCCGTGCATGCCACGCAGAGCGGCGCCTTCGGCTTTCTGACCAAGCCGGTCGACAAGCAGGACTTGCTCAGAAAGCCGAAGGCGCCGCTCTGCGTGGCATGCACGGCATCGGGAATGGTGCCGTGTGCGGTCAGGATGATCACGCGAAGGCCCGGCCAGCGGCTTTGCAGCTCCTTGAGCAGGCCGA
>JANXZQ010000355.1 GCA_025355445.1 Gammaproteobacteria bacterium
GGGAAGAACACGCTGGTGACCCCTGCTTCCACCGCCTCCTGCCCGGATATCCTGATAAGGCCGATGCGCTGCATGACGTCGCCTAAGACCCGGTGCGCAGTGAGGTGCACATCCCGATAGTCGCGGCCGGCAACAACCTCATCGCAAAGCAGCTGTTGTGCCGCATCCAGAGCCTCCACGAGGTCGGCAAAGCGGCCGGGCCCCGAGGCATAGGTACGTGTGATATCCGACGCGTAGCCGCGGTATTGCGCCCCTGCGTCGATCAGGAAGGAGCGCAGCGACTTCGGTGGGGAGCGCTCCAGATGCTGGTAGTGCAGCACCGCTGAGTTCTCGTTGTAGGCGACGATATTGTTATAGGGCATCTCCTGCTCGCGCTGCGCGCAGGCCGCCAAATAGCGCATGTGCGCTTCATATTCGGAAGCTCCGCTGCGAAATGCGGCCAGCGCCGCCCGGTGGCCGCGTGCTCCCAGCTCGTTTGCGAGGCGCATGCATTCGAGTTCGTAGTCTGTCTTGACGGCGCGATCGAAGTGCAGGCGCGTGAGGAGATCGGGTGGATTGACGCCGGTCGGGCCCATTCCGGCTGCGAGGTCCTGCGGTCCAATGTAGGCAACACGGCCGAGCTTGGCCCATAGATGGCGAGACTTGGACGGCTCGTCCACGGCGATCAGATCGACCGCAGCCGTCCATGGCGCCTGCGGTAAAGGGGCTGGTTTGTGCCAATAATCGCTGGGCTGGTGGAACAGGACCTTGGGCCGTGACCCGGGCGCAAACACCAGAATGCACTTGGGATTATCGACAATCGGCACCCATGCTTTGAAATGCGGGTTGACCTTGTACGGGTAGTCCTGATCGTCCAAAAATAGTGTCGGCGGGGCGCCGGCGTGGATGACCAGCGCATCAAAGCCGCTTGCGGCGAGCGCCTGTTCGGTGCGCCGCGTGAGCGTCCGCACATGCGCTTCATAGTGCTGATCGAGGCTCGGTTGACTCACTGTTACTCCCGCCTATTGACCCTCCCAAAGTATGCGCCAAGAGTGCGGTCGCGCAAGGGAGACAGTGTCGGGGAGGTGACCGTAGGAGGAAAATGCGCCGGATGAGTCGTCATCGTTTTGCGCCGTCAATCGCACTGCTGGCATCGAGCGTTGCGCTGCTGTGGGGCGGGCAGTGCCGCGCCGCCTTGGGCGCCGATGCCTCGAGCGTCGCCGCGGACCAAAGGGCATTGCGCGGTGACCTGTCCTCGATTGAGACGCCTCGATACCGCATATGGGAAATCCGCACCGGTGCAGGTATTCATTTGACCGAGTTCGCAGACGCCGGGGGAGTGATCTTTGCGGTGGCATGGAGCGGACCCGCACTCCCCGATCTGCGGCAGCTGCTGGGCGACTACTACGCCGAGTACACCGCGGCGCTGCTCGAACGCAAACCTGTCGGGATCCATCGCTCAGTGCTCGTTGCGGGTCAGTCCGTAACTGTCGAGCTTGCGGGCCACATGCGCGCCTACAGCGGCCGGGCATACCTGTCGGCGCGAATCCCAGCGGGCGTGTCAATGCAGGAGATACGGTGACGCTCGCGGCGGCCCTTCGCCTGCCGGCCTTTGCGCCATCGCTTCTGCTTTGCGCCTGTTTTGGCGGCAGCGGCCCGACGACGGCCGCACCGCCGCCGCCTGCGGCCAACGTGGTAACCCTTGACGTGGACGGCGGTCCGGCGGCCGCCGCCGGCCAATTCAATCACCTGTATGTCTCGGTCAAGGTGTGTGCCGACGGTCGTCAGACCGGATGCGCGAACATAGACCATGTCCTGCTGGATACCGGTTCCGTCGGTTTGCGGCTGGTTGGCTCCGTGTTGGCGGCGCAATCGTTGGTGCTGTCCCCGACGCAGGACCAGCAAGGTCAAACCCTGGAGGAATGTGTCACGTTTGGCGGCGGCCAAACCTGGGGTCCGGTGGCGCTCGCGGATGTCAGCATGGCCGGGGAGAGTGCGCTAAAGGTGCCGGTGCAGATTCTGGACGACACCGCGAGCGGCAGCCCGGCGCCGACGGATTGCGGCGCGAACGGCACATTGATCAATGACGTGCCCACGCTTGGCGCAAACGGCATCCTGGGATTGGGTGTTTTCGCCCAGGATTGCGGCGCGGCTTGCGTAGCGCCGGCGACACCGTTGCCTTTCTATTACGGGTGCAGCGCGGCCGGGGCATGCACTGCGGAGAATGTGGCGCTCGTCGCGCAAGTGGCCAACGTGGCCGCGATGTTTGCCACGGACAACAACGGCGTAGTGGTGAAAATGCCGACCCTGACGCACGCCAATGGCGACGCTGTGGTGCAGGGCGAACTTATTTTCGGGCTCTCGACCCAATCCGACAACACATTGCCCGCAACGGGGCTGACCGTGCTTGGCGCCGACGGCAACGGCGACTTCACCGCAACCTATAACGGCTCCGCCACGGGTTTGCCGGCGTTGATCGACTCGGGCACGGATCATTACGGATTCGATGATCCGACCATCGCAGTGTGTCCGAGCGGCGAATTTATCGGCTACTATTGCCCGGCCGTGGCACCGCAGAACGTGTATGCAGTAAACACCGGTGTCGGCGCGTACAACACCAGCAGCACCATCAATTTCGCGATTCTCGATCCGAACTCCTTTGTTGCGGGCGCTGCGGCATTCGAGGGTCTGGGCGGAGGAGGCGGCTCAACCCGCTTTACCTGGGGCATGCCGTTCTTCTATGGGCGAAGCGTCTACTTCGGTTTCGATCAGCGCGTCGCCGGGGCCTTTACCGGCCCCTTCTACGCATATTGAATTCGCACAGGAAGCTAGCTCTTGCCGGAGATGTCGGAGGCCATCGCGGTAAAGCCGCGGCCGGCCGCCACGTCAGCGGCAGCGACGCCCGAATGATTGCGTAAGCTTCTATTGGCGCCGGCCTGCAGCAGCAGACGGCATACTTCGGCATGGCCGCCGCGGCTTGCGGCGATGAGTGCGGTGTCGCCCGAATTGTTCTGCAGGTCGAGTGCCGGGCTATGCGCCAGAAGTGCGCGCACCACCTCCGTGCGTCCGTTGGCCGCCGCGATCATCAGTGCGCTGTCGCCGCCGACTCCGCGTCCGTTGAGCAGGGAATGCGCATTGATCAGCGCGTCCACCACCCCTACATTGGGCTGCGCGGCCGCTGCATGCAGCGGCGCCAAGCCGGCCGAATCGGAGTCGGAGATTTTGGCGCCCGCCGCCAACAGCAGCGCGACCTCGTCGGCGGACCCTGACGCGGCCGCGTGCCACAGCGCCGTGCGGCCGAGGCTGTCTTTGGCGTCGACGCCGGCATGATGGGCCACCAGCACCTCGAGCAACGCCCGCTGCCCGCTTGCGCCCGCGATCATGAGCGCCGTCCGCTGTCGCGCGTCGCTTGCCGCGACGTCGGCGCCCCCGTCCAGAAGTACGATCGCGACGGCGGAATGCACGCCGCGTGTCGCGGCCAGCAGCGGCGTCTCCTCGCCGGCGGTGTGAACGTCGGGTCGTACGCCGGCTGCCAGCAGCACCTGCACCAGCGGCACATCGGCACGCACAGCCGCCAGCCACAGCACCGTGTGTCCGGTGTGGCCGGCGGCGGCGGGATCCGCGCCATGCGCCAATAAGAGCGGAATGCTCGTCAGGGCTTGGGCATTCGCCGCCACTTGCAGCAGCGATTCCCCCTGAGGAGTGCGCGCGTTGGCATCTTCGCCCGCATCGAGCATCTGCCGCACAACCGTTGAGTCGTTGCGCGCAAGGGCGAGCGCGAGCGGCGGCCAGC
Organism: Gammaproteobacteria bacterium; assembly: GCA_025355445.1. GTDB lineage: Bacteria > Pseudomonadota > Gammaproteobacteria > Steroidobacterales > Steroidobacteraceae > Bog-1198. The sequence continues at coordinate 3,773 of JANXZQ010000355.1, forward strand.
CGCGATAGATCTCTCCCGGATGTACCGGATCTATTTTGCCAGTCCGGCGTTCCGACGCGGGAATCGTGACGTTTGCGCGCATGCCTTGCGCGCGCAATTCCGCCGCCGCCTCGTTGGCTTGTACTGCAAGCGCGGCGTCCAGGGCATTGTAGCCGCGCCCATCATGCGCCTCCGCGGAGCCTGTACCGGCGAGCACCCGCAAGGCTGCCACGCGATTGCCG
>JANXZQ010000458.1 GCA_025355445.1 Gammaproteobacteria bacterium
CCCAAGCCTTCGACCACATCGCCGCCTTCGACGATGGGGGTGATGGACAGGCCGTTGACGGTGCCGCAATCGATCTCGGTGACCACCAGATCCTGTGCCACGTCGACCAAACGACGCGTCAGGTAGCCGGAATTCGCGGTCTTCAGTGCGGTATCGGCCAAGCCTTTACGCGCGCCGTGAGTCGAGATGAAGTACTGCAGAACGTTCAAGCCTTCGCGGAAATTCGCCGTGATCGGCGTTTCGATGATGGAGCCGTCCGGCTTGGCCATCAGGCCGCGCATGCCGGCCAGCTGGCGAATCTGCGCGGCGGAACCGCGCGCGCCCGAGTCAGCCATCATGAAGATCGAATTGAACGACTTCTGCCTGACCTTGTTGCCCTTGGCATCGGTCACCTCGTCGGTGCCCAACTTCTCCATCATGGCCTTGGCCACTTGGTCATTGGTACGCGACCAGATGTCGACCACCTTGTTGTAGCGTTCGCCGTTGGTGACCAATCCCGAGGAGTACTGCTCCTGGATCTCCTTCACCTCTTTTTCCGCAGTCGCCAGAATCTTGGTCTTCTGCTGCGGCACTACCATGTCGTCCACGCCGATCGATACGCCCGAGCGGGTGGCATATTGAAAGCCCGTGTACATCAGCTGGTCGGCGAACACCACCGTTTCCTTCAGGCCGACCGTGCGATAGCACATGTTGATGGTCGCGGAAATGATCTTCTTGGTCATGTCCTGGTTGATGGCGTCGAAAGACAGGCCATGCGGCAGGATCTCGGACAGCAGCGCCCGTCCCGCCGTGGTGCTGACCACTCGCGTGTTCTTCACCAGGTCGGCGCCCTTCTCGGGACGCGTCCATTCGGACAGACGCACCTTGACCTTGGCCTGCAGATCGATGCTGCGGCTCTCATAGGCACGATGCACTTCAGCGACGTCGCTGAACGCCATGCCTTCGCCCTTGGCCCCGACCTTTTCCCGGGTCATGTAGTACAGCCCCAGCACCACGTCCTGCGACGGGACGATGATGGGCTCGCCGTTCGCCGGCGAGAGAATGTTATTCGATGACATCATCAAGGCGCGCGCTTCGAGCTGTGCCTCGATGGACAGCGGCACGTGCACCGCCATCTGGTCGCCGTCAAAGTCGGCGTTGAACGCCGTACACACCAGCGGGTGCAGTTGAATGGCCTTGCCCTCGATCAGCACCGGCTCGAATGCCTGGATGCCCAAGCGATGCAAGGTCGGTGCGCGGTTCAGGAGCACGGGATGTTCGCGGATCACCTCTTCGAGGATATCCCACACTTCCGGTCCCTCGCGCTCCACCAGGCGCTTCGCCGCCTTGATGGTCGAGGCTTCGCCGCGCAGCTGCAGCTTCGAGAAAATAAACGGCTTGAACAATTCCAACGCCATTTTCTTCGGCAATCCGCACTGATGCAGGCGCAGCGTAGGACCGACGACGATGACCGAACGGCCGGAGTAGTCGACACGCTTGCCGAGCAAGTTCTGACGGAACCGGCCCTGCTTGCCCTTGATCATGTCGGCCAAGGACTTCAGCGGTCGCTTGTTGGTGCCGGTAATCGCACGGCCGCGGCGGCCATTGTCCAGCAGTGCATCGACGGCTTCTTGCAGCATGCGCTTTTCGTTGCGCACGATGATGTCCGGCGCGTTCAATTCCAGCAATCGGCGCAGCCGGTTGTTGCGATTGATGACGCGGCGATACAGATCGTTGAGGTCCGAGGTCGCGAAACGGCCGCCGTCGAGCGGCACCAACGGACGCAGGTCGGGCGGCAGCACCGGCAGAACGGTGAGCACCATCCACTCCGGCTTGTTGCCGGACTCCATGAACGCCTCGATCAACTTTAGGCGCTTCGACAGCCGCTTGATCTTGGTCTCGGAGTTCGTGTTCGCCATGTCTTCGCGGACTTTGACGACTTCGGAGGGCAGGTCCATGGACTTGAGCAGTTCATGCACCGCTTCGGCGCCCATGCGGGCGTCGAATTCATCGCCATGCTCTTCGATCGATTCCAGGTACATCTCGTCGGTGAGCAACTGACCGCGCTGCAGCGAAGTCATGCCCGGATCGACCACCACGAAGGCTTCGAAGTACAGCACGCGCTCGATTTCGCGCAGCGTCATGTCGAGCATGAGGCCGATGCGCGAGGGCAGCGACTTCAAGAACCAGATATGCGCGGTGGGGCTCGCCAACTCGATGTGGCCCATGCGCTCGCGGCGCACCTTGGACTGGGTCACTTCGACGCCGCACTTCTCACACACCACGCCACGATGCTTCAGGCGCTTGTACTTGCCGCACAGACACTCGTAGTCCTTCACGGGTCCGAATATCTTGGCGCAGAACAGGCCGTCGCGTTCCGGCTTGAAGGTCCGGTAGTTGATGGTCTCCGGCTTCTTCACTTCGCCGTATGACCAGGAGCGGATCATGTCCGGCGACGCGAGCCCGATCTTGATCGAATCGAAGTTCTCCACCGGAACTTGCTGCTTGAACAACTTGAGTAAGTCTTTCATATCTTTAAGCCTCGCTCTCTAGTTCAATGTTGATGGCTAAGGATCTGATCTCCTTCACCAAGACATTGAACGACTCCGGCATGCCGGCTTTCATTTCGTGGTTGCCGTCGACAATCGCCTTGTACATCTGAGTGCGACCGTTGACGTCGTCCGACTTGACGGTCAGCATTTCCTGCAAG
>JANXZQ010000098.1 GCA_025355445.1 Gammaproteobacteria bacterium
ACCAGGCATCGGCCCCCGCACAAAGGGGTACCTACAGCACATTGCACCTAACGTAGGTCAGATGCCTGGTGTGCATAAGCTTAGGAAAGGAAACTTGCCTGCAGATCATTTAGGAAGCGCCGGCCTAACTCAGTAGGTTGCCAGCCGTCCGCCCTGACCGTAAGCAGCAGCCGCCGCTCCGCCGCAGCCAGTTTGTCCGCGATGGATGCGATTTCAAGTCCGGTGCGCCGCTGGTAGTTGCACACCGTAAACCCCTCATTCAGCCGCAGCGCATTCAGCATGAATTCGAACGGCAAGTCCTTGGGCGCAATGAAAGAACTCTCGCCGATGCTGCCATCCGCGGTAGCTGCCCCGCGCGACGACTCCCGCATCTGTTCCTGATATTCGCGCGGCTGCTTGGGCTTCGTGGTGCGCAAGATACGTTGCGGCCGCGCCAGACTGAGCTTGCCGTGCGCGCCTGCCCCGATCCCCAAATAGTCGCCGAACTGCCAGTAATTGAGATTGTGCCGGCAACGTGCGCCCTCGCGCGCGTACGCGGAGACTTCGTACTGCACGTAGCCTGCGTTCGCCAACAGCTCCTGGCCCGCGGTTTGCATCAGCCAGGCAGCGTCCTCGTCCGGCAGCGGCGGCGGCCGCGCATGAAACACCGTGCCCGGCTCGAGCGTGAGTTGGTAGTAGGAAATGTGCGCGGGCTCAAGAGCGCATGCCGTGCGCACGTCCTCGAGCGCTTCTTCCAGGGTTTGCAGCGGCAGCGCATACATCAAATCTAGATTGAAATTGCCGAGTTTTGCCGCACGCAATTCCGCGACTGCCCGATGCGTGTCTTCGCCCGTGTGAATGCGGCCCAGGGTTTCCAGCGCCCGCGGCGCAAAGGTCTGCGCGCCCAACGATACCCGATTGATGCCGGCATCGCGATAGCCGGAAAAGCGGCCGCGTTCGATCGTGCCGGGGTTGGCCTCCAGGGTCACTTCCGCGTCATCGGCAAAGGCGATTCGCCGCCGCAACTCGCCCAGCAGGCGGCTGAAATCTTCGGGCTGGAAAAGGCTGGGCGTGCCGCCGCCAAAAAATACCGTGTCGATTCTGCGGCCTGCCAAGCGCGGCGATTCCAGATCGAAGTCGCGAATCAGCGCATCGATGTATGCACCGTCCGGCTCGGCCGATTTCAATTGGTGCGAGTTGAAATCGCAGTAGGGACACTTACGCACGCACCAAGGCATGTGCACGTACAGGGCCAGAGACGATTCGACAGCCGGTGAATCCCTGATCACTGGCGTGCCTCCAATTGATCGCGGAGGGCGCGCAGGGCGATGCCGCGATGGCTGAGACGATTTTTCGCCGTCGCATCGAGCTCAGCCGCCGTCAGCCCTAGATCCGGAAGGAAAAAGTAGGGGTCGTAGCCGAAACCAGCCGAGCCGCGCGGCGCGTCGAGAATGAGACCCTCCCAAACCCCCTCGGCGATCAACGGCGCCGTATCCAGGGGACTGCGCGTGAATACCAAGGCGCAGCGATAGCGTGCGCGGCGCTGCTCCGGTCGCATTCCGGCCAGCGCCAGCATGAGCTTGGCGTTATTCGCAGACTCGTCGGCGCCGCTGCCTGCGTAACGCGCCGAATAAATCCCCGGGGCCCCGTCAAGGGCTTCGACTTCAAGTCCGGAGTCATCCGCGAGGGCCGCCGCGTCGGTGAGCCCCGCACTCGCGGCCGCGGCCGCGGCATGCCTCGCCTTCAACAGGGCGTTGTCGAGAAAGCTCGACCCGGATTCCTCGGGCGGGGTGATGTGCAATTCCCCGAGGCCGTACAGATCGAATGGCAAATCCTTCAGTAACGCGCCGAATTCACGCAGCTTGCCCGGATTGCTGGTGGCGACAACGAGCGGCCTACGCAGCACGTGCGTTGAGCTGCGCGGCATGCAGCTGAGATATCCCGGCGCTCGCGAGATCGAGCAGCTGATCGAGCTCGTGGCGCCGAAACGCGTGGCCTTCAGCGGTGCCCTGCACCTCGACAAAGGCGCCGCCGCTGTTCATGACCACGTTCATGTCGGTCTCCGCGTTCGAATCCTCGGCATAGTCGAGGTCGAGCACGGGCGTGCCGCGATAGATGCCCACCGACACCGCTGCAACCTGGCCATGCAGCGGGTTCGACGCGATGGCCCGCCGCTTGAGCAGAGTGTCGATGGCGTCCGCCAGCGCCACGAAGCCGCCGGTAATGGCCGCGGTACGCGTGCCGCCGTCTGCCTGCAGCACGTCGCAGTCTATGGTTACCGTGCGTTCGCCCAAGCCCTTGAGGTCCACCACCGCACGCAACGCGCGGCCGATCAGCCGTTGAATTTCCTGCGTGCGGCCGGTTTGCTTGCCGCGGGCGGCTTCGCGCGCCGAGCGCGTATGGGTGGCGCGCGGCAGCATGCCGTATTCGGCGGCCACCCAACCCTGAGCCTGACCGCGCAGAAATGACGGCACGCTGTCCTCGATGCTGGCCGTGCACAGCACGCGGGTCGCGCCGAACCCCACCAGCACTGAGCCTTCCGCGTGCTTGGTGTAGCCGCGCTCGAAGCTCAACTCGCGCAGTTGGTCGGGCGCGCGGCCGCTCGGACGCAAGCTCATGCCGCCTTCCAGCGCAGCGCGGCCGCACTGGTGTTGTCGCTATAGGGTTTGGACGCCTCCACGGCTTGCGCGCCCAAATCGGTCAGCGAGTCGCGCAGGGATTTGCCGGCGGCTTGTGCGAAGCGCACGAAATCCTGGTCGCGCAAATTGGCCCATAAGCCGTCCGTGCACAGCAGCAGCACGTCGCCGGCTTTGAGCTTACGGCGCGTCGATATGCTCATCTCCGGCAGCGCCGCGTCGCCGCCTAAGCAGCACTCGACGTAGTTGCGCATGGGATGGCCGTGAACCTCGGCCTCGGTGATCAGTCCCTCGCGCAGCAGCACTTCGACGTGGCTGTGATCGCGGGTGCGCTCCAACACCTGAGCGGCCCGCAGTTGATAGACGCGGCTGTCCCCGACGTGCGCCCAATACGCCGCCGAATCCTGCACCAGACATAGCGCGCAGGTCGCGCGCGGCCGCGCTTCGACGCTCAAGCCCACGCCGAGTTTCACCACTTCTTCATGTGCCCGGCCCAGCGACAAGTGCAAAAACCCCAGCGGATCGAAAATCGGATGCGGTGTTTGCCAGAATGCTTCGAGCAGCGTCGACAGCGCGGTTTCCGCGGCGCGCGCGCCCTCCGCATGGCCTCCCATGCCGTCGATCACGACCAACAGAACCGCGCTATCGGCGGCCGCTACCGCCACTCGATCCTGATTTTCTTCGCGGTGGCCGATGAGGCTGACGTCCGCGGTCTCGATCTGCAATGTCTGCTCCCGGGCATCTGTTAAACTGAACGGTAGGATTATGGCCGATTCTAGCGCAGACCCCTATGATTCGTAGCATGACCGGCTTTGCGCGACGCGAGCGCCAGTTCCCCCAGGGTTCATTGGCTTGGGAATTGAAGACGGTCAATCACCGATTTTTGGAGGTCGGCTGCCGGTTGCCGGAGGAATTTCGCGCCGGCGAGGCGGAATTTCGCCAGGCGATTGCGGTCGCCGTGCGCCGCGGAAAAGTGGAGTGTTCGCTGCATTTTCGTCCCGTGGTGCTGTCGGGTCCGCTCGAAGTGGATGCCGAATTGCTCAGCAGCCTGACGCAAAGGGCTCAGCAGATCGCCGAGCAGGCCGGAGCCGCAGCCCGCATCGACGCCCTGGACTTGCTGCGCTGGCCCGGCGTGATCCGCGATACGGCCCGCGATCACGCACCGATGATTGCCGCGGCCCACCTGCTGCTCGGCGACGCGCTGGCAGAACTCGGCCGCTTTCGCGACAGCGAGGGAGGCCGCCTGCGCGAGGCCTTGGAGCAGCGTTGCAACGGCCTGATCGAATTCGCCGCGCGCGTCGCTGACCGATTGCCGGAGGTGCGCGCGCGCATGCGCACCAAGCTGCTGGAGCGAATTGCAACGCTGGTAAGCGAGGTCGACCACGACCGGCTGGAGCAGGAACTCGCCATCCTGGCGCAGCGGCTGGACGTGGACGAGGAAATAGACCGGCTGCGCGGACACGTGACCGAAGTTCGCAAAACATTCTCGGCGTCCGAGCCCGCCGGAAGACGCCTGGATTTTCTGATGCAGGAACTCAATCGCGAAGCCAATACCCTGTCTTCGAAGTCGCAGGACATCGAAACCACTCGCGCGGCCGTCGATATGAAAGTGTTGATCGAGCAAATGCGCGAGCAAGTGCAGAACATCGAGTAGCGATCTCATGGAGCGCGGCCGTCTGTACGTGGTTTCTGCACCCTCCGGTGCGGGCAAGACCAGCCTGGTGAAGGCGTTGATGGAGCGCGAGCCGCGCATTCGTTTTTCCGTGTCTTACACCACGCGCAAGCCGCGGCCCAACGAGATTGCCGGTCGCGACTACCACTTTGTGACCATGGAACGCTTCAAGGAGATGGTCGCCCACGACGAGTTCCTCGAGCACGCCCAGGTATTCGACAACTACTACGGAACCGGCGTGCGCGCCGTGCAAGAAGCGCTGGCGAACGGCGAGCAGCTGTTATTGGAAATCGATTGGCAGGGAGCGCGCCAAGTGCGCGGCCGCTTGCCCGAAGCTCGCAGCATCTTCATTCTCCCGCCATCGCGCAGCGCCTTGGAGCAGCGGCTCAAGGCCCGCAGCACCGATTCCGATGAGGTCATCGAGCGCCGCCTGCGCGACGCGGCGCAGGATTTGGGTCACTGGGCCGAATTCGACTACGTCGTCGTCAATGACCGTTTCGAGCAGGCGCTGGAAGACTTGGGAGCCATCGTCGAGGATCGGGGCAACCCCTTGCTCGCGACCAGGCCCGAAGTCGCTCAATTTGCCGCAGGATTGTTGCGGCCCGGCTAGAATTAACGCCAATTGGGCCGGAAAAGCTCGTGTCGATTGGCCTGATTGGCGCCGTTTCTGCTATTCTTACAATCCCTCGTACGGAACCTCTAGAGTATGGCGCGTATTACAGTCGAAGACTGCCTTCAGAACGAACCCAATCTATTCAACTTGGTGTTGTTGGCGGCGAAGCGCGCCCGGCGCCTGGCCAACGGCGCGGAAGCTACCGTGGAATGGGAGAACGACAAACCGACTGTAGTGGCGTTGCGCGAGATTGCCGCCGGAAATATCACGCTCGAGATGTTGGAAGAGCCCGAAGAGCCGGTACAGCAGCCGGTGAGCGAGCTCGACATGCCGTCGGATTTCCGCGCCCCGCAACTCGGCCTCGGGGACTAGTAAAACCGGCCCCCCTCAAGAGCGGCGATGGACTATGCGTCTTCCTTACTCGGTTTCCTACCCGGTGGAAGACGCTCCACCGGGATCAGCCAGCTCTTAGACAAGCTCGAAAGCTATCTATCGCCCCCGCAAGTCGAGCGGGTGCGCGAAGCGTATGAATTCGGCGCGGAAAAACATCGTGGCCAGAAGCGCGTTTCGGGTGAACCCTACATCACCCATCCGGTGGCGGTGGCGGACATTCTCGCCGATCTACGCTTGGATGCCGACACCTTGGTGGCGGCCATTCTGCACGACGTCATCGAAGACACACCGACCGCCAAGGCCGAGATAGCGTCCATCTTCGGCCAGGTGGTGGCCGAGTTGGTCGACGGCGTCAGCAAGCTCGACCAGATTCAGTTCAAGAATCGTCAGGAGGCTCAGGCCGAGAGCTTCCGCAAAATGCTGCTGGCCATGGTGCGCGACATCCGCGTCATCATGGTCAAGCTCGCGGACCGCATGCACAATATGCGGACCTTGGGCGTGATGCCGCCGGTAAAGCGCCGCCGCAGCGCCCGTGAGACCCTGGAGATCTACGCGCCCATCGCCGAGCGTCTCGGCCTGTACGCCGTCAAACTCGAACTCGAGGATTTGGGGTTCCGTGCGTTGTATCCCTACCGCTACAAGGTGCTCGAGCGGGAGCTTAAGCGCGCGCGCGGCAACCAAAAGGAATTCATCAGCAAGATTGCCGAAACCTTCAAGGTCACGCTGACGAAATCGGAAATCTCCGGCGAAGTGGCGGGCCGCGAGAAGCATTTGTACAGCATCTACAAGAAGATGCAGAACAAGAAAATCTCCTTGAACGAAATGGTGGACGTGTACGGCTTTCGCATCATCGTCGACAGCGCCGACACCTGCTACCGCACCTTGGGGCTGGTGCACAGCACCTACAAGCCCATGCCTGGGCGCTTCAAGGATTACATCGCCATCCCGCGGGTCAACGGCTACCAGTCTTTGCACACCACGCTGTTCGGCCCGAATGGCGTGCCCATCGAGGTTCAAATCCGCTCCGAACAAATGCATCGCGTCGCGGAATCCGGAATCGCCGCGCATTGGAAGTACAAGTCCGGCGGCGATAGCTTCGGCGGCATCGAACACGATCGCGCGCGCGAATGGCTGGCCAGCCTGGTGCAAATTCAAGAAGGCGGCAGTTCGGAGGAATTCCTCGAGAGCGTCAAGGTCGATCTGTTCCCGGACAAGGTGTACGTGTTCACCCCTAAGGGGAAAATACTGCGCCTGCCCACCGGCGCCACCGCGGTGGATTTTGCCTATGCCATCCACACCGATGTCGGCAACCGTTGCGTCGCCGCCAAGGTCGACCGGCGCCTGGTGCCGCTGCGCACGCCGTTGCGCAACGGTCAAACCGTGGAAATCATCACCGCCAAAGGCGCGAAGCCCAATCCCTCCTGGTCGAGCTTCCTGGTGACGGCGAAGGCGCGCGCCGCGATCAGGAGCTACTTGAAGAATTTGAAACGCGGCGAAGCTCTGGAACTCGGCCGGCGCCTGCTTGGGTTGGCACTAGAGGAATTCTCGCTGAACTTGAAGAAGATTCCGGCGGCCGATATCGATGCGGTGGTCAAGGAATTGAACTTGAAGGATGCAGCCGAGCTGTACGAGAAAATCGGTTTGGGCGAGCGCCTGGCACCGCTGGTCGCCCGGCGCCTGCAACCGGCGCGCGACGGCGGCGGCGAGCATGTCAGCGAGCATGGCAGCCCGCTCATGATCGCCGGTACCGAAGGATTGCTGGTCACCTATGCACGCTGCTGTTTCCCGATCCCGAACGATCCCATCATGGCCTATTTGAGCGCCGGGCGCGGCGTGATGATTCACCGGCAGAATTGCGGTAATCTCGCGGAGTACCGCAAGCAACCGGAAAAGTGGCTGTCGGTGGCGTGGGAGGGCACTGAAGGGCGC
>JANXZQ010000466.1 GCA_025355445.1 Gammaproteobacteria bacterium
TTTTCGGAATGACGGACGTTTCCCAAATGACGGGGCGCTTGTTGAGCAAGCGCAGCCGCGAGACTTCCCACACGGTGGCCCCGGCTGCAAGGGTCAAGCGCTTCGCCTCTTCGTCACTGCAGGGCCGCGGCTGGCAGCTCAACACCTTGGTCTTCAATTTGGAGCGTGCGTCCAAATGCAGCCCGTTGCGCAAACCGCCGATTTTGGTGGTCTCCGCGTTGACGCGCGGCCGCGCGACGAAGGTGCCGCGGCCTTGTTCGCGCCGCACCACGGCCTGCGCCGACAGCTCCGACAGTGCCCGCCGCACCGTCACAAGGCTCACGCCGGCGAGCGAGGATAGCTGCGCTTCGCTCGGCAACTGGTCGCCTTCGACGAGCTTGCGCTCATCGATGTATTGCAGAACGAAGGCAATCGTCTTTTCGTACAGCGATTTCACGAGGCGATTCTACGTTGAACTCAAGGGGCGGCGCGACGTCGGTTGGGTAAAAGCTGGTCGATGATTCGCTAATCAGTATGTTATTGCAATGACTTTGGAATGCGGCTACATTCATAAGGGTGACGGCAAGCGGGGGAACATTGCCGTCCGCGCGGGAATGGCGCGTCTGCCGAATGGGGCTGTATTCGTAAGGGTTGATACAACGGGAGACGACGAATGAGCCATTGGGTCACGGGCACCTTTGCCACCTGTCTACTGGGATTGCCACTGCTTGGCGTCGCGCAGACCAGCGGACCGCCGCGCGAGCCGCAGTCCAGCCTCGAGGCCATCGTGGTTACCGGCTCCTATATCCGCCGCACCGACACCGAATCGCCTTCGCCGGTGGATGTGCTCACCAGCGATGACATCACCAAGCGCGGACTGACTTCCATTGCCGATGTGCTGCATACCTTGTCGTCCGACAACAGCGGCACGCTTACTTCGAATTTCAGCGGTGCAATGGCGGGCGGCGCCAGCGGCGTGTCGCTGCGCGGCCTCACCGTGGATGCCACGCTGGTATTGGTCGACGGCCATCGCATGGCCACCTACCCGCTGGCCGATGACGGCCAGCGTCCCTTCGTCGACATCGGTTCTCTGCCGCTCGGCATCGTCGATCGCGTCGAAGTCCTAAAGGACGGCGCCTCCGCCATCTACGGATCGGATGCCATCGCCGGGGTGGTCAATATCATCACCAAGAAGCAGTTCACGGGCTTCGAGGCCTCCACCGAGTTGGGCTCCTCGTACAAGGCTGACGGCCTAGCGCAGCGCCTGTCGGCGACCTATGGGTTCGGTGACCTCAGTACCGATCAGCACAACATCTACTTCAATGTCGAATACCGCCATCAGGCCGAAATCAAGCAGGAGGATCGCGGCTCCTACCTCAATCAGCTCGATCTTCGCCCCTACGGCGGCAGCGATTTGCGTGGCGGCATCGTGCAAAGCGGCCCGGGTACGCCTGCCTACACAGCGGTGGGCATGGTGGCGCCGCTGGATCGCACCGGTGGTGCACCGCCGGCGCCGGGTTACTACCTGCTGCCGGGTTGCTCGACTGAAAACCTCAACTATTCCGGTGGCTGCACCTGGGATCCGAATCTGTACAAGAAGATTCAGCCGCGCTCCGAAGGTTTGGACTTGACGGCCAAGTGGACGCAAATGATTGGCGATCGCTGGACCAGCACGCTGGCGCTGTCCCTGTTTCAGTCCGAGTCCGAGCAGTGGCGGCAACCGAACCAGTATCTGGACGGTACCACTCTGGTGCCCTTCATCTGGGCGGGCGCCAACGGCACTCTGGTCGATCAGACCAATCCCGCCACCACGCAGATCGTGCTGCCGGCCAACTCCTTGGACAATCCTTTCAATCCGGCAAGTCCGTATTTCGCTGGGGCACGAGCCTACTACGGCGCCGGCTTTGCCAACTACGTCGGCAAGGCCGCCTTCTTTTACGGGGCTCTGACCGACATTCCGGTGCAAATCACCCGGTATCGGACCGACGTCTACCGGGTGGTGGAAGATTTGACGGCCACGCTCGGCGGCTGGGACACCACCCTGTCGGCCGGTTTCATCGATGCGCAGACCCGCATCACCTACACTGGTTTCGTGCGCGCCAGCGCCTTGAATGCGGCGCTCGCCGACGGCAGCTACCGCGTCGGCCAGAATGCCAATTTGAATTCAGCCTCCTTGTATCAAACGCTGGCGCCGGAAACCCATGACACCGCGATATCGAGCCTGGCGTTCTTTTCCGCCAATGCGTCGCGGCCGTTGCTGCCGCTGCCCGGCGGCGACCTCGCGATAGCGGTGGGTGCCGATGCGCGCTTGACGCGCCTCAATAATCCTGGCGAACCCTACGCGACCGTCGGCGACATCGCCATGGACGGCAGCTTTTATGCGAAAGGCACCCAAGATGTGTACTCGGCCTTTACCGAACTGTCCGCGCCCGTGCTGCACTCGCTGGAGATGAGCGCTGCGGCGCGCGTCGATCGCTACAATGCAGCGGGCACGGCGTTCACGCCGAAGTTTGGCGTGAAATGGAAGGTCATTCCGCAGTTGGCGCTGCGCGGCACGTTCGCCCGCGGCTTCCGCGCGCCGGGCATTGCGGAGAGCGGCAACAGCAGCGCGGCCTCCAGCACCTTTGCGCCGCTCGATCCGGCGCGTTGCGGAGCGGGCTTGCCGAGCACCCCGACCGATTGCGGCCAGGGCTATGTCGCGGTGCTGTCGACGGCGAATCCGAACTTGAAACCGGAGCATTCGCGCAGCTACACCTTGGGATTGATCTTCGAGCCGGTGCACAGCATCAATTTCACCGCGGATTATTTCAATATCAGGCGCACCAATGAAATCGTCGGCGCGCCGCTCGATCCCAGCCAGGCCGTGCGCGCGGCGCAGGCGCCC
>JANXZQ010000468.1 GCA_025355445.1 Gammaproteobacteria bacterium
TCACGCCGGTGAGCAGGATCGAGTCATTTGTGCGGCTGGGGGGCTTCCTGGCGAGCTGACCAAAGGCTGGCGGACAAAAGCGCCTAACACGTTCGACTGCGAATTCGGGTTTTCCTGCATGGGGTACGAGATTGCGGGCGGCTGGGGCGCGGCAATCGCCGATCCAGCACACAACGTTTTCGTAATGACCGGAGATGGGTCGTACATGATGATGAACTCCGACATATATTCGACAGTTCTCACTGGGCACAAGATCATCGTGATCCTCTGTGACAATGGCGGATTTGCGGTGATCAATCGGCTTCAAGTATTCAAGGGTGGCGCCTCGTTCAACAACCTGATCAAAGACAGCCGTGTGATCCGTCCTTTCGCCGTTGACTTTGTCGCGCACGCCGAGGCGATGGGAGCGCTGGCAAAGCACGTTACGACGTTGGGCGACCTCGGGTCGGCCATTGAGTGGGCGAAGACAAACGACCGTACAACCGTGCTCTGTATCAAAACCGATGCGTTCGTTTGGACCCCAGGTGACGCATGGTGGGACGTCGGTGTTCCTGAGGTCAGCGAGCGCGACACCGTGCTCGCGGCTCGCCGCGACCATGAAGCGGGCCGCAAGCGGCAGCGGATAGGCGTCTAGTATTGTGTCCCGTAAATAACCATGCATTCACGCTGCATTCTGTTTCCCGCGAGGAAGAGCGGACCCGGGCTTGATCTGCTCCGCGTTGACTCGTGCCAGAGCGATCTTTTCAATGATGTTTTTGACGGTGGCAGTCCAAACGAAGGGTTTGGGATCCTGATTCCAAGCTTTCATGAATTCATCGATCGCCCGCTTCAGATCCGGCGCGCTCACGAAGCTACTGCGGCGATTGGCCTTGTCGGCCAATTCCCTGAACCAGCGCTCCACCAAATTCAGCCAGCTCGAGCTGGTCGGAACACAGTGACAGACAAAGCGTGGATGCTTCTTCAGCCACTCCTGCACGTGCGGCTCCTTATGCGTGCCGTAATTGTCCATCACCAAATGCAGCTTGAGGTTCGAGGGAAATTCCCGATCCAGACGGCGCAGAAATCTCAACCAATCCTGATGCCGCAGGTGACATCCACCGATCACCTTGCCGTCCAGGATGTTCAGCGCCGCAAACACTGTCGTGGTGCCGTTGCGCTTGTAGTCGTGCGTCATCGTCCCGCAGCGGCCCTTCTTCAGCGGCAGTCCCGGCTGGGTGCGATCCAAGGCCGGAATCTGGCTCTTTTCATCCAAGCACAGCACCAGCGCCTTGTCCGGCGGGTTCAAATACAAGGCGACCACATCGGTCAACTTCTCCATAAATTTCGCATCGCGCGAGAGCTTGAAGGTCTCACTCCGATGCGGCTTGAGATTATGCAGCTGCCACAAGCGATTGATCGTGCTCTTGCTAACCCCCTGCGCCTGCGCCATCAGCCGGCAACTCCAGCGGGTCATCCCTTTCGGCTTGCTCTGCAAGGCCGCCTTAATGATGCGCTCTCGTCGGGCTTGAGCGTAATGCGGCTTGCGTCCCCGACCCGGGGCGATCTGCCACACCTGCCCAATTCCCCCTTCGTGCACGCGCTTGCGCCACAGCTGCACGGTCGCCCGGCTGATTTCGAGCTTATCGGCAATCGCCACATTGTCCTCGCCCGCAAGTGCGCACAAAATAATCCGGCAGCGCAGCCCTATCTGTTGCGCGGTACCATGGCAAGATTCCCACCGCTCAAGCTGATCTCGTTCAGCCCCCGGCAATTTGATCGACAAACCCACATTCGGCACAAGCCGCATCATATCAAGCCCTGGAAATACTGTATAGGTATTTGTGGGACACCACACTAAGTATGCATCGGGTGCCATTGACTGCGAAGCTTGGAATTGCGCCAATAGGCTGGTCCAACGATGACCTGCCTCAGCTTGGTGGGGACACGCCATTCGAGACGTGTTTGCGCGAAAGCAGAGAAGCCGGCTATATAGGCGTCGAAACTGGCGGAAAGTTTCCGAAAACAAGCGGACAACTCGCCCCGCCGCTTGCCGAGCACGGTCTTCAGCTCGCATCCGGATGGTACTCCGGAAAGCTGCTCGATACAGAAGTCGAGGCTGAGAAGTCACGGGCGCTGGAGACGCTCAGCCTGTTCAGGAACTGCGGTGCGGCGGTCCTCGCCTATGGCGAGACGTCGGGTACGATTCAAAACCGGCAGAGCGTCCCGATGTCGCACCGCCGGACTCTCACGGACAGCGACGTCGTGGCCTATGGTCGTAAGCTGACGGCTTTTGCCGAATATTGCGCCGAAGTCGGCGTGCCACTTGCGTTTCATCAGCATATGGGGACGGTCATCGAGAGCGAACACGACGTCGATCGATTGCTGGCGGCTACGGGGCCTGCCGTCTCTCTCTTGTACGATACCGGCCATCTAGCTTTTGCGGGCATCGACGTCCTTCGGGTCATCGACAAGTATGGAAGTCGTATCACCCACGTTCATGCGAAGGACGTTCGGCGCGACGTCTTGCTGGGCGTGAAACCCGAGCAAGAGTCATTTCTGGACGCAGTGCTGCGCGGCGTCTTTACGGTCCCGGGGGACGGGATGATCGACTTCGGAGCGATAGCATCGAGGCTCGCCGATGCTGGCTATGAGGGCTGGTTTGTGGTCGAGGCAGAGCAGGATCCCGTGAAGGCTCCGCCTCTGGAATATGCGCGCCTCGGCTACCGGAGCCTTACTGCCGCGCTGCGGTCGGCTGGGTACAGTATCGAAGACTCAAGCGTGTAACTGAGATGAACGGAAAGATCGCGGTAGTGACGGGCAGTACGCAGGGACTCGGAGCGGCGATCGCGGCTCTCTTCGCTGAAAGACGATGCGCAGGCATCGTAGTCTGCGGACGGTCGCGAGACCGGGGCGAGGCCAAGGCCCAGGAGATTCGGGCCGCCAGCGGCGTGCCAACGATTTTCGTAGGCGCTGACCTCGCGCGCGTTGAGGATTGCCGGTCCGTCATCTCGGGAGCCGATGCGGCATTCGGCCGCATCGATGTGCTGGTCAATGCTGCAGCAGTCACGGATCGGGGCAGTATTCTCGACACTACGCCGGAACTGTTTGATCGAATCATCGCGACCAACGTTCGCGGGCCCTTCTTCCTGATGCAGGAAGCCATCAAGGTCATGCGCCGCGAACGCACCGAAGGTGCCATCGTCAACATCTGTTCGATGTCAGCCAAGGCGGGGCAGCCGTTCATCGCGGCATATTGCGCGTCCAAGGGTGCATTGGCGACGCTGACACAGAACACGGCTTTTGCGCTTCTTAGAAACCGCATCCGTGTCAACGGCGTCAACATCGGCTGGATGGCTTCCGAGGGCGAGGACCGCGTGCAGCGTGAATATCACGGCGCCGGCCCGGAGTGGCTTGCGCGCGCGTCCGAACAGCAGCCATTTGGAAGACTGATCTCGGTCGCCGAAGTGGCACGGGCCGTGGCCTTCCTGTCAAGCGCTGAGTCTGGGCTGATGACTGGCTCGATGGTCAACTTCGATCAATCAATCTGGGGAGCTTACGAAGATACCCCCTATCCGCGGGCTCCCATATAGACGGAACGCTCGACCTACGTAGACGGAAGCTAATGTCAGGTGGATCGCTCGCGGTAGCGTGCAAGCCCGGTAACGGTCGGTATACGCGGTGTCGTCTTGGAGTCCGGGTGCAGGGCCAAGGCCGTCAGGACTGCGAGGCACTGAACCAAACTCATTGGAGCTGCAAGAGAACGGGCGAATACGTACTCTTCCTCGGGAATGGTAAATATCACGTGCGAATCCTTCGACAGCGGTGACAAGTTGCTGTCCGTGATTGCGATGGTGGGGGTTCTATTTGCCGCGGCGATCTCGGAGATCGCTACAGTTTCCTTGGCGTAGTGCTGGAAAGCGATTGCAACCAATACATCTTTCCGCCCCATTGTTGCAGCCATTTCCTGCGCGAGGCCTCCGGATGGGTCAAGAAGAATCACCTTTCGTCGCAGCATCGTCAGAAGGTAACGCATCAGCGATGCTATCGGAGCCGAGCGGAGCTGGCCCGCGACGTAGATGTTCGTAGCGGTCGCCAGAAGGTGTGACGCGTGCACTAGATCCTTTTCGCTCACACTTGCAAGGAGGCTCTGAAGGGCTGCTATGTCTCTGATGATGAGTTCGCGCAGGACACTCTGGTTACTCTGATTACCGGATCGTGAGACCTCCATATCGAGGGCGCTGATACGCTCGCGAAAACCTGGTGCTGCGGTGGTAAGGCGAGTTTGAAATACCTTCTGAAGTTGTTTAAAGCCCGTATACCCGAAGTACTGAGCAAATCGAACGAGTGTTGAGGCGTGCGCCCCGCAGGTAAGGGCAATAGTATTTATCGACTCTAGTGCGATTGTGTTCGGATTCTGCGTGACGTATCGGGCAATCTGCTGGAGTCGCTCAGAAAGCTCGGTGTAGTCGCGAGTAATGACACTGATTATGCCCTCGTAGGTCGCCGGAGGGACAGGTCTGTTGGACGGTCGCGCCGTGCGCATGCTGAACTCCTTGGCTCATGGAGAGACTGGCGATTTCGTGGTGTCAGGGCCAGTCTATAGGCGACGAGCGCACGATTCGCAAACTGAATCATAGCAGCAAATATTCCACAGGGTTTGCGGGAGGCGTCACCGCAGCGAGTCTGCCGTATCGTGAGCGAGCTCGACGCCCCGGTATGCAGCCGTCGAGATCTCGTGCTCGCGTACGGTTCCCTGTGAAGCGCGGACTGTCCTACGCTGGGGCGCGCGCCGTGGAACAAAAATTCCGCGTAGCGTATTGACGGAACAATAAGTCCGAGCATAAGATGGCCGAGACGAAATGCGTGCAGCCGGCACACCAGGCCGGCCGTTAGGGCGCTGAGAGGTACGATGATTGGTCTCAATATCGGGCCGCGGCAACAGCAAGATGCCTATCGCGTATGCGTAGTATGACGTCGGTGGCCACTGCGAACGCTTCGGAGGGGAGTTCGGTGCGGTACGCGCGAGACTACAGCCTGACCGGAGTCGATGCGCGGCAAGCCATGCAGAAGGGACTTGCCCAGGCGAAATGGTATACCTACCCGGTCGACCGCAAGGACTTGAAGGAGCTAATGCGGCGACGTGATTGGCCACCCATTCGTGACACGCTGGTCTGGCTTGGCGGGATGGCCGTTTGTGCTGCGCTGGCGATTCGCTTCTGGGGCCATTGGACCGCGATACCATTTTTCACCGTATACGGCATCCTCTACGGCTCGTCGTCAGACAGCCGCTGGCACGAATGCGTCCACGGCACCGCTTTCAAAACGCGTTGGCTGAACGAGGCCGTCTACCTGATTGCGTGCGTCATGATCGTGCGCGAGCCAACCATCTGGCGATGGAGCCACGCGCGGCACCATACCGACACTTTGATCGTCGGCCGTGATCCGGAGATCACCGTTCAGCGACCACCGCAGGCCGTGGCGCTGGCGCTCGACATGTTCGCGCTCAAGCACGTCGCTACCACAATGTACAAGCTGGCCATTCATGCCGGCGGTCGCCTGACTGCGGAAGAGTGCACCTTCGTCCCGGAAACGGAGCGCTGGAGGGTGTCGTGGGGCGCGCGCGCCGGGCTTTGTCTCATCGCCGCCTTGGTCGGCTGGTGTCTCGCCGTGGGCTCCTTGCTGCCCGCCATGTATGTTGGACTGCCGAG
>JANXZQ010000482.1 GCA_025355445.1 Gammaproteobacteria bacterium
TGGCGTGACGATGTGGCGGCCTATGATGACATGCTCGATACGCGGCAAGAGGCATACAATCAGCGCGTGCCGAAGGCCGATGCGGTCATGGCGGCCACCGATCTGGACGCGCTCACCCACAAGCGCGTGGATTTCGAATCGCGCATCAATGTCATCGAACAATCCAGCGACGTCGCCGCCTTGGGCACGCCGGAGGAGCAGCGCACCTGGACGCGCTTGCGGCGCATCGAGGAATACCTTGCGGCGCATCCGGATGATCCTGACCTGGCCGAGATGCGGCAAAAACACCGCCTGATGAAGGGCGTCATGTACTGGCGGCTGTCGGCGAGCTTCAAGGCCCGGCTGTGGAACGAGCGCCGTTCGGTCAAGGAGCTCGAAGCGCAGCTAAAGGAAACGCAGAAGCGCGCCGTGATGGTCAAACAGGCTCGGGCCGGCGTGCCGACGAATACGGAGGCCTATGCAACCCGGATCGCCGCGGTGCGCGCTCGGCTCGATGCGCTGCAGCGGCGATTGGGCGACGTGTCCGAGCAGCAAAACCGATTCCTTCAGGCGCTCGCCATCCGCGAACTCGAAGGCCAGAAGCTGCGAATCTCGACCTACCAGATTCAGGCGCGCTACGAACTGGCGGCCATCTATGATCGCGCCGCCAACGAAAAGCCAAAGGCGAAGCCCTGATGCCGGCGCGCCGCCAATCAACCGCAGCGGGCGCGGCCTTCATGGCGGCGGTATTGGCCGCGTCGCTGCCGGCGCAGCTGTGCCGTGCGGCGAACAAGAGTCCGCCGACCATCAAAGATCTCGATTCGCAGCAGGCCGAGGTGAACACCGATCCGCCGCGCAACGTCGACGTCAACAAGACCATGGACAGCTACCGGCGCTTTCTGGACTTGAATGCCGGCGACGCCGCCTTGCGTGCCGAAGCTCTGCGCCGTCTAGGCGATTTGAACTTGGAGAGTTCGGAGTCCGAGCGCATCGAGCGCGAACTCGTCACCAATGAAGGTCTGCGCGCCACCGAGGCCATTCACTTGTATGGCGCTTTGCTGAAGGCCTATCCGAAATACGAGCGCAACGATTCGGTGCTGTACCAGCTGGCGCGAGCCTACGAACTCAATGCACAGCCGGAGAAGGCGCTGGCCTCGCTGGATCAGCTGGTGGCAACCTATCCCAACAGCCGCTACATCGATGAAGCGCAATTTCGGCGCGGCGAAATATTGTTCTCCGGCAATGCCTATCCGAAGGCGCAGGCAGCCTATGAGGCCGTCATCAAGATCGGCGCCAAGTCGCCATTCTACAATCAGAGTCTCTACAAGCATGGTTGGTCGCTGTTCAAGCAGGGCGACAACGAGCGCAGCTTGGAATCTTTTGCGGGTGTGCTCGATTCGGTGCTGGTGTCGAAGCGCGATTCCGCCGAGTTGATCGAGCTCGATGCTTTGAGCCGGCCGAATCGCGAATTGGTGGAGGACACCTTCCGCGTCATGAGCATCACCTTTTCCTATGCGGATGGTCCAAAAACCATCGATGAATTCGTGAAGCGCCGCACCCCTTCCGGGCGGCCGCCGCGCCCGTATTCGTATCTTTTGTATGCGCGCCTCGGCGATCTGTACATGGAGAAGGAACGCTATACCGACGCCGCCGACAGCTATCGCGCTTTCGTCGGTCAGGACCGCAACAACGAGAAGGCTCCGCTGTTGGAGATGCAGGCGATCGAGGCCTATCAGAAGGGCGGCTTCCCGCAGCTCGTATTGCAGGGCAAGAAAGAGTTCGTGGAGAACTACAGTTTCGGCACGGCGTATTGGCAGGGCCGCGAGCTGAAGAACGAACCGAAGGTCGTGGCCGAGCTCAAGACCAATCTCAAGGATGTGGCGCAGCACTACCATGCCGAGGCGCAGCGCACCAAGAATGTTGCGGATTATCAAGAGGCGGCGAAGTGGTATCGCAGCTATCTCAAGTCCTTCCCGGACGACCCGGATCTGGCGGTCACAAATTTTTTGCTGGCCGATACGTTGTTCGAGAGCAAGCAATATCCCGAAGCTGCGACGGAATACGAGAACACCGCCTATCACTTCGGCAACCATGAGAAGGCCGCCGCGGCGGGCTATGCCGCCATCGTTGCCTACGGCAAACAGGAAGAGACTTTGAACGGCGAGGCGAAGGCGGCGGTACACAGCCGCAGCGTGGACAGTTCGCTGAAATTCGCGGCAGCCTTTCCGGCGCACCCGGAAAGCGCGCAGGTGCTGACGCGCGCCGCCACCGATCTATATACGGTCAAGGACTATCCCCGAGCCATTGCCGCGGCCGAGGCCCTGCTGGCTCGGCAGCCGCCGGTGGACGCCACCAAACAACGCGTGGCGTGGACGGTCATCGGCAATTCGAATTTCGACCAGGGCGTGTTCGACAAGGCGGAGACAGCCTACGGTCACGCGCAGACGCTGATGCCGGCCAACGATCCGGAGCGGCCGGTCATCGTGGAGCGGTTGGCGGCGTCGATCTACAAGCAGGGCGAACTTCGGGCCAAGTCCGGCGACAACGCCGCGGCGGAGGATGACTTCCTGCGCGTGGCGACTTTGGCGCCGACGTCGAAGGTGCGCGCCAATGCCGATTTCGATGCGGCCGCACTGCTCATCAAGGACAAGCAATGGGATAGAGCCATCGTCGTGCTGGAAGGATTCCGGCGCAACTTTCCGCAAAGTCCCTTGCAGACTGAGGTCACGCGCAATCTCGCGGTCGCCTACACCGAATCCAATCATCCCGGCCAGGCGGCGGCGGAATTCGAGAGGATTGCGCAGGCCCCCGGCGAAGCCCCCGACGTGCAGCGCGAAGCCACCTTGCAGGCGGCGGATTTATACGACAAGTCGGGCAACACGGCCAAGTCGCGCGCCATGCTCGAGGCTTTCGTGAAGCACTTTGCGCAGCCTCTCAATCCTGCGATGGAAGCGCGCAACAAGCTGAGCCTGATTACAGCGAAGCTCGGCGACATGGGGGCTCGCGATTACTGGCTCAAGGACATCATTAGCGCGGATCGCGCTGCGGGTGCGGCACGCACCGATCGCAGCCGGGCGCTGGCGGCAAAGGCGACATTGACCTTGGCAAGTCCGCTGCGCGAGCAGTTCCGCAGCGTCAAGCTGGTGGTGCCGCTGAAGAAATCCCTGGCCGAAAAGCGCAAGTCCATGGAGGCTGCCCTGAAGGCATACGAGGCGGCAGCCAATTACCAGGTGGCCGAGGTCACCACCGCGGCGACCTTCGAGAGCGCCGAATTGTACCGGCAGCTGGGCAAAGACCTGATGAGTTCGGAACGGCCGAAGAATTTATCCAAAGATGAAATGGAGCAGTACAACGTATTGCTGGAGGAGCAGGCTTTCCCGTTCGAAGAAAAGGCCATCAAATTGCACGAAGTCAATGCGGCGCGGACCAAGGACGGCACCTATGATGAATGGGTGCAGAAGAGCTTTACGTCGCTGGCGCAACTCAATCCAGGCCGCTACGGCAAGGTGGAAATCGGTGAGCAACTGGTCGAATCGATTCGTTAAGGTGGTGGGTCTTGGCATGGGCGCGCTGGCGCTGCTCGCCGCCTGTCAAAGCGCGCAGCCGAAGCCGGCGGCCGCGCCCGTGGAGGACAAGGCCGCCAACGCCGCTGCGCCCGTGCTTGAACCCATCCCGGAGCGGGCGGCGCAGCAGTATGCACAGGCGCTGCAGTTGATGAGGGCCGGTCGCAATACGGATGCGGAGTTGGAGTTCAAGCAGTTGGCCGTCGCATATCCGCAGCTCAGCGGACCACAATTGAACTTGGGATTGCTGTACTTGCGCGACTCGCGCCTGCCCGATGCGGAGGCGGCGTTCAAGGCTGCGCTCGAGCACAGCCCGGCCAGCGCGGTGGCGGGCAATGAACTCGGCATCGTCGAGCGCAGGCTGGGTAAATTCGCCGAGGCTGAGGCGACCTATCAGCGTACGATAGCGGCTGAACCTAACTTTGCCCCCGCGCATTTGAACTTGGGCGTGCTTTACGATTTGTATCTGGCGCAGCCGCAAAAGGCGCTCGACGAGTTCGAGCGATACATCGAAATTGCCGGCGAGAACAAGCAAGTCTCCGGCTGGGTGGTGGAACTGCGCAAACGAGTTGGAGCGCCGCCGCCGGCGCCAAAGAAGGAGCCCGCTTGAACACCGCAACCAAGTTACTGAGTGTGGCGGCACTGAGCTGCGCCGCGGGCACCGCGCCGGCGCAGCAAACCGTCCCGCAACCTAAACCGGCCACTGCGCAGGCGGAGGCCGGCGAACCGAGAGCCGACACGTCCAGCAGCCCCAGCCCCACCGGCCCCGCGCCCGTAGCCGCCCCCGTGGCCGCTCCTGCGAAGGCCGCCGCAGCGAGGGCTGCCCCAGCGGTGCCGGCCGCTCCTGTGGCAGCTCGTGCAGCCACGGCTGCCAAAACCGACCACTTGGATTTGGGCACGGCCACCGTCACGGGCGACCGGGAGCAGCCGAAGGTCATGTACATCGTCCCCTGGAAGCGGACCGACATCGGCGATCTGGCGGGCAAACCCATGAATAGCCTGGTAGATGAGATTCTTTCACCCGTCGATCGGGACGTTTTCAAA
>JANXZQ010000541.1 GCA_025355445.1 Gammaproteobacteria bacterium
CGACCGGATCGCAGGTGAGACCAAGATTGTGCTCCATGCCGATTTCGGCGGCATTTTCGATTTGTTCGTTGCTGCCGTTGAGCGCCGACACCAAGCCGGCGGCGGCCATGGAACACGCCACACCCACCTCTCCTTGGCAGCCCATTTCGGCGCCGGAAATGGAGGCGTTTTGCTTGTAGAGCATGCCGACGGCGGCAGCCGTCAGCAGAAATCGAATGATGCCGTCATCGTCGGCGCCGGGCTCGAAGCGCCGATAATAATGCAACACGGCCGGAACGATCCCGGCCGCGCCATTGGTCGGCGCCGTCACCACCTGGCCGCCGGCCGCATTTTCTTCGTTGACCGCGAGCGCAAACACGTTGACCCAATCGAGAGCGTGCATCGGGCTTTGCGGGTTGCCGCTCATCAGTTGGCGATATAATTTCGGCGCGCGCCGGCGCACGCCGAGGACCCCCGGCAACAGGCCTTGGGCCTCGAAGCCGCGCCGCACGCAGTCTTGCATCACCTGCCAGATGCGCATTAGCTGCGCACGAATCTCGGCGTCGCCGCGCCAAGTGCGCTCGCGGGCGAGCATCAATTCATGGACTTCCAAGCCTTGGGCGCGGGCCAGTTCGAGCAGGCGCGCGCCCGAATCGAATTCATAGGGAGGCAGGGCGCGCGCGCCACCGGCATCCGCTGCGGCGCCGGCCCGTTGGATGAAACCGCCGCCGATGCTGTAGTACTCCTCGCGAGCCAAGACCTCCAGCGCCACATCGTGCGCCGTGAAGCGCATGCCGTTGGAGTGGCCGGGCAGCACTTGATCGATGTGGAACAACAGATTGAGCGGCTCGTCGAACGCGATTTCGTGCCGGCCTGCCAGCCGGATGCGCCCATCGCCGCGGATCCTGCGCAGCGCGGGTTCGACGCCCGCGGAGTCGATGGTGTCAGGACTCATGCCCTCGAGCCCCAGCAGCACGGCGCGATCGGTGCAATGGCCGCGGCCGGTCAACGCCAGTGAGCCATACAGCTGTGCGGACACCTGTGCCGTCCGCTCCAACAAGCCGCGCGCCGCGAGCAGCTCGACGAAATCGCGCGCCGCATTCATCGGTCCCATGGTGTGCGAACTCGATGGGCCGATGCCGATCTTGAAAATGTCGAAAACGCTCAAACTCATGTGCGGATTCTACGCCGCCGCCGTGGCTGCGCTTGTCAAAACGCGACCTTGCGGGTGGTAGAATGGCTGCGACAGCCGCTCAACCGCAAACGGGAGTGTTTTATGCTTCGCCATCCGCTCATTTTCTGCGCGGCGCTTGCCGCCACTCTGACGCTCGCAGCAAACGGCGCCCGTGCCGCCGCCGTTCCTGCCAACATCGCGGTTGCGGTTGCCGACGGCGGCCGGCCCGATGCCGACAAGCAGCGCGACGCGAGCCGCAAACCGGCGCAGACTTTGGCGTTCACCGGAGTCAAGCCGGGCGAGCAGATCGCCGAGTTGATACCCGGCGGCGGCTACTTCACGCGCATCTTCAGTAAAGCGGTGGGTGGTTCGGGCCATGTGTACGCATTGGTGCCGGCGCGCTCGGCCGATGCGCCGGCGGATGTGCCGGATTTTGCCGCACGCGTGAAGGTCATCGCCGCCGATCCGAATTATGCCAATGTCAGCGTGGTGGTCGAGCCCTTCAGCCGATTGGGTGTTCCGGCGCCGGTCGATCTGCTATGGACTTCGCAGAATTACCACGACCTGCATAATTTCCCTGGGTTGGATGTGGGCGTGTTCAATAAAATGGTGTTCGACGACTTAAAGCCCGGCGGTATTTATCTGATCCTGGACCACAGCGCCGAAGCCGGGTCGGGTGGGCGGGATACCAAGACTTTACATAGGATCGACGTCGAGACGGTCAAAGCGGAAGTGCTCGCGGCGGGCTTCGTTTTCGTGGGCAGCAGCGATTTGTTGCGGCAGCCCGGCGACAACCGCACTGTGAAGGTGTTCGACCCGTCGGTGCGCGGCAATACGGATCAGTTCATATTAAAGTTTCGTAAGCCGGCAAAATGAGAACCAAGAGGACCGCTGCCTGTCAACTGAAAAGGGTCGGTCACGTTGACCTGCCAGGTCCAAAGGATTCCAGCGCATGAAATCGGCAAGTTTTTCACCCAATTCACTCACCGGGCTGCGCCTGGGCGCAGCGGCCGCAGTGGCGGTACTGCTGGCGGCCTGCGCGACGCCGCCGCCTCGCACCTATGCGGTGCCCGCGCCGCCGCCGCAACGAGTCTTCGTCTATCCCGCCAATGGCCAGAGTGCGGAACAGACCGACCGCGACCGATACGAATGCCATATTTGGGCGGTCCAGCAAACGGGGGTGGATCCCAGCCGTTCGGATGCCAGCGCTTATGAGCGAGTTGTGGTTCAGCCGGCCAATCCTCCCGGCTCGGGCACGGCGGCGGGTGCCATCGGCGGTGCCATCCTTGGCGCCATTATTGCGGGTCCGCGCAACGCCGGCGCCGGGTTGGTGATCGGCGGCGCTACGGGCGCCATCGTTGGATCCGCGACGGATGCCAACGCGCAGGCTCAGGCTCAACAGACGCAGCAGCGATACAATCAAAGCGCCGCCACTGGGCGCGCGCGGGCCGATTCCTATCGCCGCGCCATCAGCGCCTGCCTGCAAGGGCGGGGCTACACGATCAGTTGAGGTCAACATGAATTACAAGATCGCGTTGTTGTCGGCGTCGCTGCTGCTGTCGGGCGCAGCGGCCGCCATATCCGCCGCCGCCGACGAACATGATCGAGGCCGCGTCGAGCAGCGTCCGGCGCCTCGGCCTGAGGCTAGGCCGCCCGCTGCCGCACCCGGCAGGCCGGCGTTTCGACCGGGCTCCGAGCGGCCTTCCATGGATGGACGCGGCCAGGTGCTGGACGGACGCTACAACCACGGCCGCTACTATCCGCCCACGGGTTCGATCAGGCCGTCGCTGCCAGACGGCTACCGCCCCTATTATCGCGGCAGAGACCGCTTCTACTTCAGCGGCGGCATCTGGTATGCGCCTCGCGGTCCGGGGTTCGTGGTGGTGGCGCCGCCGCCGGGCTTGGTGATTTCAGTGCTGCCGCCTTACTACTCCACAGTGTGGCTCGGCGGAGTCCCGTATTACTATGCGGATAACGTGTACTACACCTGGCAGCCGGACCAGAATGGCTATTCCGTTGTGGATGCTCCGGACGACGCCGATGCGCCCAGCCCTCCACCCGACAGCGCGCCGAGCGCGCCGGACGATTTGATGATTTATCCGAAGAACGGGCAGTCCAAGGAGCAGCAGGCCGCTGATCAATTCGAGTGCAACAATTGGGCGAAGGGCCAGACCGGGTTCGACCCGACACAGCCGGCCGGCGGAGTAGCGGGAAATCCCGAGGCGGCGCGCGGCAACTATAACCGTGCCATATCAGCCTGTTTGCAGGGCCGTAGCTACCAGGTCAACTAGGCGCGGCCGGCTAGGCGGAGTCCTACGCTGGGCGCGGCTTGCCGCCGACAGTGCGGCGCGTAGCGAGCAGGCATAGTACGAACACGTCCTACCGTGACGCCTGTTAGGAGACCGCAATGCTCACCGCTCATCCAAGCTCCGTCGTTCAGAAGAGGGATTTGCACGTGGGCGGGCTGGGGGCGAGCGTGTCAGGGGCACTGGCCGCGGTTGCCGATCCCATGAACGATACGGCCCTGTCCTTTGCTAAGCGCGCTCAGAACGCGGCGCGTGACGCCGATGATTTCGTCCACGACAACCCCTATGCAGCGCTCGCCGTGGTTGGCTTGCTGGGGTTGGCGGCCGGCTATCTTTTGTCCCGGCGCTGACATGACGAATCTCGGCGCGAAACGCAGTTTTTCGAATCACCGGCAGTGGCGTGAATTCATCGCCGCAGTTCACGAGAGCTTGAGTGCTTTGGGCCCGATGAGCGATTCCCGGGTCGGCGAAGCACTGCGTTGGGAGACCTCAGCGAATTGGCTGAGGCCGCGCCAGGATATCGCTGTCCGAGAGCGTCAGACGTCCAGCATGCGCGTAGATGTTGCAGTGAGCCTCGCGTAGGAATCCTACCAACGTCAGCCCGGAAGTCACGGCAAGATTGACGGCCAGACTCGATGGCGCGCCGATGGCGGCGAGTACGCTCACCCCGGAGCGGATGGCCTTTTGCACCAGTTCGAAACTGGCTCGGCCGCTCAATATCACGACCCGATTGGTGAGCGGCAACGCCCCTGACATCAGGTTCATCCCCACGAGCTTGTCGAAGGCATTGTGGCGGCCGACATCCTCCGCCACATTGAGCAAAGCCCCTGAAAAATCGAACAGCGCAGAAGCGTGGACGCCGCCCGTGTCGCCGAACTTCGATTGAGCCGCGCGCATGCGGCTGGGCAGGCGCAGCAGCAGCGACAAAGGCATATGACCGGTGTCCGGGACGTGCGTGGCGGCGGCCCGGGCAATGGCGGCATCGAGCCCGGTGGTGCCGCACACGCCACAACTCGAGCCGGCCGAAAAAAGACGCGACGGCGTATTGGGTATCATTTGTACTGAGGAATGCAGGCGCACGTTGACCACATTCGGCCGTCGAGTACTCGACTCGATGGCCTCGATGTCCGCAGGCTTGTTGACGATTCCTTCGCCGTACAAAAGGCCCGCGGCCAAACTCTCGTCCTCGCCGGGTGTACGCATGGTGGTGCCGAAGGACAGGGGCTCTAAGCCCAGCGACGGATAATGCAGCAGCAACTCGAGCGGCGCCTCGACCGCGACCCGATCGTCCCTGGAGACCTGGCTGCCCGGACTTGCACGCTGGATGCGCACATTGAGTGTCCCGCTGGACGCCGCGGCCGCGGGTTCCGGCACCACCACGTCGAGCGTACTCATCGAACCACCCACCTTTTGCTCAAAATGTTCCTCAATGATACCGTTCTTGGGTCTGAAAGCAGCGCCATCAAAGGGGATCCCAATGTCGAAATCTGCAGAACTGAAGACCCGCAAAGCGGCGGCTGTCCCCGCAGGGGTGGGCAGTCGGGGCATCTACGTGGTCAAGGCGGAGAACTCCGAGCTCTGGGATGCCGACGGCCGGCGTTTCGTGGATTTTGCAGCCGGCATCGCGGTGCTCAACACCGGCCATCGCCATCCCAAAGTCATGGAGGCCGTGGCGCAGCAGGCTCAGGCTTTTACCCATACCTGCTTCCACGTCTCGCCCTACGAATCCTACGTGCGGCTCGCTGAGCGGCTGAATGCGCTCGCTCCCGGGGACTTCGCGAAAAAGACCCTGTTTCTGAACTCGGGCGCGGAGGCGGTGGAGAACGCCATCAAGATTGCGCGCTATTCGACCAAGCGCTCTGCGGTGATCGCATTTTCCGGCGGCTTTCACGGCCGAACGCTGATGACCATGGCGCTGACCGGGAAGGTCATGCCGTACAAACGCGGCTTCGGCCCGTTTCCCGCCGAGGTGTATCACGCGGAATTTCCGCATCCCTATCACGGCATAAGTACGGAACAGGCGCTCGCGGATTTGGACCGGCTGTTTCACGGCGACGTTGACCCC
This sequence comes from Gammaproteobacteria bacterium, assembly GCA_025355445.1. Taxonomy (GTDB): domain Bacteria; phylum Pseudomonadota; class Gammaproteobacteria; order Steroidobacterales; family Steroidobacteraceae; genus Bog-1198. Next base: position 5,525 of record JANXZQ010000541.1, read on the forward strand.
AAATCGGTGGCCGCCATCCTCATCGAACCGGTGCAGGGCGAGGGCGGCTTCAATGTGGCGCCTGTCGATTTCCTGCGCGCGCTGCGGCGGCTCTGCGATGAGCATGGCATCGTCATGATTGCCGATGAAGTCCAGGGCGGCATGGCCCGCACCGGCAAGATGTTTTCGATCGAGCACTCGGGTGTGGTTCCGGATCTCATGACGCTTGCCAAGGGCTTGGGCGGAGGTTTCCCGCTATCGG
>JANXZQ010000343.1 GCA_025355445.1 Gammaproteobacteria bacterium
TGCCGTTTTGGACCGTTGCTCCCGACCTGAGCAACAGGTGGGGCTAACTGCGGCACTTAAGGCTTTCCGCTCGAGGCGGACTTGCACAATGTTGCCAGCAAGCACGGCCCCTGGGGTTTAAAACTTAGGGTCGAGAGGTAACCCGATCCGCATCGAACATCGCAGGCAGCGCCAAATTTAAGCTTATCGAGAAGGCGTTTCAGCTCACTTACAATTCGAGCTGTCGACCCTTCTCCAAGGCCGACTCTACGCGCTCGCGCAGGATACGCAAGCGTCCGCCGACGTCCGAATCGAGATTGCTGTCACGGTTACGGAATCGAATCAATTCGTTCGCCATATTGAGCGCGGCGATTACGGCGATGCGATCAAGGCCGACGACCTTGCCGCTATCGCGGATTTCACGCATTTTCATGTTGAGGTATTCCGCGGAATCGAGCAGGTCGGAGCGCTCTTCGATGGGGCAGGTAATGTGGTACTCCTTCTCGAGTATCCGCACGCTGACCCGCGCTTGGTTGTCGCTCATGCCTGTTCCATGGATTTCAATCGGCCGATCATGGCTTCGACCCGCGCGCGGACTTGTTCGTTCTTCTGCAGCAGGCTGGCGCGTTCAGAGGTGAGCGTGTCCTGGCGCTGACGCAAGGCACGGTTCTCTTCCTTGATCTGACCCACGGTTGCGATCAGGTCCTCGAGCCGTTTCTCCAGCCGCTTCAGTTCGAGTTCGACCGCAGATTTCGGATTGGATTCGTTCATAGGGTGTCAATATAGAGCGCGCGAAAGCGCAATGCAAAGGGCGAGAGGAGGCTCCCGGGGCCCTACTGCGGTATTATTGCCCCTTATGATCGCGGATATTCGATTCAAGGACTTTGAAGACGTGTTGGCGACGGCCGGCAGCTTGGCCGACGCCGCGGAGGCCCATGGATCGTTGTGCGGCGCGCTGTGTTCCATGTCGCCCTACAAGATGCAGGATTGGGTCAATGAGATCCTTCCCGACGGCGCGTCGCTTTCCGATGAATCGTCGGCGATGCTTGAAAAGGTGTTCACGGCGACTGCCACGTCTTTCGGCGAGCAGGGCATGGAATTCGAACCCCTGCTGCCTGACGACGAGCAACCCCTCAATGGCCGAGCCAATGCACTGGCGCTGTGGTGCACCGGATTTCTTTACGGCTTGGGCACTGGACATATTTCCGATCTCGAGGCCTTGAACGGCGATGTGGGCGAGATCGTCCGGGACTTCACGGAGATATCGCGGGCCACCGGCGATGATGCGGACGGGGATGAATCCAACGAACAGGCCTATGCGGAACTGGTCGAGTTCATCCGGGTCGCCGCGCAAGTCGTTTTCGAGGAGCTGTTGCCCCTTCGCCGGCATGTATATCCGGCGCAGCAGCGGCTGCATTGATCGGCGGCTCCTAATGGATCGCAAGGAGTTCGCGCGCCGGCGCCGCCAATTCATGCGCATGATCGGCAAGGACGCCATCGCCATCTTGCCGGCCGCTCCCGTGCGTCATCGCAACGGCGACATGGAATACGCCTACCGGCAGGACAGTCATTTCCACTATTTGAGCGGGTTTCCGGAACCGGATTCAGTGGCGGTGCTGGTACCTGGCCGTCCCCAGGGGGAGTACCTCTTGTTCGTGCGTGAACACGACGCCGTGCGCGAAGCCTGGGACGGCGCGCGGGCGGGAACCGAGGGTGCCGTTGAACACTACGGCGCCGATGACGCCTTTCCCATCACGGACATCGATGAGATTTTGCCCGGCCTGCTGGAGCGACGCTCGCAGATATACTACTCCATGGGCACTCATCCGGATTTCGATTCGCATGTCTTGAGCTGGGTTCATGGATTGCGGTCGCAGGCACGCCAGGGAGCCGCAACGCCTCATGAGTTTGTTGCGCTCCGCCACGTGCTCGATGACATGCGCCTTTACAAGAGCCGGGCGGAGCAGGCGAGTCTGCGGCGTTCCGCACAGATTGCCGTCGGAGCGCACCGTCGAGCCATGCGCTTTGCGCGTCCCGGGCGCATGGAATACGAGGTCATGGCGGAGTTGCTGCATGAGTTTCGCTCGCACAATGCGGATCTTTCCTACTATCCCATCGTCGGCGGCGGCGCCAACTCCTGTGTCATGCACTACCGGGACAATGATCAGCGGTTGTGCGATGGAGATTTGCTGCTGCTGGATGCGGGCTGCGAGCACGACTACTACGCCTCGGACATCACCCGTACCTTTCCGGTGGGCGGACGTTTCTCCTCGGCGCAGCGCGCGGTGTACGAAGTGGTGCTGGATGCCCAGCTGGCCGCCATCGACAAGGTGCGCTCGGGAAACCACTGGAATCATCCTCACGAAGCCGCGGTGCGGGTAATCACCCAGGGCCTGGTCAAACTGGGATTGCTCAAGGGCAAACTCGCCGCACTGCTCAAGGATCAAGCGTACTTGCAGTTCTTCGGCCACCGTACCGGCCACTGGCTGGGATTGGACGTGCATGACGTCGGCGATTACAAAGTAGGCGGCGAGTGGCGGGTGTTGGAACCGGGCATGACGCTGACCGTCGAACCCGGCATCTACATTCGACCCTCGCCGCGCGTACCGAAGGAATTCTGGAACATCGGCGTACGCATCGAAGACGAGGTGCTGGTGACCGCCGATGCTCCCGAGGTTCTGACCGCGGCGCTGGAGAAAACTCCGGAAGCGATTGAATACTTGCTGCGAGCCGCATGACGAGCGAACTTACCGCAAGCCAATCCTTCGATATCGCCATCGTCGGCGGCGGCATGGTCGGAGCCAGCCTCGCGGTCGCATTGGCGCCGTTGGGATTGCGGGTCGCGCTCATAGAAGCGGTGCCGCACGATTCGACGTCGCAGCCCAGCTTCGATGAGCGCACCACGGCATTATCCAACGGCAGCCGCCGCATCCTCGAGACTTTGGGCGTATGGCCTGAGGTCGAGGCCATGGCAACTCCGATTCGCAAGATTCACGTGTCGGAACAGGGCCGCTTCGGCTTTGCACGGATCGATTCCCGCGAACAGGGTCTCGACGCAATGGGTTACGTGGTCCCGAATCGAGCCCTTGGGCTGGCGCTGTGGACACGGCTGCAAGCGGATGCGGGCACTCAGGTTTGCTGCCCGGCGCAAGTCTCGCGGGTGGAAGGCGGCGCGCACGGGGTCTGCTTGGGAGTCGTACAAGACGGCGCGACGGCCATCATCGACGCTGATCTCGTGGTGGCGGCCGATGGCGTGCATTCCGCCGTGCGCTCCGCATTGGGGGTCGATGCCGACAGCCGTGACTACGGGCAAACCGCAATCATCACCACGGTGTTGCCGCAGCGTTTTCATGAGCACGTGGCCTATGAGAGGTTTACCGACAGCGGACCGCTGGCGCTACTGCCGCTCGAAGGGGGCCGGTGCGCTCTGGTGCTGACTTTGAGCCACGCGACGGCGGAGGCGGCTCTGCGCTGGTCGGACGCCGAGTTTCTCGCCGAGGTGCAGCGGCGCTTCGGCTTTCGTCTCGGACGATTCCTCAAAGCCGGCCGCAGAGTTTCCTACCCTTTGTCGCTGACCCGCTCTGCGCGCACCAGTGCGGGACGCTGCGTCATCGTCGGCAACGCGGCGCAGGGATTGCACCCGGTGGCGGGCATGGGCTTCAACTTGGGATTGCGCGATATCGCGAGCCTGGCGGAGCTCATCGCCGAGCGCCGCCTCGAACCGCAATTCGATGCCGGGGCCGCAACATTGCTGGCCGAATACGATGCATGGCGCGCGGCGGATCGGCGCGGCGTCATCGCGTTCACGGACGGCCTGGTACGCATCTTCGCCAGCCCCTCAGGGGTGGTGCGCCGGCTGCGCAATGCAGGGCTCTTGGCCTTCGACCTGCTACCTCCGGCAAAAGCCGCGCTGTCGCGACTGAGCACGGGCGCCGGCGCCGGCGCGCGCGTACCGAAGCTGGCTCGCGGCGTGGCTCTGCAATGACGGCGCCCGGCGATCACGGCTTCGATGCGGTGATCGTGGGCGCCGGAGTGGCCGGCGCCGTCATGGCCGCCCTGTTGGCGGCCCGCCGCTTGAGCGCGCCGGGGCGCGTAGCGCTGATTGCGGACGCCTTCACGCCCGCGGCGGCGAAGCCCGATTGGGATTTGCGCGTATTTGCGCTCAGCCGCGCATCGGAGCGCCTGCTCAAGGCATGCGGTGTGTGGGATACCTTGCCGGGACAGCGCATATTCGCCTATGAGCGGATGTGCGTGTGGGACGCTCGCGGAGACGCCCAAGGTGAGGGTTCCGTGAGTTTCGATTGCGCGCAAATCGGTGAGCCGAATTTGGGATTCATCGTCGACGGCCACGATCTGCAACGGCAATGCTTGCAGGCCGCGCGCCGCTGCGGCACGGTGCTGATCGAAGGCTCGGTTGAGACCATCGTCGCCGGCGACAGCGGAGTCTCGATACGCCTGCGCGATGGCAGAGGCGTGCGCGGCGAGTTGTTGATCGGGGCGGACGGAATCAACTCCAAGACCCGCGAGCTGCTCGGCGTCGGCACCGCCGGCCATGGCTATCACCAAGATGCTCTGGTGGCGCACGTGCGCACGTCCAAACCCCATCGCAGCACCGCGTGGCAGAGATTCATCGCTACCGGGCCGGTGGCCTTTTTGCCGCTTCCCGACGGCCGCTCGTCCATCGTGTGGAGCGTGTCAGTGCCCGAAGCGGCGCGCCTCCGTGCCCTGGATGACGCCGCCTTCGGTGCGGCGTTGACGGCCGCGAGCGGCGCGGTGCTGGGCGACTGCGAAGTGTCGAGCTGCCGTTTAAGTTTTCCTCTCAAGCTGCAGTACGCCCTGGAGTACGTGCGCCCGAGAGCGGTATTGCTCGGCGATGCGGCGCACGTCGTGCACCCTCTGGCCGGACAAGGATTGAATCTCGGGTTGCTGGATTGCGCCGTGCTCGCCGAAG
>JANXZQ010000344.1 GCA_025355445.1 Gammaproteobacteria bacterium
TAAAACAAAACTTAAGGGTGTTCTCGATATGGCAACGGGCCAAAGCTCGAGCGGGGTCGGTGCCGGCTACACTGCTTATGGCAGTACCTACGTGTTCGGTCTTGCTTATAGATTCTAAACGGACGATGCCGACGGTTGCCCTATGGGCAACCGTCCCGGACCGGCCGGGAGACTGTAATGACTGATCGGATGAAGTTGGTGCTGCCATAAGCAGTGTAGCCGGCACCGACCCCGCTCGAGCTTTGGCCCGTTGCCATATCGAGAACACCCTTAAGTTTTGTTTTACCGCGCAATTGCTATATATCGAAAGCCCGCCGGCTTCCATATACTCTCATTTGAGTCTATTGGTTCTTTCGATAAAGTCAACAATGCGAGATAATGAAAACGAATTGCGCGGTCGAAAGGGTAAGCAGGCCCCACCGTGGCGGGGAACCGCACTGAAACAGGGGCAGGGCATTTCAAGGAGCAAAGTGAAAAAAGGGTGCCGCGCTAAGCGCACTGCAGATCGACGCCGCGCCGCCGCAATTCCGGAACGTTATAGCCACCACCTGGCGGGAGATACCGAGCATTTGTAGTTCCGCTGTGCTTCGAGCAGATGCGGCGTCATGATGCCGCCAACAGTTTGAAGTTGCTACCGGTCGAGCTCTATGGATTCTAAATTAAAGATGCCTACTCTCGAAAGCCCGTGCTCTTGCGCACGCCTTTTCACTTCAACCGGACGCTGACGCTCACTCGATGAACACATTGAATATCGCCGCCATATCTCCTCAAGATCTCGAGCGTGCAGGCGCCGCGCAAACAGCGCGCGAGATCGCGCAGCAGCCTGGTGTATGGTGCAAGCTGGGGGCCGACGGAGCCGGGGTCGCGCAGCGATTCCTCGCGCCGCTGCTGGCCCAGGCGGACCTGCAGATCGTGCTGAGCGGAGCGGGCACCTCGGCACACATTGGTGAGTGTCTCGCGCCTGCCTTGACGCGACGATGGGGAGCCCGCATCCGCGCGATTGCCACAACCGACTTGATCGCAGATCCGCAGGGCTGCCTTAATGATGCGCCATTGCTGCTGGTCTCATTCGCGCGATCTGGGAACAGTCCGGAGAGTGTAGCGGCGCTGAAAATCGCAGGCCAGGTGTCGAGCGATTGCCACCACTTGATCATCACCTGCAATGCCGAGGGAGAGCTGTGCCGAGAGGGCGAACGATCGAGCCGTGCCTGCGTCATAAGGCTGCCGGCGGAAACCAACGATCGCGCTTTCGCGATGACCTCTAGCTTCTCGAGCATGTTACTTGCTGCCGCACTTGCATTTGACGTGGTAAAATCGCAGGCGGTCGATGAAATCGCCCGCTGGGGGGATCAAATGCTGGAGGATCCAGCCGCCAAAGAACTGTCGCGGTTGCGATATGAGCGTGTGGTGTATCTCGGCGATTGTGAGTTGCGTGGCCTAGCGCGGGAATCTGCGCTGAAACTACTGGAACTGACGGATGGGCGGGTGGTCGCGTTATCGGAAACACCGCTAGCGTTCCGGCACGGACCGAAGTCCTTCATCGATGAACGAACGCTGGTCATCGTGTTCCTATCCAATGACCCATACGCACGCGCCTACGAGGTTGACCTGCTCGAGGAGCTGCGCAGGGATGGCATAGCGGCACGAGTTATCGCGGTAACGGCGGGCGATATCGCTCGATCGGGCGAGGTCACTCTTCCGGGCGCACAGGCGGCGACTGATCTAGCGCTGTGCTTTCCCTTTGCAGTATTCGCCCAAAGCCTGGCGATGCATACCTCGATGGCGCTACACCTGAAGCCTGATTCACCCAACGCGCGCGGTGTGGTGAACCGGGTGGTGCAGGGCGTGTCGGTGTACCCCTGGAAAGCGAATTGGTGACACTGTTTCTTGGCATTGACGGTGGGGGCACGAAAACGGAATTTGCGCTGATCGATGCGACGGGCCGCGTGTTGGCGACCCGCCGCGCCGGCCCAGCCTACCATGTCGAGATCGGCATGCAGAGCCTACAACATCTGCTGATGATTACGGTGAGCGGCATGTTGGCTTCGCTTTCGAAGAGCGCAGATGATATTACCTTCGCTTTTGTCGGCCTACCGGGATACGGCGAGAACAGCGCGCTGCTTCCGCAGCTTAATCGAATCCTCGAGGGCTTGCTGCCGAAACAGCGCTATCGATGTGGCAACGATGTGGTTTGCGGCTGGGCTGGCGCGCTCGCCGGCGCGCAGGGCATCGCGGTCGTCGCCGGTACCGGATCGATCGCCTATGGTGAATACGCGGGGCGCAGTGCACGCGCGGGTGGGTGGGGAGAGCTGTTCAGTGATGAAGGTTCTGCGTTCTGGCTCGCGCGCGAAGCGCTGGCATTATTCTCGCGCATGAATGATGGCAGGGCACCCAAAGGTCCGCTACACGAGTTAATTCGCGACCATTTTGGCGTGACGCACGAGTTAGATGTGTGCGCCAAAGTTTATGGACCGCCGGCCTTGAGCCGCAGCGAGATTGCGGCGCTCTCTCCTCTGCTCACGCAGGCGGCTCGGGCAGGGGATGTGTTAGCGCGCAGAATATTTGAAGCAGGCGCGCGCGAGATCGCGGCTCTCGTCCACGCAGTGCGCGACGCACTGCAGGTAGAACCCGATTTTCCTCTGACCGCCACCTATTGCGGCGGACTAATGCAGCCCGAAGGTCTGCTACTGCCCCTTTTCGCTCAAGCGCTGAGCGGGAGCGGTCGAAACTATGATCTGCGCCCGCCACGCCTAACACCTGCACTGGGCGCCGCGGTGTTTGCCGCCACGCTGGCGACGACAGTACTGGGTGCGGATGCCCTGGAGCGTCTCCAAAAAAATGACATCGGTGAGGATGCCCAATGAGCACTGCGGCTTTGCCGGACGATGCCGCGCATACGCAGCCGCCCTCGGCGCTTTACCGCTGGACTGTGCTGCTGTTCGTCAGCATAACCATGGGCTGCGGGACTTATTATATTTACGACAGCATCAATCCGCTCGAACGCATCTTCATCGGACAACTGCATTTTACGGCGACTACATTCGGCATGCTAAATTCCGCGTACGCTGCCAGTGCGATTGTCACGCTGCTGATCGGCGGCGCAATCATTGACCGTGTGGGCACACAGCGGGCGGTTCCTCTGTTTGCCACCATTTGCTGCCTCGGTGCCGCACTCACCGCAGCGAGCGGACATGTCGGGACGATGATCGCTGGCCGCGCACTCCTAGGTCTCGGTGGCGAGTCCTTAGTCGTCGCCGCTACGACCGTGATCGCGAAATGGTTCCGCGGCAAGGAGCTCGCACTGGCGTTCGGCATCAAGGTCATGATCGCTCGCTTAGCCTCGGTCGCCTCGGACAACTCCGCCAGCTGGGCCAGCGGCGTATTCTATCCACAAGGCGCGCACGGTGAGCCGAGTTGGCAAGGCCCGCTGCTCTTGGCCGTGGGCTCAGGACTGATTGCTGTACTGTGCGCCGGCATCTACTGGATGCTCGAGCGAGGTGCCGCCGAGCCTTACAGGCCTGTAAACAAATCCGCGTATCCAGGTAAAACGGGGTTGCGTGAGTCGCTGCGATTCAACTTGTCTTACTGGTATCTCGTAGGCGTGTGCCTCAGCTTCTACTCTGCCATCTTTCCGTTTCGCACATTCGCGATCGACCTGTTCACCAATCGGCTCCTCGGCGCGCAGGGCGGGCTCGACGCGACGGAGGCGATGCGCGTGTTGGCCCACCAGCAGGCAGGCCGCTTCGCGAGCCTGCTGCCTTTATCTTCAATGATTGCCACGCCACTACTTGGGTTCTTGTCGGACCGCATTGGCAAACGGGCGACCCTGTTGATGATTGCAGCGCTGGTATTGATGCCCGCATACGTTCTGATCGGCTACACGCACATTTCGCTGTGGATTCCTATTTGCATGATGGGCGTGGCGCTATCGGTCATTCCTGCCGTGATGTGGCCCTCGGTAGCCTATCTAGTTAATCCCTCGCGGCTTGGCATCGCCTACGCGCTCATGACGCTAATCGAGCAGATCGGCTTTTTCGCGCTCAATCTGCTCATCGGCAGCGCCAACGATCACCAGCACGCCGGGCTCGGGCATCTTGAGGGTTATCGGATGGGCTTATTAGTCTTTACGGGTCTCAGTTTCGCCGGCTTTATGTTCACCGTGCTACTGCTTAGGCGGGAGAAAGGACCCAAGGGCCACGGCCTGGAGACGATCACAACCACTAAATCCTTCACCAGTTGACTCGCGCTGCAAAGGCGAGGTAGCCTCCGGTAAGAAGAGAACGAAAAAATTGTTAGCATTGGTGACATCATGAGGAAACAAATTCGTAAGCTGCAGGAAGTAACCCTGATGCTATGTAGCTTTCCTCGAGCTCCTCTTGGCTCTGTTCTTCAGGGGCCACCGATCGCATTGTCCGGCCGGCAGATCTTGCTCCACCGCTGATCGACCTTGCGACCCCTTGGGTCGCACTCCAACCATCACAAATTTGAATGGCGTACAGCCACGGTCTGCCGTCGCCTGTACATGGCCGGGAGTTGTGGAATCATGCGTCTATCAGCACACGATAGTTTGAAGTTATCACAGCGTTACTTGGACCTTGTCGCCGGAAAGGCATTGTCGCAATCCGAGATGCAGCAATTCATCGAAGAGACGGTCGAGGCTTACGAGCGGCACGTCAATCGCGGCTTTCTCACTTATCGCAAGTCGGTGACCGAGTCCGGTCAATTTGCCGCGCTCGAATGGTCGGGCAGCGGCTGCATGCTGCGTGACGGGCTGGGCCGCGAATACATCGACTGCCTCGGCGGGTACGGTATTTTCAGCGCGGGTATCAATCATCCGCGCATCGTCAAGGCGGTCACCGATCAGGTGCAACGCATGGCGCTCAACAGCCAGGAGTTGCTCGAACCATGGCGCGCGGCGCTGGCGCGCCTGCTGGCTGCCGTCACGCCAGGGGAGCTGTCCTGCAGTTTTTTCATTAACAATGGCACTGACGCGATCGAGGGTGCAATCAAACTCGCCCGCCTGCATACGGGACGACGTGTGTTTCTGTCCACACTCGGCGGTTTCCATGGAAAGTCGCTCGGTGCACTGTCTTTAATGGGCAAGGCGACGTTCCGTGAGCCCTTCGCCACAGGGCTGCAGGATGTCCGTTTCGTGCCATTCGGCGATGGCGAGGCATTGGAAGCGGAATTCGCCAAGGCCCAGACCATTGGCAGCCCTTTTGCGGCTTTCGTGGTTGAACCGGTCCAAGGCGAGGCAGGGGCCGTCGTGCCGCCGCCCGGATATTTGCGCACGGCGCGCGAACTCTGCACGCGTTACGGCACGCTGCTGGTCGCCGATGAGGTGCAGACCGGCCTCGGACGCACTGGCGCTATGTGGGGGGTCGACCACGACGGCGTGCAACCTGACGTGATGTGTCTAGGCAAATCACTCGGGGGCGGCGTCATGCCGCTGTCGGCGTTCGTCTCAACGCCTACGATCTGGGAATGCCTCGTGCCGAACCCCGTCATCCACTCGACCACCTTCGGCGGCAACCCGCTCGCCTGCGTTGCAGGGATCGCCGCCATTCATGTGACTCTCGAGGAAGATCTGCCGGCCCAAGCCGCCCAAAAGGGCGAGTTTCTGACACGCGAACTCAGAAGATTGCAGACACGCTATCCGGGGGTGCTCAACGAGATCCGCGGGAGGGGACTGCTGCTAGGTCTTGAGTTTCCGTCCGATGAAATTGGTTACCGGTTTGCTGCGGGGCTGTTCCGGCGCGGCGTTCTGGTTGCAGGCACGTACTCCAAGGCTCGTACGGTGCGAATCGAGCCTGCATTGGGCATTCCGACGGAGAAGATCTCAGAGGTGCTCAATCGCATCGACGATACGCTCAAGGAAATCGCCACTTCGCTCAGGGTAGCGCAACTCGCGGCAGCGCAGCCGGCGTGAACAGGGCGTGATGTAAGGTTTGGGCTTTTGTCGCGCATTGACAAGTCACGCTTCAGTGGATTTCGTGCCATGTTAGGGTGAATTTGGATATTCGACGATGCAAAGATCGTCGATTGCACTGCCGGTCCGCTACTTTTTGGAGTCGCCGCCCCGGACGCACCGCTTGAAGTTTGCCATGCTAATTGGGGTTGGGCCTTGCCTTGTGCAACGCTGATGAGGGAGGGTACCGTGCAGCGCGATTGAAATAAAGATGAATAAGATATGCTTCAGAATGGCATTTTCCGCATGCTGGATGGTGTCTGCGTTACCAGCCCTCGGCGCGGTTCAAGCCGATACCGAAGACTCTTACGGCTGGCTCGAAGTCTCAAACTGGTTTCAACAAGCGATGCGTCCCGCCGGACGGCAGACTTAGATGTGTTGCAGACCCGCCGCCCAATTGTGGTGGTTGAGGCGAGCAGCATGCAGCGCGCTGGCGTTGGTTGGCCGCCACCCGCCGGGCTTAGAGAAAACCCTCACGCACGGTGAGATTATTTTTGCGCCGACTGTACCGGGGATTATGTCGAGTGACTCGAGGCACTGGCCCGTGCCGTGGCGAAGACTCTCTTACCGACCTGGCCGTTCAATGCGCCCGAATCCGCGGCAGCGATCGGGCTGCAGACATTCCGGACACGCCTGGACAACACTGGCCATTGCAACAGGAGGAACCGAATTCACAGCAGTGCTGGAAACAGGGCGTTGCGCCCTCTCGTTCGCAAACGCATTGACAGGTGGTGTTGTCAAAGTGCTGGTGCATAGGGCACCCAAACGTGGCGATGCACACGCATTGGCAAGCGTCGGCGTCATAGCGCATGTTCTCGCCGCATTGAATGGGTTGACATACCTCACATTTGCCCTGCACACATTGAGTTTGAGGTCCGCAGACCGCGAAGGTAGGCTCGCCTGAGCATCCGCCGCAGAAAGATGAGTCATTGAGCGGGTCGATGCAAATGGTGCCGCACTTTTTCTGGCCAGAGGAACACGTGTTGGGGTCGCACGTCGACAGTAAGGGCGTCAAGAAAAATGCGGCAATGGTTCCGAGAGCGGATCTTCGCGACTGTGGCGCGGCGAGGGATTTCGCCAGCCGGTCGAACGCCAGGTCGGAGGGGGATGTCACGATGACTGCAACAGCGCGCTGACGGTTGGCTGTTCGTTGGTCAATGGATTGAGCCGGCCCAGGATCTGCTCGGCTCCAATCAGCAGATCGCTCACTGTGCGGTCGGCTCTAATGATGGCGCAGCTAGGAGTGCCGGTGACACCATACGCCCTCGCCGTGGCGCGGGATTCATCCTGAAGGAAGTAGAACGAATCGTCTGGGGTCGTGCGCATTGCCCCAGCAATCTGCGATGGGCTGATGATGACGAGGAAGAACTCGGCGCCGATATGTGTTCCTGCGGAGGTCAGCTGCGGCAGTAGTGTAAGGCACGGCCCGCAACCGGGTTCAACGAAAACGAGGGCGATGGCTTTGTCTCGTCGTTGGAGTTCTTCAAGGCAGAAAGTTCGGCCGCTCCAACTCGTCAGGGTACCGGTAGAAGGATTATTTTATTCGACTACGACCCGTCCCGCGGCGGCGCCGTGCCCCGGCGGCTGCTCGAGGGCTATCGCGGCATCTTACGCACCGACGGCTACGAGGCGTACGCCAAGGTTGCGCTCGCCCTAGGCTTGGTCCACGCCGGAGAGGTCGGTGCAGTGCTGTGCCTGGATGCCTCGAGGCATCCGTCGAGAGACGGGGCGTCCCGAGCGTCATTACCGAGCAAATCCCGGCGTCGAACATCCACTCCGGGAGTACGGTTACCACACCCGCTTCGATCTCAACGTGGACGACGCGTCCACCGGCGCGCTGCTCACTGTAATGGGCTCGAACAGGCCGTCCAAAAAACGGGTGCCACGGATAGTGGACTACAACTTCTCGCCCGATATGGGCAGAATGACTGCGTGATGGCCGCGGGCAGGAAGGGCTGGTTATTCAGCGACACCGTCGCGGGTGCCAATGCGAGCGCCAACCTGTTCCCCCTCGTGGAGCCTTGCAAGGCCAACGGCATCGAGCCGCATGCGTATTTATCGCACCTCTTCACTCGATTGCCGCATCTGCGCAACGTCAATGATTTTGAGTCGATGCTACCCAGGAACGTCTACACTTCCTTGACCCCCCATCCATTGATCCTATGAGTCGGATCACCGTGGATAATCTCGCTGCCGCCATCCGCAAGGTTCGTTCCATGAGCTTAACGGAGAAGGAAGCGCTAGCCGAGGAGATCCATCGGCGCCAGCCGCATATGCTGGCCTCCTGCTTAGTTCAGTCGCAGCTCGGCGTCGAGCCCGCTACCGTGGAGTTCCTGCTCCACATTCTGCTTGTATGCTATCAGTCGATGAAGGAGTCGGGCTTACAGTGGCCGGTGATTACCGAAGAGGAACAGGAACGCCAGATGCAACGCTGGATCGGCGCTGTAAAGTTCTCTGAAGACGAAGTAGGGTCCATCGCGGACGGTGCTCGCGAACAATACGCAAGCCAACATTCGGAACAACCGCTCTTGGCCTTTGTGGTCAATGAAACGAACCAATGGCTGCGTGAGGTCTCCGAGCGCAAGGCGCAGGCGGAGTCCGACAAACTCGTTATGATGGCATCCATGAACTTAGTGAACTGCATCGCGGGCGCCGCCGTTGCAACCGCCGCCCATGGTTAATACCTGGATCGTCGACATTCGCCACTATCTCGACCCATCGGGCGCATTCGCTGATATGCCTTCCCGTGCGAGACTGCTGGCGGAGTACTTCGCCAGCATCATCGTCGACGCCACGGTCAACCTGGATGACAAACCGAGCGTGCGTTGTCGCCGACGTCCGCGACGGCGCCGTTGCGCCGGTATGGTGATGTCCTACCCCGGTGCCGATGACCTGGAGCGCATTTATTGGTACTGCCCTGTCTGCAAGGACAATGGATTCATCAGCGGCTGGCAAAACACGATCTGGGACGGGTTCGCGGTAAACGATAAAGCTCAT
>JANXZQ010000108.1 GCA_025355445.1 Gammaproteobacteria bacterium
GGGCGTCGATCCATTCCTCGGCGGCTCGGCTCGCGAGCTCGGGGGTGCGATCGATAGCCGAAGTCAGGTCCCATCCGGGACCCCTGATAGGCTTCAGCGAAGGCACGCGCGAACTCAACCATGCGCTCAAGACATTCTTGCGCGAGCACGTGTACAAGCATTACAAGGTGCGGCGCATGACGGCCAAGGCGCGACGCGTCATTCGCGAGCTGTTCGACGTATTTTTCAACGATCCGACGCTGATGCCGGATGAGCACAAGGCGACCGGAGCGCGATTGGAATTGGTGCAAGGACCGGCCGGCCGCGCCCGCGCAGTGGCTGATTATATCGCAGGCATGACGGACCGATACGCCATCCTGGAACATCGGCGATTATTCGACCCGTCCGAGCGAACCTGAGTATCGAATGAGCGCTACGTTACGGAACGATCTGTTGCTCCGTGCCCTGTTGCGGGAGCCCACACCGCGCCGCCCTATTTGGCTGATGCGCCAGGCCGGCCGTTATCTGCCGGAATATCGGGCGACACGGTCTCGCGCCGGCGGTTTTCTCGAGATGTGCACCAATCCTGAGATCGCATGTGAGATTACCTTGCAGCCGGTAAACCGATTCCCGCTCGACGCAGCAATCCTATTTTCCGATATCCTCACGATTCCGCATGCCATGAATTTAGGGCTGGAATTCGAAGCAGGCGAAGGTCCCAATTTCGAACGACCGGTGCGCACGTCGGCCGACATCGCGCGGCTCCCCGTGCCCGATCCAGGCGAGGAGTTGAAATACGTAATCGACGCCGTTGCGCTGGTGCGCCGTGAGCTGCGCGGGCGGGTGCCCCTCATAGGCTTCGCGGGAAGCCCATGGACGGTCGCGACTTACATGGTGGAAGGCGGAGGCAGCAAGACCTTCGGCCAGATCAAGCGCATGATGTATGAAGCGCCGCGAGATCTTCACCGCTTGCTCGAAGTTCTCGCCAAATCCACCATCCTATATTTGAACGCCCAGATTGCCGCCGGTGCACAGGCAGTGATGGTCTTCGATACCTGGGGCGGCGTGCTGACCCCGGCTCAATACGAAGAATTTTCCCTGCGCTACATGGCCCAAGTCGTCGATGCGCTGACGCGCAATGCCGACGGCCGCCGCGTGCCCAACATCGTGTTCACCAAGGGCGGCGGCGCGTGGCTCAAGAAAATCTCGGGCGTGGGCTGCGACGCCGTCGGCGTCGACTGGACCACCGATCTGGCGACGGCGCGAGCCCAAGTGGACGGGCGCGTCGCATTGCAGGGAAATCTGGATCCGTCAGCCTTGTTCGCGCCGCCCGAGGTCTTGCGCGCAGAAACTCTGCGCGTGCTTGAAAGCTACGGCGCAGGCGCAGGCCACGTGTTCAATCTAGGCCACGGCATTACGCCCGACGTCGATCCGGAACGCGTCGCTCTTTTGGTGGAGACGGTGCAGGCCTATCAAGTCCCGCCGGCTTAAGCTCGCGGCTGCGGGGCGCCCGCGCTTCCGCCCGGGGCGCCCCCTGGTGCGGAGCCCGCCGCGGGGCTTCGCAATTCATCACGCAGCGCGCGGCGCAGGATTTTACCCACATTGGTCTTGGGCAATTCGCTGCGAAAGTACACATGTCGCGGAACCTTGTATCCCGTCAGCTCCGTCCGACTGAAGGCTATCAATGCCTCAGCCGTCAGGGTCGGCTCCTTCTTGACCACGAACAGCGCAACGACTTCGCCGGAATTCTCATCCGGCTGCGCGACGGCGGCGACTTCCAGCACGCCCGGATGGGCGGAAATCACGCTCTCAATTTCATTGGGGTACACGTTGAAGCCGGACACCAGAATCATGTCCTTCTTTCGATCCTCGATGAACACGAAGCCGGCGGCGTCTATGCGGCCGATGTCGCCCGTGCGCAGCCAATCGCCGAACATCACGAGCTCGGTCTCGTCCGGCCGATTCCAATAGCCACGCATGACCTGCGGCCCGAACACGCATATTTCACCGACGCTGTTCACCGGCAGCTCCTTGCCGGCGTTGTCACGGATCGAAATGTCGGTCGAGGAAATGGGCAGGCCGATGGAGCCGTTGAAATCCAAGCCCACGGGATTGGCTGTGGCGACCGGCGAGGTTTCCGTCAAACCCCAGCCCTGGGTCACGACGCAGCCGGTGACTTCTTTCCAGCGGGCGGCCACCACTGCCTGCAGTGCCATGCCTCCTGCGAAGGTGCATCGCAGCCCGCTGAAATCCACGGCGGCGAATTCCGGGGTGTGCAGCAGCGCGTTGAAGAGTGTGTTGACGCCGCTGATGAAGTTGAATTTGTATTTTTTCAGTTCGGCAACGAACGCCTTGAAATCACGCGGATTGGTGATCAAGACGTTCTCGGCGCCGAGTGATAGAAAGGACAGGCAATTACTGGTGAGCGCAAAAATGTGATACAGCGGCAGCGCCGTAATGACGATGCGCGCCTCTCCGGCCGTCAGCGACGGATTCACCCACGCGGACGACTGCAGCACATTGGCTACCATGTTTCGATGGGTGAGAATTGCAGCCTTCGCGACGCCGGTGGTGCCCCCCGTATACTGCAGGAACGCGATGTCCTCCGGTCCCAAGGGGACGGCTTCGAGTTTGCGTCCGAGGCCGCCGCCCAAGGCGTTCTTGAATGTCGACGCACCCGGCATGCTCCATTTTGGTATCTGCTTGCGCACGTGCCGCAGCACGAAGTTCACGATGGAGCCGCGCGGCCAGCCGAGCAAATCACCGATGCGCGTGATCAGCACCCTTTGCAGTTTCGTATGCGGCAGCACTTGCTGCAGCACGTGCGCGAAATTCTCGACGATGACGATGGCTTTTGCGCCCGAATCGACCAGTTGGTGCTCCAGTTCGCGCGCGGTATAAAGAGGATTGGTGTTGACCACCACCATGCCCGCGCGCAGCACGCCGAACAACGCAATCGGGTACTGCAGGATGTTAGGCATCATGAGAGCAACCCGATCGCCCTTGACCAACCCGGATTTATGCTGCAACCAGGCGGCGAATGCGCGACTCAGCTGGTCGAGCTGCACATAGCTCAAGGTCGCTCCCATGTTGGTGAACGCCGGCGAGTGACGGTGCGCGGCGCACGCCTCCTCGAAAATGTCCCGCAATGAGGCGTAGCTGTCGGGGTCAATGTCCGCCGGTATTCCAGGTGGGTACTGGTTCAGCCAATTTCGATCCAAGCGGGCACTCCTCGTTTTCTTTCCGTCGTCGCGGTATAGCATCCGTCATTGACATCCTCCTCGCCCTCAAGGGACGAGGATTCCTTCTGCAAGACGGCGATGTCCCGCCGCGAGGAT
>JANXZQ010000149.1 GCA_025355445.1 Gammaproteobacteria bacterium
CTCGAAACGCGCGCTGACATGCAGGCCGACAAGGTTGGCTACTTCGGTTGGAGCTGGGGCGGCTTCATGGGTGGCATTATTCCGGCGGTAGAGAAGCGCGTGCGGTCTGTGGTCCTTCACGTCGGCGGTATGGAGATGGAGCCGGCGCTTCCCGAGGTCGATCAGATCAACTACCTCCCGAGAGTCACTCAGCCGGTGCTGATGCTCAACGGCAGCTACGACATGTATTTCCCTGTCGAAACTTCGCAGAAACCGATGTTCCGTTTCCTCGGCACGCCACAGAAGCAGAAGCAGAAGAAGATGATCGTGTATCTGTCCGGGCATCTCGTGCCGTGGCCGGAATTGATCCGGGAGACACTCGCTTGGTACGACGCGACTCTCGGACCCGTTCAATAGGACCGCGCAACTGCGTTCCTGCCGCGCGCGGCGACCACAGCTTACGGCAGTGCGCCACCGACGCTTGTGCGGCGCATGCCACGAAAACATCATTTCGCGTGGGAGCGATGTCGGTCCGGACAGTTGCGGCAGGGCCGGCATCCTCGGTCGTGATTACACCCGGCACGCCGACCACCGACACGCGCGGCGAAACGATGATGCCTGGCCGGCAGTTGCTCTCGGCGGGATCACATCGAAATAGATTCGAGCCGGGGCGGTCATTGGAATGGGTTCCTACAACGGCTCTCCGCTTAACTTCCATCACGCTGCGCGCTAAATCTGCGCACCTCTATTGACATCGACTGCTCACACTTTCCGTAGCTGCAGCCGGGCGATCGTCTGGTGCATACGCTGTCGCTGTGGCGCGATCTTGAGTCGGTTGCCGCGTATAGTTACAAGGGCAAGCACGCCGAGTCGCTGCGCGGTCGCCGCGACTGGTGCGTGAAACCGAGCTGGCCGACATACTTCGCGTGGTGGGTTGGTGAAGACGAAACGCCGACCTGGGCGCAAGGCTATGAGCGCTTCGATATCATCCACCGCAACGGAGCGACACCGGCCGCTTTCAAAAAACAAACGCTTTTCCGGTCAACATACGCATCATCTAATTGCCTTAACCCGTGTCTCGCGGCATCAATTCCGTAGCTAGTTTTTTCATTGCTGCGTTTTCGCGGGTAACTTCGCCCTTCTCCAAGCTGTGCAAGGCTATCTCAGCGGCGATTGAACGGCCAAGAATTCGCTGATCGATAGCGCCGAATGGCCCGGGGATTATGCTTCCCAACCAACCGGCCCAGGCAGGCGTATGGGAGTTGCCGACGATGACGCCCGGGCGAAAGATCGCGAGCGGGTGAAACCGACGCTGCGTACGGTGTCTTCCTTCATGCCCATTATGCGGACATAGCGAAAGCGGCTATGGGCTGTGCTTCCCGCGGCAGAAAGTAGGCAAAACTGGGTGATTCCAGCTGCATGGCAGCCTCGCGCAAAGGCACCGACGACGCCGAGCTCGAGCCGTTGCAATTCTTCTTCGCTCCAGCGCATCGATCCCGTGCCGACTCCGACACAGCTCACGGCACTAACGGGACCCTGGCTGAGAACTTCACGGGCAAGGGCAGAAGTGCGCTCGGTAAACTCCGCAGCACCGGTGTCAAGGACGATATTGCGCACCCGTGCTCGCGCCGCATTGGGCTTTCGGGTGACCATCACCACTTCCCGGCATTGCTGAATTGACAGCAGCTCGGCGACGGCAGCACCGCCCACTTGCCCAGTACCACCGAGAATAATCAGTGCGAAATTCTCATTCATGAATAGAGCCCCTGCTCAGACAGGACTGTTCAAACCTCTAACCGGTCCCCCGGCCGCGCCACCAGCGCGTAGAGCGCCGGCATGAGGAACACGCTGATCAGCAGCCGGGTGAACAGGCCGCTGACTATGACCAAGGCAAACGGACGTTGAGAATCCGTGCCGACACCGGTGGCCAGCGCCACCGGCAACAACCCGAATGCGGCCACCAGCGCGGTCATCATGATGGGGCGCAGCCGCAGAATCGCAGCGTGTCGAATGGCTTCTTCGAGTGAGACGCCGTCGCGGCGAAGCTCGTTGACATAGGAAATATAGACGACGGCGGTCTGCACGGAGACGCCGAACAAGGCCAGAAATCCGATGCCGGAGGACACCGAGAACGGCGTGCCGGTAATCCATAGAGCGATGAGGCCGCCCACCGGCGCCGACAGCACCACGCCGAGCACGGTAATGAATGGGAATTTAAAATTGCTGTAGAGCGCGAACAGCAACATGAAAATCAGGAACAGTGTCAGCGGCAGAATCATGCTCAGCTGTTGCCGCGAGGCCGTGTATTCCGTGTACTCGCCGCCCCAATCCAGCCGATAGCCCTGCGGCAGGGAGACCTTCTTGTTTACCTGCTGCATGGCGTCGCCCACCGCGCCCGCAAGATCGCGCCCTTCCACTGAAAATTGGACTCCGATGTAGCGGGAATTATCCTGCCGGTAAATGAAGGAGGCGCCGTTTGCCACGCCGATGTCCGCGAATTCCCGCAACGGAATCTGCGCTCCGGCGGGGGTGGCGACCCGGATATTGCCTATCTCTTCGGGGTTGTCGCGGTATTCTTGATCGAGACGCACGACCAGGTCGAATTCCTTTTCTTCCTGCACCACCTGGGTGGCGACGTCGCCGCCGATGGCGGTCTGAATCAGGCTATTGATGTCGGCGACATTCAATCCGTAACGCGCGATTTTTGCACGGTCGATTTTGATGGTGAGGCTCGGCTGCCCGAGTTCCTGCACCAAGGTCACATCACGTATGCCGCGCACCCGCTCCAACACTTGCTTAATGGCCTTACCCTTTTTCTGCAAAGTATCCAGATTGGAGCCGAATACTTTCACGGCGAGCGCGCTTTTCAATCCCGTTTCCGCTTCGTCCACGGCATCTTCCGCCGGCTGGGTGTAGTTGAAATTGATGCCGGGAAATACGCCGAGCTTCTTGTTGACGGCCTCGATCAGCCCCGCCTTGTTGCGATAAGAACCGTTCCACTGCGAGTACGGTTTGAGGTCCACATAGAATTCGGCATTGAAGAAGCCGGTCGGATCGGTGCCGTCGTCCGGCCGGCCCAACTCGGAGGCCACCGTGGTCACTTCGGGAAAGGAACTTAAGATGTCCCGGACCTTGGGAGCGATCTTTGCCGCTTCGTCGAACGAGATGGTGTATGGCATGGTCGCGCGCACCCACAGCGCACCCTCATCCAGATGCGGCATGAACTCTGCACCGATGCGCGGAACCAGCAGCAGCGAAGCCGCCAGCAGGATGGCGGAGGCGAAGGTGGTGCCCCAGGGGTGCGCCAGACAAAAATCAAGCCCGGTGGTGTAGGCCGATTTGATCGCCTCGAATGCGCCATTGCGCCGCTCCCGTACGCCGTTGCGCATGAACCACGCGCAGAGCACGGGCAACAACGTCAGGGTGACTATCAAGGAGCCGATCAGGGCGAACACCATGGTATCCGCCATGGGCTTGAACAGCGTTCCGGAGGGACCCGACAACACATAGATGGGCAGAAAGCTGGCGACGATCACGGCAACGGCATAGAACAGCGGACGATCCACCTCCGCGGCCGCTTCGAGCACGATTTCCTTGACGTTGAGCGGATTGCCTTTGCGGGCGACGATCTGGCGGAAAATATTCTCCACCATGACCACCGCGCCATCCACCAGTATTCCGAAATCCACTGCGCCGATGGATAGCAGATTGGCGGAGGCGTTCTGTAGATCGAGGCAAATGAACGCGAACAGCAGCGCCAATGGAATGCTGACGGCGACGATCAGTCCGGCCCGAAAGTCGTAGAGAAAAAATATCAGCACCACGACCACCAGCAACATGCCGCGCAGCAAGTTGCGCTCTACGACCTGCGTCGTCAATTCCACCAAGTTGCTGCGGTCGTAGAACGGAACGACCGTGACGTCCTTGGGTAGAATGGCCTCATTGAGTTCCTTGGTCTTCGCCTCCACCCGCTTCAGAACGTCCTGGGTTTTCTCACCCGTCCGCAGCAAAATCACGCCTTCCACGGCATCGTCCTGCTTTTGAAAGCCGAACTCGCCCAGCCGCGGCGCAATGCCGATGGCCACGCGGCCAAGATCCTTGACCAGCACCGGCACGCCCTCATGTACCGCCACCACTACGTTGCCGATGTCCTGCAACGTGGTCACGCGTCCCATGCCGCGCACGTAGTAGAACTGACCGCCTTGGGAATAAAAGCCGCCGCCGGAGTCGTCGTTGTTGGCCGTCAGCGCGGTCTCAACCTGCGGCACCGAGAGGCCGACCGCGGCAACCTTGCCAGGATCGAGCAGCACCTGGTACTGCATGGAGCCGCCACCGAATCCGGAGTCATCTGCCACTCCCTGCACCGATCTGTATTGCGGTTCGATGGTCCAGTCCTCGAAGGTCTTGAGCTCCATCGGCGAGCGGTCGGGGCTTTGCAGCACGTATCGGTAGATGAGTCCCGAAGGTGAGGCCATCGGCGATACGGAGGGAGCGATGCCGCTCGGCAGACTGAGCTGGGGCAAGCGGTTGTAGACCTGCTGGCGAGCGAAATAATTGTCGGTGTTATTTTGAAAGGTGAGAATGACTTCCGACAGACCGTAGAGCGAAATGGAGCGGATGGTGGTCATCTGCGGGATGCCGTTCATCTCGCGCTCCACCGGCACGGTGATCAGCCGCTCCACTTCCTCCGCCGCGCGTCCCGGCCATTGGGTGATGACTTTCACGATGGGCGGTGAGAGATCGGGATAGGCATCGACCGGCAGCCGGTCCAGCGAGCGCGTACCCGCGCCGACGAGCAGCAGCGTCATGAAGACGACGAGAAAACCCTGCCGCAGCGACGATGCGACGATGCGGTTCATGAACGACGCGCTGCGGGGCGTTGATCCGACCGGCGGCAGCGGATCGCTCATTGATTTTGCATGAATTGCACGAAGATGCCGCCCTCGACCACGATTTGATCGCCTACCTTGATTCCGGCAGCGATGTCGTACTGCTCATGGGAGCGATAGCCTAACGTGACGCGTTGCCGCGCGAAACTGCCGTCGGATTGCGCACGGTATACAAACGGCAGGTTCTCATCGTCGCGCAAGATCGCCGACACCGGAATCAGGAGACCGGAAGTTTCCTGGCGCGATTGAATCAGGACGCGCACGTACATTTGTTTCTTGAGCAATCGCGCAGGATTGTCCACCACCACGCGTACCGCTACCGATCGGGTGTCGGGGTTCACCAGGGCGGAGATGTTGTCGACTTTCCCGGTGAGTGCGTTGGGCGCGGCATCGCTGACTACGTCGGCCGCGTCGCTCAGACTGACCGACGCCAAGTCCGCGCCGAATATCTGCGCCATGACCCAGACCCGCGACAGGTCGGCCACCGTGAAGCAGGGCGTTGTGCCGGTCTCCACCAGTTGCCCCGGGGTGATGAGCTTTTCGACCACTGTTCCTGCGATCGGCGAGCGGATAATACCGGTGGCCTGCGCAACGGGCCGCCCCTCTTGAATGTCCTTGATGATCTGGGCGGGAACGTTCAGCGAAAGCAGCGCCTGCAGCGCAGCGTCGCGGTCTGCCTCTGCGTTGGCAGCATCGGTTTCCGCCTGCGCCGCTTCGCGCTGAGCTACACCGTTGTGCTGCACCAGATCCTTGTCCAGATCGGCCAGATGGCGGTTGGTGTGGGCGGTGGCAAGCGCCTTGTGATACGTGCTGACGGCCGCCGCAAAGTCCGGTGAATCCACCGCTGCCAGCGGATCGCCTTTCTTGACCTGATCGCCGGCAGACACCAGCAGTCGCGTCACGGGGCCGGAGAAGGGGGCCAGCACGCTGGTAGCCTGATCGTTGTCGAAATCAACCACGCCGGTGGCGTCGATGGTCTTGTGGAATTTCGCCGGCGTGACGGTGTAAAGACGGATGTTCTGGCGTTGCGACGCAGTCATGGTCACATTGTTGACCGTGGCCACCGGCTGCGGCTCGTTGTCGGTTTTCGCCGAGCAGGCGCCGAGGCACGTGAGCGCGGCGCTGAGGATTATCGCTGTGGATCGTCGGACCGCGAGTGGACGACGTGCCGGCTTCACACCAGAAGTTCTATTCATCATTTTTCCGTGCCTAAATCCGTGCGATGCCACCAGCCTCCGCCCAGCGCCTGGAATAGGGCGGCAGTATCGGCGTAACGGCCGGCCTGGGCTTGCACTAAAGT
The DNA here is from genome assembly GCA_025355445.1 of Gammaproteobacteria bacterium. GTDB lineage: Bacteria > Pseudomonadota > Gammaproteobacteria > Steroidobacterales > Steroidobacteraceae > Bog-1198. The sequence goes on from JANXZQ010000149.1 coordinate 6,169, forward strand.
AATCTGGGTCTGCGCCGACGCTTGTTCGGCACTCAATAATGCGAGATAGCCCGCGTAGCCGGCCTGCCACTGCCGCTGCGCCAGATCCAGCGTGATCTTGGCTGCATCCGCCGCGGCCGCCGCGGCCTTCACGGCTTCGGCATCTTGTTCCAACGCGGTCAATGTGTCGGCCACGTTTTGGAAAGCAGTGAGAACCGTGCTGCGGTATTGCTCCAACGCTTGAACGTAGGCTGCTTTCGCCGCGCGTTGCTGATGCATCAGCGTTCCTCCTTGGAATAGCGGCGCCGTCACCTCGGCGCCGACTCCCCAAAACCCGGTGCCGGCGGTAAACAGCTGGCTCATGGCCGCGGCAGAACTGCCGGCACTAGCGGTCAGTACGATGTTCGGCAGCCGATTGGCTGTCGCAATGCCGATCTTGGCGCTGGCGTCATGCAAATTGGCCTCGGCTTGGCGCACGTCCGGGCGCTGCGCCACCAGCGCGGACGGCAGGCTGACCGGCAGGTCTTGGGGCAATTGCAGACTCGCCATATCGAACTTTTCAGGGGTTGCCTGATTCGGAAAGCGCCCGGTCAGCGCTGCCAGAAGATCGTGCAGCTGCGCCGATTGTTTGACGAGGGGCGGCAGAGTCGCCGCGATTTGCGCCAGCTGCGACTCCTGCGCCGCCAAATCCAACCGGCTTGCATAGCCCTTGTCGAATTGGTATTGCAGGATTTTGAGGTTGCCGGCGTTGCTGTCTATGAGTTGCCGGGTGAGGTCGATCTGCGTCTGCAGCGATGCTGCTTGAATGGCTGTCACCACGACATTGGCTGTCAAGGTGCCGTAGACCGCGATCATCTGGAAGCGGACTTCCTGCTCCTGTGCCTGCAGGGATTCGACGGTGCGACGGTTCAGGCCGAAAACGTCGGGCACATAGGAAATGGTGACCTGCGGCGTGAACAGGTCGTATAGAAAGGCGTTCGAGTTGAGGGTGGGGGCGATCTGCCCCGACTGCCTCTGCCGGGAGGCCGAGAAACCTGCCGCGACACCGGGATAGTAGACGCCGCGTTGCGCGAGAACGTTCTCCCTGGCCACCGACAGGGCGGCCT
>JANXZQ010000153.1 GCA_025355445.1 Gammaproteobacteria bacterium
ACCATTGCCCGACCCTACGCGAAAGCGGCGTTTGAATACGCGCGCGCCGCGAACGCCTTTGCTGCCTGGTCCGAGGGACTCAAAACGGCGGCCGAGATTCTCGCAGATCCGCGCGTCGCGGCGCTCACCAAGAGCCCGGCATGGACGGCCGCCGAGCTGGCGGGCCTGGTCACCGATGTGGCCGGCGCCAAGCTCGATGCCGGCATGCAGAATTTCGTGCGCGTGCTGACGGAGAATCACCGCCTGCTGCTGCTGCCGGAAATCTCCATGCACTACGAGGCACTGCGCTCGGCGGTGGAAAATACCGTGGATGTCGAGGTGGTATCCGCCGTGCCGCTCGATGCGGCGCAATCCGGCAAATTGCAACAGGCCTTGAGCACGCGCCTCAAGCGTCAGGTACGCATGCACAACTCGGTGGACGCAGCACTGCTGGGCGGTGCGGTGGTGCGCGCCGGCGATCTGGTCATCGATGGCTCGTTGAAGGGCCGTCTCGAACGGCTCGCCACGGAATTAGCAACTTAAAGTTTGATTTAGTCGTGGGCGCCGGCGGCCCGCAGCAAGAGGATCGATATGTCCATTAAGGCATCGGAAATCAGCGACCTGATCAAGGCGCGCATCGACAAGTTCCAATCCGCGACCGAGGCGCGCAATGTCGGCACGGTGGTGAGCGTCACCGACGGCATCGTCCGCGTTCACGGCCTCGCCGACGCACGCTACGGCGAAATGTTGGAATTTGTCGGGAACACCTTCGGCCTTGCGCTGAATCTCGAACAAGATTCCGTGGGTGCCGTGGTGTTGGGCGACTACAAGCATATTTCCGAAGGATCGGAGGTGAAAACCACCGGCCGAATTCTCGAGGTGCCGGTGGGTCCGGAACTGTTGGGCCGCGTGGTCGATGCGCTGGGAACGCCCATCGACGGCAAGGGCCCGGTCAACGCCAAGCTGAAATCGCCTCTCGAGCGTGTGGCGCCGGGCGTGATTTTCCGCAAGAGCGTATCGCAACCCGTTCAGACCGGCCTCAAGGCCATCGACGCCATGGTGCCCATCGGCCGCGGCCAACGCGAACTCATCATCGGCGATCGCCAGACCGGCAAGACCGCCGTGGCCATCGACACCATCATCAATCAGAAAGGCACGGGCGTTAAGTGCGTCTACGTCGCCATCGGCCAGAAGCAAAGCTCCATCGCCAACGTGGTGCGCAAGCTCGAAGAGCACGGCGCCATGGGACATACCATCATCGTGGCGGCTTCGGCCTCCATGCCTGCGGCCATGCAGTACCTCGCGCCTTACGGCGGCTGCGCCATGGGCGAGTACTTCATGGACAACGGCGAAGATGCGCTCATCGTCTATGACGATTTGTCCAAGCAGGCTGTCGCCTATCGCCAGATTTCCTTGTTGCTGCGCCGGCCGCCCGGCCGTGAAGCGTATCCCGGCGACGTGTTTTATCTGCATTCCCGCTTGCTCGAGCGTTCCGCGCGAGTTAACGAGGAGTACGTCGAGAAATTCACCAACGGCCGCGTCAAGGGCAAGACCGGATCATTGACGGGTCTGCCCATCATCGAGACCCAAGCCGGCGACGTCACGGCGTTCGTGCCCACCAACGTCATCTCCATCACCGACGGCCAAATTTTCCTCGAGACGGATCTGTTCAATGCCGGCATGCGTCCGGCCATCAACGCCGGCATTTCCGTTTCGCGCGTCGGCGGCGCCGCGCAAACCAACATCATCAAGAAGCTGGGCGGCAGCGTGCGCTTGGCGTTGGCGCAATTCCGCGAGCTCGCGGCGTTCTCGCAGTTCGCATCCGACTTGGACGAGTCGACGCGCAAGCAGCTGGAGCGCGGCCAGCGTGTCTCCGAGCTCATGAAGCAGAAACAGTACGCGCCGATGTCCGTGGCCGAGATGGCGCTGTCGCTGTACGCCGGCAACAACGGCTACTTCGACAAAGTCGACCGCCGCAAAGTGGTCGAAGCGGAAGCCGGCCTGCAGTCGTTTGCGCGTTCGAGCTACGCCGATTTGCTGAAGAGCATCAATGCCAAGCCGGACTTGTCGAAGGAAGTCGAGGCGGGCTTGAAGAAGTGTTGCGAAGACTTCTTCGCGACCCTGTAGGCAGGACCAGAGAAGGTAATGGCAGGCGCAAAAGAAATCCGCGGCAAGATCGCGAGTATCAAGAATACTCAGAAGATCACCAAGGCCATGGAAATGGTGGCGGCCAGTAAGATGCGCAAGGCGCAGGACCGCATGCGCGCAGCACGTCCGTACGCGGAGAAAATCCGCACGATCATCGGCCACTTGCGGCAAGTGAACCTGGACTACAAGCATCCATTCACGCTGGAGCGGCCGATAAAGTCCGTCGGCATCGTGGTTATCAGCACCGATCGCGGTCTGTGCGGTTCGCTGAATTTGAATCTATTCAAGGCAGCCTTGGGCGCCATCCGCGAAGCGCAAGCGAACGGCGCCAAGGTTTATGTCTGCGTCATCGGCTCGAAGGCGCTGCAGTTCTTCCGCCGCCTGTCGGGCGTCGAGATCGCGGGCTCGGTCACGCACTTGGGCGACAAGCCGCATATCAAGGATTTGATCGGCACCACCAAAGTGATGCTGGATTTTTATCGCGACACCAAAGTCGATCAGCTGCTGCTGGTGCATAACGTTTTCGTCAATACCATGACCCAGAAGGGATTGGTCTCGCAGCTGTTGCCGATCCAGACCGTCGACAAGGACGAGCTGCAGGAGCGCTGGGACTATATCTACGAGCCCGATGCCGTCGAGATACTGGACGGTATTCTGATGCGCTATATCGAATCCCAAATATTCCAGGGCGCGGTCGAGAACGTCGCCTGCGAAAT
>JANXZQ010000161.1 GCA_025355445.1 Gammaproteobacteria bacterium
GGCGGAAAGACCACGATGTCGATCGGCCATTCCGGCTTGAGGCTCATTTCCAATTCGCCGAGCAATGTCTGATTGGCGGCCCGGGAGCCGTGCATTTTCCAATTACCCGCGACCATCTGACGACGCATAGGCTAGAAGCTCCTACTTCGGGCGTTTGCCCTGCGGGAAAGGCGGCGAAGATTAGCCGCGCAGCCGCTTAACTGCAAGCCCCGCGCCTGGCTTAAGGGGCCGGGTCCATTGCCAGGGCTGCGGCGGCTTCCACCACCGTAGCGATTTCCCGTGCGCCCTGCTTCACCAGAACCGCGTCGTGCCCTTCCACCATGACTCGAATCACGGGTTCGGTCCCCGAGGCCCGCAGCACGATGCGGCCGCGCCCGTCGAAGCGGCGCTCCACTTCCTGAGCCACTTTGACCACGCTCGGGGCCTGCAGCGGGTCGAAGCGTTTGGCGACGCGCACATTGAGCAGCACCTGCGGATACTTGCGCATGCCGGCGGCAAGCTCGGCAAGGCCGGCGCCGGTCTGCTTCATCACGGCGAGTACCTGCAAGGCGCTGATCAAGCCGTCGCCGGTGGTGGTCTTGTCCAGGCACAGAATATGACCGGACGCTTCACCCCCCAGGCTACCGCCCGTCTCATTGAGCATGGCAAGCACGTAGCGGTCACCGACCTGGGCGCGGCGAAACTCCACGCCGATTTCGGCCAGCGCATGCTCCAGGCCCAAGTTGCTCATGACGGTCCCGACCACCGGGCCCTTCAATTCGCCGCGATCGCGCGCATTCTTCGCCAGTATGTACAGCAATTGGTCGCCGTCGACGCAGCGCCCGAGCTCGTCCACCATCACGACACGGTCGCCGTCCCCGTCGAGCGCCATTCCGAGCTGTGCGCGAACTCCGGGAACCGTCAGCTGCAGCAATTCGGGCGCCGTTGAGCCGCAACCGTCGTTGATGTTGCGGCCGTTCGGCGAGCAGCCGATGGGCACTATTTCCGCGCCCAAATCGGCGAGCACTCGCGGCGCCACTTTGTATCCGGCGCCGTTGGCGCAATCGATGACGATTTTGAAGCCCTGCAAATTCATGCCCGGCGGAATGGTCGAGGCGCAAAATTGCTGGTACTGGGTGCGGCTGCGGTCGATGCGTATGGCCTTACCCAGCAGCTGCGACGCTTGGGTCACCACCGGTAGATCGAGCAGGCACTCGATTTCGTTCTCCGCCGGATCCGAGAGTTTGCTGCCGGAGGCATCGAAGAATTTGATGCCATTATCCTGATAGCTATTGTGGGATGCGCTGATGACCACCCCGAAGCTGCAGCCGAGCTTCTGTGTCATGTAGGCGATGCCGGGGGTGGGCAGCGGCCCGATTAACATGACATCTACCCCGGCGGCAACGAATCCTGCCTCCAGCGCCGATTCGAACATGTAGCCGGACACGCGCGTATCCTTGCCGATGAGTACCCGGCCGCCGCCCGGCGCCAGGACTCGCGCGGCGGCGCTGGCCAGCCGCAGCGCAAAATCCACGGTCATCGGCGCTTCGCCGACCCGGCCGCGCACGCCATCGGTGCCGAAATATCTATTCAATTCTCTGTTCCTTGCAGCACGGCGCTCACCATGCCGATAGCGTCGCGGGTCGCCGCGACATCGTGAGTACGAATGATACGAGCGCCATTCGCGACGGCCAGCGCCGCCAATCCAAGACCACCGTAAAGCCGCTCATCGACGCTGTTCCCCAGCACCTTGCCTATGAAACTCTTGCGCGATACGCCGACCAGCACAGGAGCGCCCAGGGCCGCCAGACGTGCCAGTTCCTTCAACAACGTCAAGTTGTGCGCCAGAGTCTTGCCGAAGCCCAGTCCCGGATCGACCGCGATCGCCTCGCGGGCGATGCCGGCTTGGATGCACGCGTCCCGCTCGCGCATCAGAAACTCAGCTACCTCGCGTACCACGTCGCCGTAATGCGGATCATGCTGCATCGTACGCGGCTCACCCTGCATGTGCACCAGGCACACACCAACCTCCGCTACGGCCGCCCAGGAGCGCGCCACCGGCGTGCGCAGGGCGTGAATATCGTTGACGATGCAAGCCCCCGCCGCCACGGCCGCCGCCATCACCTTGGGCTTGCTGGTATCGATGGAAATGGCGATTTCGGAAGTCGCGGCGATGCCCTGGATGACGGGCACTACTCGCGCAATCTCCACCGCCTCATCCACGCCCTCAGCGCCGGGACGGGTCGACTCCCCGCCCACATCGATGATCATCGCGCCCTCCCGTTCCATTTGCCGGGCGCGCTCGAGCGCGGCAGCAACGGTGGCATAACGGTCGCCGTCCGAGAACGAGTCTGGGGTGACGTTGAGAATCCCCATGACCACCGGGCGCGATAGATCAAGGACTTTGTGTCGACAGCGCCATTTCATGGGTCTAAATCGGCTCAGTGCTGGTGTATGGTTATTCGCGCACGATCGAATGCCCGGGGCCGGGTTGGCAAGGGGCGGCGAACTCAGGCTTGCCGCGGTGCAGGACTGCACCGCGCCGCAAGTTTTTCTCGCTCTATGCTAGTGCTGCCCCGCCGGATTCACTAATGGCGCCGTCGGCTTCTCCGCCGTCGGGCCTCGCGGAGTCGGCGTCGGTGTATCGTCCCAATCGCGCGGCGGCCGCGGCACCCGGCCCTCCATGATGTCCTTGATCTGTTCCTCGTCGATGGTCTCGTACTTGATCAACGCTTCCGACATGGCCTGCAGCTTGTCCATATTGGTCTGCAGAATCTTGTAGGCACGCTGGTAATTGCTGTCGATCACCCGCCGCACTTCTTCGTCGATGACGTGGGCGGTCACATCCGACACCTGCTTGTGCTGCGTGACACTGCGCCCCAGGAATACTTCGCCCGATTCCTCGCTGTACGTTTGCGGTCCCAGGCGGTCCGACAAGCCCCAGCGCGTCACCATGTTGCGCGCCAATTCCGTAGCGCGTTCGATGTCGTTGGAGGCTCCGGTGGTCACCGCATCGGCGCCGAACACCAACTCTTCGGCGACTCGGCCGCCGAACAAGGTTGCGATGCGGCTCTCGAGTTGTCGCTTGCTGGTGCTGTAGCGGTCGGCCTCCGGCAGGAACATCGTGACGCCTAGCGCGCGGCCGCGCGGAATGATGGTCACTTTGTACACCGGGTCATGCTCGGGAACGCTCAAGCCCACGATGGCATGGCCGGATTCGTGATACGCGGTGTTGCGCTTCTCCTCCTCGGTCATGACCAAGGAACGGCGCTCGGCGCCCATCATGATCTTGTCCTTGGCGCGCTCGAACTCTTCCATGCTGACCGAACGCTTGTTGCCGCGCGCGGCGAACAAGGCCGCCTCGTTCACCAGATTCGCAAGATCGGCGCCGGAGAACCCGGGTGTCCCGCGGGCGATCACCGACGGCTTGACGTTGTCGCTCAAGGGTACCTTGCGCATATGCACCTTGAGGATCTGCTCGCGGCCACGCACATCCGGCAGCGGCACGACCACCTGGCGATCGAAACGGCCCGGCCGCAGCAGCGCAGGATCCAAGACATCGGGCCGGTTGGTGGCGGCAATGACAATGATGCCTTCATTGCCCTCGAAGCCGTCCATCTCGACCAGCAATTGATTCAACGTTTGTTCACGCTCGTCGTGGCCGCCGCCCAAGCCCGCGCCGCGATGCCGGCCGACCGCATCGATTTCGTCGATGAATATGATGCAAGGAGCATGCTTCTTAGCTTGCTCGAACATGTCGCGCACCCGGGAAGCGCCCACGCCCACGAACATTTCCACGAAATCCGAGCCGGAAATCGTGAAGAAAGGCACTTTGGCCTCGCCGGCGATGGCCCGTGCCAACAGCGTCTTGCCGGTTCCCGGAGAACCGACCATGAGCACACCCTTCGGGATCTTGCCGCCAAGCTTCTGGAACTTGCCCGGATCCTTCAAGAAGTCGACGATTTCGACCACTTCTTGCTTCGCTTCCTCGACGCCCGCCACATCCGCGAAGGTAATGTTTACCTGATCTTCGCCTAGGAGGCGCGCGCGGCTCTTGCCGAAGGACATCGCGCCCCGGCCGCCGGAGGCCCCCTGCATCTGGCGCATGAAATAGGCCCAGAAGCCAATGAGAATCAATATCGGGAAGGCGGAGATCAGCAACTGCAGGAACACGGATTGCTGTTTCGGAGGCTCACCCCGAAATTTCACGTTCTGCGTGTTCATCAGACCGATCAATGCGGTATTGCTGGTCTCCGGGTTATAGGTCACGAACGACTCGCCGGTCGAACGCCGCTTACCCTCGATGATCTCGCCCTTGAGCGTGACCGAGTCGACATTGTTGCTCTTCACTTCGGAGAGGAACTGCGAATAATCGATGGTGGCCGGCTGGCCGGTGCGCATGCCGAATTGGCTGAAAATCGCCAGCAGAATGACGGCCAGTGCGACCCAGAGCAGAATTTGTTTCGTCAAATCGTTCAAGTTTCACCTACAGCCGTAAATACATACATTACGACAATGAAGTTATGTGGGCGTTCCGCCGAACTTACACCATCCCAAACTGCCGCGCCAACAGATAGATCTCAGGGCTGCGGGTTCGTGACGCCTTCGGCTTTTTCATCACCACCCGCCCGTAGCGGCTGCGCGCATCCCGAATGATCTGGTCGAATCCGGCGCCTTGAAATAATTTCATCAGCAAATCACCCCCAGGTGCCAAGACACGATCCGCAAACTCCAAAGCCAGCTCCGCCAAATACATCGAGCGGGGCTGGTCAACCGCGTCGATTCCAGCCATGTTGGGGGCCATATCCGACAAAACAAGGTCGACTTTGTCGGCGCCGACGCATTGCAATACCTGCTCCAGAACGTCGGCCTCGCGAAAATCACCCTGCACGAAATCGACGCCGGGTATGGCGTCCATGGCCAAGACGTCGGTGGCGACGATGCGGCTCGACCCGCCGATGATGCGCGCGGCGTACTGGCTCCAGCCTCCCGGAGCGGCGCCTAGGTCCACGCAGCGAATTCCGGGCCGCAGCAGGCGCTCGGTCTCCTGGATCTGCGCCAGCTTGAATACCGCGCGCGAGCGCCAGCCTTCCTTTTGTGCGCGCTTGACGAATTCATCGCTGGCATGTTCGGCGAGCCAGCGGGCACTGCTTTTTGAACGTTTGGGCATGGCGGTTGCGACTATAATCGCGCTATGGCCCTATCAGAGAAACAAAAGAAGCATTTGCGACGCCTGGCGCATCCCTTGAGCCCGATCGTGATGCTCGGCAACGCCGGGCTCACCGACGGAGTCGTGGCTGAGCTCGATCGCGCCCTGACCGATCACGAGCTGGTCAAGGTGAGCGCGCGGGTCGGCGAGCGCGACGCGCGCAACGAGGCGCTCACGGCGCTCTCCGGCCGCACCGGAGCGGAGATCGTGCAGCGGGTGGGCAATGTCGGGGTTTTCTACCGCCGCAGATCCAGCCTGCCGAAAATCCTGATTCCGGATTAGCAATCCTTGGCGCCGCCTGACTACTTCTTCGCGTAGTGCGCGCCGAAGAAGTCCCCGACGTTCCAAGCCGGCCGCGCCGTATCCTGCGCAATTTCGTAGCCGCACAGGTAGGCAAATTTTCCGAAAGTGGCCGCCGCGTCAAAATCCAGGCCCGGCTGCTGCATGTCGTCCTTGGGCTGGTGGTAGCGGGTCTGGCCCCACGTCTCGAAAATCTTCTCAGGCTCGATAGCGGGGTCATCTGACTTGAATCCCGGCGATACCATCATGGCCGGAATTCCCTGACGCACGAATGAGTACTGATCGCTGTGCACGAAGGCCACTTCCTCGGGCATGGGATCGGGACTCTGCACCAGATTCAAGCGCAGCGCCGCTCGCTGCACCGCCGAATTGAGGGTGGAATGTTCCGCGCCGAAGGCGACGACGTCGCGCAGCGGCCAAAGCATCTCCACTTCATCCGTGTTGACGTTTGCCACGATGGAGCTTTGAGCCACCGTGGGATAGGTGGCGAAATAATCCGAACCTAACAGGCCGGCCTCCTCGCCCGCCACGGCGACGAACACGATGGAGCGGCGCGGCCGCGGCTGCATGCTGCTGAAGGCCCGCGCGATCTGCAGCATCTCGGCGGTCCCGGAGGCGTTGTCGAGCGCGCCGTTGTAGATCGAATCACCGTCCACCGGCGTGCTGATGCCGAGGTGATCCAGGTGCGCGGTATACACCACGTGCTCGTCCTTCAAGGTTGGATCGCTGCCCACGAGCTTGGCGGCCACATTCACGCTACGCAGTTCCTTCCATTCGGTCACTGTTTGGAACTTGGCGACGAGGGGCATCACAAAGGAGCGTGATTTCCCGGCCTTTGCGGCGGCGTACACCTGTTCGGCCGTATGCCCGCTGCCCTCGAAGAAACGCGCCGTCTCCTCCAGGCTCAAGGACGCCGAGGCCTTCAACTCCGGAAAGTAATGCGCCGGCCGGCCCTGCGGGTCGAGCCAGCGATATTCCGGGATGGCGAGGTCGCGCACGCGATGGGTGAAAGAATACAGCTTCTCCAGCACGGGATCGTCGATCAAGATGAGCCCCGCGGCGCCATGCGCGGCGGCATTCCTGCGCTTCTCCAGCGAGGATGTGTAGTGCGCCCTCAACGAGGAATCGAAATTTGGCGCGCCGAACAGATAGGCCACGATCTTGCCCTTCGCGTCGACGCGCTTGTAGTCGTCGTAGCCCGATTCCGGCGCCGTCACTCCGTAGCCGACGAACACCACCGCAGCTTCGACGGAGCTGTCGGCGACTCCGGCATTGCCGCCCAGTAACGCATCCTGCCGCAATTGCAGGCTTCGTAGCTTGCCGCCGCGCATCAAACTAAACGACGACTTGGATGGGTCCACGCGCAGCGAACGCAGCGGCACGGTTTGAAAATAACCGCCTTGATCGCCCGCGGGTGCAAGGCCCAGCGCTTCGAAGCGCGTCGCGACGAAGGCCGCCGCGATGTCGTAGCCGCGCGCACCCGTGCCGCGGCCTTCGAGCAAGTCATCGGCAAGAAAGCGCATGTCGGCACGAATCGCTTCGGGCCGTATCGTTGCCATGGCTGCATCGGCTGCGTCGGCCGCGTCGCCCGCGCCCCAGGCGCGCAATCCCGGCATCGCCAGCAGCGCACCACCCAGCAGGCACGGCGCGAGGCGCAAGAATTTCGACAGTTTGTTCATCCCCATCCCCTCAATGTTCGAATGAATATCCAGAGCGAGCTGCTACTCCCGCCAAACCAGCACCATCACGGCGAGGCAGGCGGCGAGGTAAATCACGGCCGACGCCCCATGCCAGGCGCCGAAGCTCAAGCCCGCGACGCTGCCGCGCGTGTGGGCCTGCGTCATGAGCGGTTTCAAAATCCACTCATTGACGGCGAGCAGCGCCGCCGCCATGTACGCCCCCACGAACTTGGTCCTGCCCGGCAGCAGCAGCGCAAGCGCCGCGACGCCGAGTCCGACGTAGGTCTCGATGCTGAACAGCCTGGCTGCCAGTACGCCGGCCAGATGGCGATCGCCCTGCGCAGAGAACAGGGTCGGGGCAACCCAAGCTGCCAGCGACCACAGACTGCCGGCCCACAGCACGAACAACACCCGGAAACCTTTGCCGATCATGATCAAGCGGCCACGCTGCCTAACGATGCCTCATAGGTACTTCACGGACACTATTTCGTAGCTGTGCGTGCCGCCCGGCGTCGTCACATCGACGATATCGCCCTCGGACTTCGCGATGAGCGCGCGGGCGATCGGTGAATTCACCGACAGCAGACCCTGCTTGATATTCGCTTCATCGTCGCCGACGAGCTGGTACACCACCTTGTTGCCTGCGTCCTGATCTTCGAGCTCGATCGTCGCACCGAACACCACCCGGCCGCTGGCGGTCAAGCGAGTGACGTCGATTACTTCGGAGTTCGACAGGCGGTTCTCGATGTCATTGATGCGGCCCTCGATGAAGCTCTGCTGCTCGCGCGCGGCGTGGTATTCGGCATTCTCGCTCAAATCGCCGTGGGCACGCGCCTCCGCAATCGCCTTGATCACGTTCGGGCGCGCCTCGCTTTTCAACTGCTTCAATTCCGCCCGCAGCCGCTCAGCACCGCGCAGAGTCATGGGAGTTCGCTTCACGCCGACATTTCCTTGTGCAAATCCTGCAGCCGATTCACTTCTATATCGCCCAGATGATCCAGCGCATCGCAAGTCGCGCGCGCGGCGGCCACCGTCGTGTAATAGGTTACCTTCCTCGCCACCGCTTCGCGGCGAATCGACCGCGACTCGCGCACCGCCTGCTTGCCTTCCGTGGTATTGACGATCAACGCCACCTCGTCGTTTTTTATCATATCAACGACGTGCGGGCGACCCTCCCGCACTTTGTTGACCCGCCGGCAGCCCACCCCCGCCTCTTCCAGCACCAAAGCGGTGCCGCCCGTGGCGGCGATCTCGAAGCCGCGCGCAATCAGCATCTGCGCCAACACCACGGCGCCCGGCTTGTCGCGGTCGCGCACGCTGATGAAACACAGGCCGTGGGTCGGAAGGATCACTCCGGACGCCGCCTGCGCCTTGGCATAGGCCTCGCCGAAGGTATGCCCCGTGCCCATCACTTCGCCCGTGGACTTCATCTCTGGACCTAGAATGGGATCGGCCTCGGGAAACTTGTTGAACGGGAACACCGCCTCTTTGACGCAGAAGTAAGGCGGAATGCGTTCGATCAGGCGCTCCTGCATGGCCAGCGTCTTGCCCGTCATGACGCGCGCCGCCACCTTGGCCAACGGTATCCCGGTGGCCTTGGACACGAACGGCACGGTGCGCGAGGCGCGGGGGTTGACCTCGAGGATGTAGATCACGCCGCTTTGAATCGCGAACTGGATGTTCATCAAGCCCACGACGTTGAGCGCCTTGGCGAGCTTGCGGGTCTGGGCACGCAATTCGTCTTGAATTTCCGGCGACAGCCCGTTCGGCGGCAGCGAGCAGCTGGAGTCGCCGGAGTGCACACCGGCCTGTTCGATGTGCTCCATGATGCCGCCGATGAGCACATTCTCGCCGTCGCTCACGGCGTCGACATCCACTTCGATGGCCAGATCCAGAAAGCGGTCGAGCAGCACGGGGCTGTCATTCGACACCTTCATGGCGTCGATCATGTACTGGCGCAGGTCGTCCTCGTTGAACACCACCTCCATCGCCCGGCCGCCCAACACATAGCTCGGCCGCACCACCAAGGGGTAGCCGACGTCGCGCGCCAGCAGCACCGCCGTCTCTTCGCTGCGCGCCGAGGCGTTGGCCGGCTGCTTGAGTTTCAGAGCGGTCACCAATTTCTGGAACCGCTCGCGATCCTCGGCGACATCGATGCTGTCCGGGGTCGTGCCGATGATGGGCGCCCCCGCCGCCGCCAGCGCGCGCGACAATTTCAGGGGCGTTTGGCCGCCGAATTGCACGATCACTCCCTCAGGCTTCTCCTTCTCGATGATCTCCATGACATCTTCGAAGGTCAGGGGTTCGAAATACAGGCGGTCCGAGGTGTCGTAGTCCGTCGACACCGTCTCGGGGTTGCAGTTCACCATCAAAGTCTCGAAGCCGTCTTCGCGCAGCGCCATCGCGGCGTGTACGCAGCAATAGTCGAATTCGATGCCCTGGCCGATGCGATTCGGCCCGCCGCCCAAAATCATGATTTTCCGGCGATTGGTGGGGTTTGCTTCGCATTCCTCTTCGTAGGTCGAATACAAATAGGCGGTGGCCGTGGCAAATTCGGCGGCGCACGTATCCACGCGCTTGTACACCGGGTGCAGCCCGAGCTTGCGGCGCCGGCTGCGGATCGCCGGCTCATCGCGGCCCAGCAAGTTCGCGATACGCGCGTCAGAAAAGCCCTTGCGCTTCAGCGCACGCAGGCGCGGCAGTTCGAGGCTCTCGTAGCCTTCCTTGACCAGTACGGCTTCCTCGCCCATCAAGTTCTCGATCTGCGCCAGGAACCAGGGATCGATCTTGGTGGCGTCGAATACCTGCTGTAGCGTCCAACCGGCGCGAAACGCGTCGGCAACATACAGAATGCGGTTCGGCCCCGGCCAGCGCAGTTCGTAGGAGAGCTTCTCCGACGCCTCATCGGTCAGCGGCAGGCTGACTTGCTCATCGAAGCCGTCAAGCCCGGTCTCCAGGCTGCGCAGGGCCTTTTGCATGGATTCCTGGCAGGTGCGGCCCATGGCCATGGCTTCGCCCACCGATTTCATTTGCGTGGTGAGCCGCGTGTTCGCACCCGGGAATTTCTCGAAGGTGAACCTTGGGATCTTGGTCACGACGTAGTCGATGGTCGGCTCGAAGGAGGCCGGGGTCGCCCCGCCGGTGATCTCGTTCCTGAGCTCATCCAGCGTGTAGCCCACCGCCAGCTTGGCGGCGATTTTGGCGATGGGGAACCCGGTCGCCTTGGATGCCAGCGCGGAGGAGCGCGACACCCGAGGATTCATCTCAATGACCAGCACCCGCCCGTCATCCGGGTTGACCGCGAACTGCACGTTGGAGCCGCCGGTATCCACGCCGATCTTGCGCAACACCGCGATCGAGGCATCGCGCAGGCGCTGGTACTCGCGGTCCGTCAGGGTCTGCGCCGGCGCTACCGTAATCGAATCCCCCGTATGCACACCCATGGGGTCCAGATTCTCGATGGAGCACACGATGATGCAGTTGTCGTCGCGGTCGCGCACCACTTCCATTTCGTACTCTTTCCAACCGATCACCGACTCCTCGAGCAGCACTTCATTGGTGGGCGAGGCATCGAGCCCGCGCGCCACAATGGCCTCGAACTCCTCGCGGTTGTAGGCGATGCCGCCGCCGCTGCCGCCCAACGTGAAGGAAGGCCGGATCACGGTGGGGAAGCCAATTTCCGATTGCACCGCCAAAGCTTCTTCCATGCTGTGCGCGATCCGCGCGCGCGCAGTCTCCAGCCCGATATCCGCCATGGCGCGGCGGAACAGCTCGCGATCCTCGGCCATGTCGATGGCGCGTTGCGAAGCGCCGATCATCTCGACATTGAATTTCTCGAGTACGCCCTCGCGTACCAGGTCGAGCGCCGTATTCAGAGCGGTCTGGCCACCCATCGTGGGCAGCAGCGCACTGGGACGTTCCCTTTCGATGATGCGAGCCACGGTGCGCCAATTGATGGGCTCGATGTAAATGGCATCGGCGGTTTCCGGATCGGTCATGATGGTGGCCGGATTCGAGTTCACCAGAACGACCCGATAACCTTCTTCTTTCAATGCCTTACAAGCCTGAGCTCCAGAATAATCGAACTCGCAGGCCTGGCCTATGATGATGGGCCCAGCGCCTATGATCAGGATGCTGTTGAGGTCGGTTCGTTTGGGCACTTAACTCTCGGCCGACTTTTGTTTGACGGGATTGCGGCCCCGCGAGTTGGCTTGCATGCGCTTCACCATCAAATACATAAAGTGTTCGAACAGCAGGCGCACATCGTGCGGGCCGGGGCTGGCCTCCGGGTGACCCTGAAAGCTGAAAGCCGGACGATCGGTGCGTGCCAGGCCCTGTAGGGAACCGTCGAACAGCGATCGGTGGGTCGCGCGCACATTGGCCGGCAGCGTGGTGTCGTCGACCGCAAAACCGTGATTTTGGCTGGAGATCAGCACCCGGCCCGAATCGATCTCGGATACCGGATGATTCGCCCCATGATGGCCGAATTTCATTTTCAACGTCTTGGCGCCGCTCGCCAGGGCAAGTAACTGATGGCCGAGGCAAATCCCGAATATCGGCAGGTCGGTTTCTAGAAAACGCGAGATCGCCTCTACGGCGTAGTCGCAAGGCTCCGGATCGCCGGGTCCATTACTTAAGAAAATACCATCAGGATTCATCGCAAATACTTGATCTGCCGGGGTTTGTGCCGGCACAACTGTGATGCGGCAGCCATGTTCGGCCAGGATGCGCAAGATGTTGCGCTTGACGCCGTAGTCGTAGGCGACCACGTGCAAACGGCTTTGCGGCCGCGGCGGTTTGGAGGTGGACTTCCAAATCAGCCCGTCATTCCACTGATACATTTTCTTCGTCGATACTGCCTTGGCGAGGTCCATGCCCTTGAGGCCGGGAAATTTCTTGGCGGCGCGCACCGCAGCAGTTTCATCGATATTGTCGCCCGTCATGATGCATCCGGATTGGGCGCCCTTCTCACGCAGCAGGCGCGTGAGCTTGCGGGTATCGATATCGGCGATCGCCACCACCTTGCAGCGGAGCAGGAAACTTTGCAGCGACTCGGTGGCGCGCCAATTGGAGTGCAGGAACGGCAAATCGCGGATCACGAGGCCGGCGGCATAGACGGCGCCCGATTCCAGGTCCTCAGGGGTGGTGCCGGTATTGCCCACATGGGGATAGGTCAGAGTGACAATCTGGCGGCAGTACGAAGGATCCGTGAGGATCTCCTGGTAGCCGGTCATTGCCGTGTTGAAAACTACTTCACCAGTCGTGTTGCCTTTTGCGCCTACTGAGACGCCACGGAACACGGTGCCATCTTCGAGAGCTAGCACTGCAGGTGTCGACACTCCGGTTCCTCGCTTTGCGCTACGGCGCTTTCCGCAGATGCGCAAA
>JANXZQ010000189.1 GCA_025355445.1 Gammaproteobacteria bacterium
CTCTTGAATCGTGGCGAAAGGCTTCGGTTTGCGGGCGACACACCGGGCGTCGTGGATGCTCCGTCGATCGACAAAGTCACTGCGTGGCAGCGCGGGCTGTTGATTTTCGACGATACGACGTTGGCCGTGGCGGCGGCGGAGTTCAATCGATACGGCTCAATCAAGATCAGCATCACGGGGGCAGCGTCCGATCTTCGCGTAAGCGGTGTCTTTCGCATTGGCGATGCCGCCAGTTTTGCGCAAGCCATGTCACTCGCTTATCACCTCAGCGTGGTCACTCGCGGCGCGGAGATCACACTCAGCAACAAGGAACGCGACTCGAAGTAACAAATATTTCAACTGAGTGACCCCATCGGACCTGCTGATTGCGTCTTGGCATGCAGGGAAAACAAAATGGGGGCTCACTCATGCGCCGAATATCGGTAATTCTTCTACTTGGGGTTTTGATAGCTGTCGGTTGCTTAGGCTTCGAGACAGCGGCGGTGAGCGCGGATCTCAAGTCGCGTTTTGATTTGCCGGCGGAATCGATGGAAAGGGCATTGCGCGACTTCGCGCTGCAGGTAAACTGCAATATTTCCTTTGAACCCTCGTTGGTGGCGGGGCTGCAGGCGCCGGCCGTCAAAGGTGAGTACTCGAGGGGTGAGGCACTCTCGATATTGCTGATGGGCACTGCGTTGAAGGCAGTGATGGTCAACGACAATACGATTCAAGTAGTGGAGCGCGGCGCGGGGACCGAGCCAGATCGGAAGACGGCTGAGAAAAAGGATCTCGACGAAATCGTAGTCACCGGCACTCACATCCGGGGCGGGTCGTCGGCGTCGCCGGTGTTGGAGATTGGTCGGGAGCAAATCGATCGGTCGGGATATACATCCCTAGCCGATCTCATGCTCAGCGTGCCGCAAATGTTTGGCGGCGGTATCAATCCGGCAACCGGCGTTAACAACTCGCAGGTAAACCTGAGCTTTGCCGACAATCCAACCGGGGCATCGGTGCCCAATCTCCGTGGACTCGGGCCGGGATCGACTCTCACACTGATCGACGGCCATCGAATGGCGGCTGGCCTCCCGGGCGGCGGTGCGGATATTACCTCCATCCCCATCGACGCCATAGATCGCGTGGAGATCGTCACGGACAGTGCCTCCGCAATTTACGGATCCGACGCAGTGGCGGGGGTCGTGAACATCATATTGAAGCAGAACTACGAAGGCGCGAAGACTAGCCTGTCCTACGGCTACGCTCCCGAAGGAGGCGGTGCGCAGAAACGAGCGAGCCAACTGTTCGGCACGAGCTGGAGCGGCGGCAGCATGATGCTGGCTTACGAGCACATGCAGGAGGACGCGGTCGACGCCACGGACCGAGGCTTCACCGCGGCGGCGGCGACGCCTAACTCTTTGCTGCCGTCCACGAAGAGCAACTCCGTGACGTTATCGGTAAGGCAAGATGTGGGTGCGGCGTCGATGTTCATCGATGGGCTGTACATCGCGCGGGATGCGAATCGATACGTGACGTATCCGACCGATCTGACGGCGACGTTTGCGTATCCGACCACACTACGGAAATTTGCGGTCGCCGCGGGTGCCGATATTAACCTCTGGCACGATTGGAAGGCGTCGATATTGGTTACAGAAGCGGAAGACCGAACACTGGAAGATGCAGTGAAGCTGCCGTCGCCCGTGACTCCCGAAAACGCGGAGAAATCTCTGGGAACCTTGCGCGGTATCGAGGTGAGTGCCAACGGAGTCGTTGCCGATTTGCCCACAGGCCCGGTGCGTCTCGCCTTTGGCGCAGGATATCGAAGGGAGAGCTTTTCAAATGCCATCGGCGTGACGTTTGATTCGCTCGGCAACGCCGCTGCCGGTGAGCGCAATATTCGTTACGGCTTCGGCGAGCTTTCAGTGCCGTTGGTAGGTCCGTCAGAACACTCCGGAGCCGACGTACTTGCGTTCACAGTCAGCGGCCGCAGCGAACGGTACTCCGACTTCGGCAGCACGACGGTGCCGAAGATCGGCCTGATATATGCACCGGCGAACTCGCTCAAACTGCGCTCCACGTGGGGAAGGGCGTTTAGAGCGCCCAATCTGTATGACGTTGTTAGCGCTCAGCAATTGGTGGCTCTTGACTTTGCCGATCCGGCGGCTGCGGGAGGAAGCGCCCTGGTATTGCTTCGCGCGGGTGGCAATCCGTCATTGCGGCCCGAGTCGGCCAATGCGTGGAGCCTCGGTGCAGACTATTCGGGATTGCAAGACGACAGACTGCGCGTCGCCACGACGTTTTTCGACATCAAGTACAGGAATAGAATTTCGCAAATCGGCAATGCGTTTGCAGCGCTGACGGACCCATTCAACGCTTTCTTCGTGACGCCATCGCCGTCGGCGAGCTACGCGCAAACCGTAATCAACGAGTATCCCGCGAGTGCTGTGTATAATTTCTCCGGCCAACCCTTGATACCCGGCAATGTGGCAGCGATCGTCGATGCGCGACTAACCAACGTCGCCAGCCAGACCGCTCGCGGCGCCGATCTCAGCATCAATTATCGCCTGAATGCAAACGCGAGCAGTACGCTGTTATTCCTGGACGGTACCTACCTCGATCTTACACAAGTCAATACACCGCAGTCGCCGTCTCAAACCCTGAGCGGACTCGCATTCTATCCGCCCAAATTTCGGGTTCGTACCGGGGTAACCTGGAAGCCGGCATTGTGGGCCCTGACGGGAACCGTGAATTATCTCGCACATGAGACCAACACACAGGTGCTGCCTGCAGAGAGCGTGGGTTCGTGGACTACCATCGATGCCTCCGTCAGGTACGCGCCGCGCCTCAAGGGAATCTGGGGTGGTCTCAATTTCAATTTGGCAGTGCTGAATCTGCTGAACAGAGACCCGCCCTAT